>NZ_JBVJFA010000003.1:0-362982 GCF_055588085.1 Streptomyces sp. NPDC046303
TTTTTTTTTTTTTTTGGGGTTTTTCCCTCCGTTTTTTTTGTTGGGGGGGGGGGGGGGGGGGGAGGGGGGAAAAAAAAAAAAAAAAAAAAAAAAAAAAAAAAAACCCCCCCCCCCCCCCCCCCCCCCCCGGGGGGGGGGGCCCCCCCCCCCCGCTGCGTGTGAGGTGCTTCGGTGTCCATCGGGGGCGAGCCTATCCGGCCACCCCGGGACGCCGGAGGGGACCTCAGTTGTCGCGCTTCTCCTTGATCTTCGCGGCCTTGCCGCGGAGCTCACGGAGGTAGTACAGCTTGGCGCGGCGCACGTCACCGCGGGTGACGAGCTCGATCTTCTCGAAGATCGGGGAGTGGACCGGGAAGGTACGCTCCACGCCGACGCTGAAGGAGACCTTGCGAACGGTGAAGGTCTCGGAGACACCGGCGCCCTGGCGGCGGATGACGACACCCTTGAACTGCTGGATACGGGAGCGGTTGCCCTCGATCACGCGGACGTGCACGTTGATCGTGTCACCCGGGCGGAAGGCCGGGACGTCCGAGCGGAGCGCGGCGGCGTTGACGCCATCGAGCAGGTGAGACATGTTCTTCGTCTGCTTTCTTCGCACGACGCCACAGGTCGCCGGTGCGGGTTTCCGTAGAGAATTCGGGAGCCGTGGGACCCGGCGGACGACGGTCCCCCTGTGGCAGGGGCGTCCGCGAGCACACAGCAGCCGCCTATTCTTCCACGGCCTCGGGCCTGCGCCAAAATCGGCCGTCGGCGGACGGCTGCCAGCCCAGGATGGACAGGATCTCCCGGTCCTTCTTGTCGAAGGCGGAGGCCTCGCAGCGCTCGATCAGGTCAGGGCGGTTGCGGGCGGTCCGACGGAAGGCCTCGTCCCGGCGCCAGCGGGCGATCTTCCCGTGGTGGCCGCTGAGCAGTACGTCCGGGATGCCGCGGCCACGCCACTCGGGGGGCTTGGTGTAGACGGGCCCTTCCAGCAGGTTGGCCATCTCGCCGGGGGCGAAGGAGTCGTCCCGGTGCGATTCCGCGTTGCCGAGCACCCCGGGGAGCAGCCGGGCCACGGCCTCGGTGACCACCAGGACGGCGGCCTCGCCGCCCGCCAGGACGTAATCGCCGATGGAGACCTCGTACACCGGCATGCGCGTGGCGTACTCGTCCATGACGCGGCGGTCGATGCCCTCGTAGCGGGCCGGCGTGAAGATCAGCCAGGGCCGCTCGGAGAGTTCGACGGCCAGTTCCTGGGTGAAGGGGCGGCCGCTGGGGGTGGGTACGACCATGACGGGACCGTGCGCGCCCGCCTCGTAGCCGTCGGCCAGCGCCTCGTCCAGGGCCTCGCCCCACGGCTCGGTCTTCATGACCATGCCGGGGCCGCCGCCGTAGGGGGTGTCGTCGACCGTGTTGTGCCGGTCGTACGTCCAGTCCCGCAGGTCGTGGACATGCACGTCCAGCTGGCCGCGGGCACGCGCCTTGCCGACGAGGGAGACGTTCAGCGGTTCCAGGTACTCGGGGAAGATCGTGACGACGTCGAGACGCATCAGGCGTCGTCCCCGGAGTCCTGGGAGTCCTGGGAGTCCTTGGAGCCCTTGGAGTCCGGGGAGTCCTCGTCGCGGCTCGAGTCGATGACCGCTTCGCGCTCGTCGATCAGCCCCGGCGGCGGGGTGATGACGCAGCGCTGCTCCTCCAGGTCGATCTCGGCGACGATCTCCTCGACGAAGGGGATCATCACCTCGGAGCCGTCCGGCCGCTCGACGATGAAGAGGTCCTGCGAGGGCAGGTGGGAGATTTCGGTGATCCGGCCGATCTCGGTGCCGTCCTCCAGGACGACGTCGAGGTCCATCAGCTGGTGGTCGTAGTACTCGTCGGGCTCCTCCGGCAGCTCCGCCGGATCCACGTCCGCGATCAGCAGGACGTTGCGCAGTGCCTCGGCGCCGGTGCGGTCCTTGACTCCCGCGAAGCGGAGCAGGAGCCGACTGCTGTGCACCCGGCCGGTCTCGATGGTCAGCGGTCCCGCCGACGCCGGTTCGGTCCGGAGCACGGCGCCCGGACTGAGCCGCAGTTCCGGCTCGTCGGTACGCACCTCGACGGTGACCTCACCCTTGATGCCGTGGGCGCGGCCGATCCGCGCGACTACCAGCTCCACTGTTCTCTCCTGTTCAGACGACGACGGGCCGGGGCGGGCACGAATGCCCTCCCCGGCCCGTGCCGGTGATTCAACTGCTCAGCGGACCTGGTCCACGTCGACGAGGTCGACGCGGATCCCCCGGCCGCCGATGGCGCCCACGACCGTACGCAGAGCACGTGCGGTGCGGCCGTTGCGGCCGATCACCTTGCCGAGGTCGTCGGGGTGAACCCGGACCTCGAGCACCTGCCCGCGGCGCAGGTTGCGCGAGGCGACCTGCACGTCGTCGGGGTTGTCCACAATGCCCTTCACGAGGTGCTCAAGAGCCTCCTCGAGCATGCTCAGGCCTCGGTCGACTCGGCGGCGGCCTCGGCCTCGTCCGCCTTCTTGTCGGCCTTCTTCGCCTTCTGCGTGATGGCCTCGCCCTTGGCGTCGCCACCCTCGAGGGCCTTGGCGAACTCGTCGAAGGAGCGACGCTTGTCTTCCTTCGTCGCCGGCTGGAGCAGCGGCGCGGGGGCGGGGAGGCCCTTGTGGGCCTGCCAGTCACCGGTCAGCTTCAGGATGGCGAGCACAGCCTCGGTGGGCTGGGCGCCGACGGACAGCCAGTACTGCGCACGCTCGGCGTTGACCTCGATGCGCGACGGGTTGTAGGTCGGGTGGTAGATACCGATCTCTTCGATCGCGCGACCGTCCCGACGGGTACGGGCGTCGGCGACGACGATGCGGTAGTGCGGCTGGCGAATCTTGCCGAGGCGCTTGAGCTTGATCTTGACTGCCACTGGAGTGGTGTCTCCTGAACTTGACGTGGTGGGGCACATGAGATGCCACGTGGGGTTGCGGTACTCGGGTGCCCGATGGACGCGTCAGCCGGAGGAGAGAGGGGTCCTATGCGACTGTCGAGTACAGCTAGCCATTGTGCCATACGCCTGCGGCGCTGCCGAGCGGGGTGATCCGGCCCGCCCGCGGGCGGGCCCGCCCCTTCGCCCCGGCGGGCGCGGCCGCCTCGTGCCCGCGGGACGCCCGGCCGTCCGGACGTCCCGCCCGGTCCGTCCCGCGCGGCTCAGGAGGCCGCCGCGATGGCCACCTCGGGGATGCGGAAGGGCTTCATGCAGCCCCCGCACACGATCGGCGCCTGGGCGAGCACGGAGGGGACCACCCGCACGTTGCGCCCGCAGTCGCAGACCGCCTTGACGCGCACGCCCCCGCCGGAGGAGCCGTGCCGGGCGGCCGGTCCGCGGAAGCTGCGCTTGGTGTCGGCGGCGGTGGCGGCCGTGTGCGCCTTCAGGGCGCGCTGCAGCCGCTCGATGGTGGGCCGGTAGCGCCGCTTCGCCTCGGGGTTGAGCGCGACCAGCGAGAAGCCGCTGCTCGCGTGCGGCTCCTCGGAGTGGTCCAGGCCCATCTCCTCGGCGATCGCGAGGAATCTGCGGTTGTGGTAGCGGCCGGCGCGCGAGGTGTCGCGGACACCGCGGGCGGCGGCAATGCCGTGGACTGCCTCGTGCAGCAGTCGCTCGAAGGAGAGCTCGGCGCCGCAGGCGGACGAGGACTCTCCGATCAGGGACTCGGGCGCGGCAAGGTCAGGCAGCTCGGGGTGGTACCGCTGAATGTCGGCCCACGCCTGCGCCAGCTCTGCGGCGAGAACAGGTGGTGTCGTGCTCACGTCGTGACAACGAGCCGGGGTGCCCCGGTGTTCCGATTCCGGGCCATTCCAAATTTTTTGCACGTACCAGTCAGTTCTGTCTCATGCGTCCCGACGAGGACGGGTGCGCCGATGTCAGGAGGAGTCGGTACGTAACGAAGACCAACGACGTAGTCGCCCCGGCGTGCGGCATGGGCCGCGCGCCGGGGCGTGGGAGCGGATCAGTACGAGCGCGCGACGATCGCGACGGTCCCGGGGGCGTCGTCCGCCTCCGGAACGGACCCGTCCTCGGCGATCAGGCAGCGCACGGAGACGGCCTGCTCGGCGAGCTTCGCCTCGCCCTCCGGACCGAGGTCCGCCCACGGGATGCGCGCCCAGCCACCGGCGATGGCGGCCTCGGCGGCCTCCTCGAGGGTCGAGACGTCCGAGGTACGGGCCATGCGGCGCTCGCGGGACTCGCGCAGCAGCTGCGCCTGATCCTCGTCCAGCACCTTCGGCAGCAGGTCGGCGAGCGCGTCGATCTGCACCGGGGTCTTTCCGCCCGGGATCCGGCGGGCCAGCATCGCGGTGCCGGCCTCCAGGTCGCGGGGGCCGATCTCGATGCGGACCGGTACGCCCTTGAGCTCCCAGTCCACGGCGCGGCGGCCGAAGGGGGTGTCCACGCGGTCGTCGACCTGCACGCGGATGCCGGCGGCCTTGAGCTGGGCGCCCAGCTCGCGGACCTTCGCCACGGCCTCGTCGCCCTTGATCGCCATGACGACGACCTGGACGTGGGCGAGGCGCGGCGGGACGCGCAGGCCGTTGTCGTCGCCGTGGGACATGATCAGGCCGCCGACCATGCGGGTCGAGACGCCCCACGAGGTCTGCCAGACCAGTTCCTGCTTTCCTTCCTTCGACAGGTACTGCGTGTTGAAGGCCTTGGCGAAGTTGGTGCCGAGCTCGTGGCTCGTGCCCAGCTGCAGGGCCTTGCCGTCGCCCATCATGCCCTCGAGGGTGAGGGTGTTGATGGCGCCGGCGAAGCGCTCCTTGGCGGTCTTGCGGCCGAGCACGACGTCGATGCCGAGCACGTTCGTCATGAAGTCGCCGTAGACGTCCGTGTGGATCCGGGCGGCGTAGTCGCGGGCGTCCTCGTAGGTGGCGTGGGCGGTGTGGCCCTCCTGCCAGAGGAACTCGCTCGTACGGAGGAACACGCGCGGGCGCATCTCCCAGCGGACCACGTTGGCCCACTGGTTGATCAGCAGGGGCAGGTCCCGGTAGCTCTGGACCCACTTGGAGAAGTAGTCGTTGATGATCGTCTCGGAGGTGGGCCGGACGACGACCGGCTCTTCCAGCTCCTTGCCGCCGCCGTGCGTGACGACGGCGAGCTCGGGGGCGAAGCCCTCGACGTGCTCGGCTTCCTTCGTCAGGTACGACTGCGGGATGAACAGCGGGAAGTACGCGTTCTGGGCGCCCGCGTCCTTGATCCGCGCGTCCATCTCCTGCTGCATCCGCTCCCACAGGCCGTAGCCGTACGGTCGGATGACCATGGTGCCGCGGACCGGACCGTTGTCGGCCAGCTCGGCCTTGTTGATCAGATCCTGGTACCAGCGGGGGAAATCCTCCGCCTGCGGGGTGAGAACGGGTGCCTTTGCCATGGCGCGAATGGTACGGCGCCCGGCGCGCCGAGCGTGAATCGGGTGGCTCGTTCCTCTGGACGCGGGGGCCGATGGGGAGTTCTCTGTCAACGGGGGCAAGGGGGCGACACGGAATCAGGAGCGCTCTTTCTATGACACCGACGCCGACCGCGACGCTCGTCGCCCGGGACTGGGCCGAGATCCAGGAACGGATGCTGGTACCGCTGTACGAGGCGGTCTACGACCGGCTGGAGGTCGGGCCGGGAGACCGGCTGCTGGGCCTCGGCTGCGGGGCCGGGCTGCCCCTGCTGCTGGCGGCCGGGCGGGGAGCCTCGGCCACCGGCGTGGAGGAGGATCCGGCGCGGCGGGCGCTGGCCCGTGAGCGGCTCCTGGAGGTGCTGGCGGCTCCGCCGTCCGTACCGGCGGAGCCGGCGCGATCCCCGGCGGACCGCCCGTACGACGCCCTGCTGGCCTTCTCGCCCGACCCGGTGGCGCTGGAGCGGGCCCTGCCCGCGGTCCGGCGCGGCGGGGCGGTGGTGCTGGCCGACTGGGGTCCGGCGGAGAGATGCACCGTGCCCTCCGTCCTGGGCGGCGGACCGGCGCCGCGGGACCTGGACGCGCTCGTGGAGCGGGCCGGACTGCGCCCGGACGGCTCGGGCCGGGTGTTCTGCCCGTTCGGCTACGCGGACGTGGACAGCGCGGTGCGCGGGCTGCTGTCGACGGGGCTGTATCCGGTCGCGGGCACCGGCTCCGCCGGGGCGGCGGACCACGCGCCCTTCGGGATGGCCGATCCCGCGCTGGCGGAGAAGGAGCTGGCCGTCGCCCTTCACCCGTACGAGCGGCCGGACGGGGCCGTTTGGCTGCCGAACATCTTCCGGTATGTGATCGCCCGAAGGGCGTAGCCGGGCCGGCCGGCGTCAGCCGGTGTCGTGGCCCTTGGTGAGGCGGGTGATGCCCGCGGCGGCGTACGCGGCCGCTTCGTCCAGGGTCTCGTTGGCGAGCAGGGCTTCGGCCAGCGCGTCGAGTTTCGGGCGGTGCTCGCGCAGCAGGCGGCAGGCGTCCTCGTAGCACTCGTCGACGATCCGCCGCATCTCGTGGTCCACCGCGTCGAGGGTGGCGGGGGCCGCGGACAGGCCGTACGGGCTGCCCGCGTCGGAGGGGATGGCGGTGAGCTTGCCGACGCGCTCGCTCATGCCCCAGCGGCCGACCATGCCGCGGACGATGTTGGTGACCTGTTCGAGGTCGTTCTCCGCGCCCGTGGTGATGACGTCGTACACGACGTGCTCGGCGGCCATGCCGCCGAGCGCCCCGATGACGCGGCCGCGCAGGTACTCCTCGGTGTAGGCGTAGCGGTCGGCGTCCGGGGTGGAGAGGGTGACGCCGAGAGCGCGGCCGCGGGGCACGATGGTGATCTTGCGGACCGGGTCGGCGCCCGGCTGGAGCATGCCCAGGAGGGCGTGGCCGCTCTCGTGGTACGCCGTGCGGCGGCGCTCCTCCAGCGGCATGACCAGGGACCGCTCCGCCCCCAGCTGGACCTTCTCCAGGGCGTCGGACAAGTCGGACTGGGTGACCTGGTCCTGTCGGCGTTTGACGGCCAGCAGCGCGGCCTCGTTGGCCAGGTTGGCCAGTTCGGCGCCGGTCATTCCGGGGGTGGTACGGGCCACCTGCGCGAGGTCGACGCCGGGGGCGAGCGGGATCTCCCGGGTGTGGATGCGCAGGATGGCCTCGCGGCCGCCCCGGTCGGGCGGGGAGACGACCACCGTCCGGTCGAAGCGGCCGGGCCGGGTCAGGGCGGGGTCCAGGACGTCCGCCCGGTTGGTGGCGGCCAGTACGACCACCCCTTCGGAGCCGGAGAAGCCGTCCATCTCGGTGAGGATCTGGTTGAGGGTCTGTTCGCGTTCGTCGTGGCCGCCCATGGCCCCGCCGCCGCCCCGCACCCGCCCGATGGTGTCGATCTCGTCGATGAAGATGATCGCGGGGGCCACCTTGCGGGCCTCGGTGAAGAGTTCGCGCACCCGGGAGGCGCCGACCCCGACGATCATCTCGATGAACTCGGAGGCGGAGGCGGAGAAGAACGGCACCCCGGCCTCGCCGGCCACCGCCCGGGCGAGCAGCGTCTTTCCGGTGCCGGGCGGGCCGGACAGGAGGACTCCGCCGGGCATCCGGGCGCCGAGCTTCCGGTACGCCTGGGGGTTCTTGAGGAAGTCGACGACGTCGTTGAGCTCGCCCTCGACCTCGTCGATGCCCGCCACGTCCTCGAAGGTGGTGCGCTTGGCGCCCTCCTCCAGCTCCACCGGTTTGGGCGGCGCCTTGCGGCCCAGCCCGCCGATGCCGCCGCCCAGCCCCGTGCTCATCCGGCGGGCGATGACCACCCACAACAGGACCAGGAGCAGCATCGGGGCCAGGGAGATCAGCAGGTTGGCCAGGAAGCTGCGCTGTACGACGACCGGCGAGGCGGTCACGTTCACGTTCTGCTTGGTGAGATCGGCCCACAGGTCGTCGTCGGCGAAGGCGGGCCGCTGGGTGACGAACTTCGTGTAGTCGCCCTTGTCCCCTTCGGGCAGCGGCTGCTTGGCCTTCAGCTCGCCCTGGATCGCGTCGCCCTTGGAGTAGATCTTGGAGACGTTACCGTCGGCGACCTGCTTGCTGAACTCCGTGTACGAGATCGTCGGCTCGTCCCCGTCGTTGAAGAAGGACAGCACCAGGTTGGTGATCAGGTACACGATCAGGGCGGTGAGGATCAGCCCGCGCCAGCCGCCCGGCATCCGCTTCTTCGGCGGCGGCGTGGGCGGCGCGCCCTCGGAGCGCCAGGGCGTATCGGCCCGGTCGCGGGGCGGTACGGGGGTGGGGCTGGGCACGGGCGCCTCCTTCTGCCGTCCTCCCGGCCGACCATAAGCGACAAATCCACCCCCTGCCCCTGCAGAAAACGGAGGGCCCCGACCGTGACATCACGGTCGGGGCCCTCCGCTGCACGACTGCGCGGTACTACTTCATGAACTTCTTGAACTCGTCCGGAAGGTCGAAGTCCTGGCCGGGCTGACCGCCGCCCGCCGGAAGGCCGAAGGGGTTGGCGCCGGCCGCGGGCTCGATCGCCTGCGGACCCTGCTCGCGCCGGGCCGCTGCTGCGGCCTCCTCTTCCTTGCGCTTCATCGGGTTGCCGCTCTTGCGCTTGCCCTTGGCCTGCTTGACCTGCTTCTTCTGCCGGCCGGGGCCGCCGCCCATCCCGGGGATGCCGGGCATTCCCGGCATGCCGCCGCCCTGGGCCATGCGGGACATCATCTTGCGGGCGTCGAAGAACCGCTCCACGAGCGCCTTGACCGCGCTGACCTCGGTGCCGGAACCCTTGGCGATACGGGCCCGGCGCGAGCCGTTGATGATCGTCGGGTCCTGGCGCTCGGCCGGGGTCATCGACTTGATGATCGCGGCGGTGCGGTCCACGTCGCGCTCGTCGATGTTGTTGATCTGGTCCTTGATCTGCCCCATGCCGGGAAGCATGCCGAGCAGCTTGGAGATGGAGCCCATCTTGCGGACCTGCTCCATCTGGGCCAGGAAGTCGTCGAGCGTGAACTCCTTGGGGCCCTTGGCGAGCTTGGCCGCCATCTTCTCGGCCTCGGCCTGCGAGAAGGTCTTCTCGGCCTGCTCGATCAGGGTGAGCATGTCACCCATGTCGAGGATCCGGCCCGCCATGCGGTCCGGGTGGAAGGCGTCGAACTCGTCGAGCTTCTCACCGTTCGAGGCGAACATGATCTGCTTGCCGGTGACGTGCGCGATGGAGAGCGCGGCACCGCCGCGGGCGTCGCCGTCGAGCTTGGAGAGCACGACGCCGTCGAAGCCCACGCCGTCGCGGAAGGCCTCGGCGGTGTTGACCGCGTCCTGGCCGATCATGGCGTCGACGACGAACAGGATCTCGTCGGGCGAGACCGCGTCGCGGATGTCGGCGGCCTGCTGCATCAGCTCGGAGTCGATGCCGAGGCGGCCGGCGGTGTCGACGATGACGATGTCGTACTGCTTGGTGCGCGCGTACTCGACGGAGTCCTTCGCGACCTGGACCGGGTCGCCGACGCCGTTGCCCGGCTGGGGGCCGTAGAAGGCCACGCCCGCGCGGTCGGCCACGACGGAGAGCTGGTTGACGGCGTTGGGGCGCTGGAGGTCGCACGCGACGAGGAGCGGGGTGTGGCCCTGCCCCTTCAGCCACAGGCCGAGCTTTCCGGCCAGGGTGGTCTTACCGGCACCCTGGAGACCCGCGAGCATGATCACAGTGGGGGCGGTCTTGGCGAAGCGCAGGCGCCGGGTCTCGCCGCCGAGGATCGTGACGAGCTCGTCGTTGACGATCTTCAGGACCTGCTGGCCCGGGTTCAGCGCCTTGCTGACCTCTTCGCCGCGGGCGCGTTCCTTGACGTTCGCGATGAAGGAGCGGACGACGGGGAGGGCGACGTCGGCCTCGAGGAGGGCGATACGGATTTCCCGGGCCGCGGAGTCGATGTCAGCCTCGGACAGCCGGCCTTTGCCGCGCAGGCCCTTGAAGGTATTCGCCAAGCGGTCGGAGAGCGTATCGAACACGGTGGTCGCGATTCCTCGGGTCGGGGGCGTTGTGGTCGTCCCCCAGGGTATCCGGCCCGGCCGCCCATCCGGCCCTGCGGGCCGCTTTCCCTGAGGCTCCGCCCCGGCGAACGGTGGGAGCGCGGGTGGGGGACGGCCCCGCGCGGCGGCTGTACCCGCTGCGCCGGGCGCATCTCCCCGGCGCGGGGTCCGCAGGCTACGACAGGGCCCCCTGCACCGTGGCGGCGAGGGCGGCGGCCTCGCCGGGGAGCAGGGGTTTGCCGTCGCCGTCGACCACGTACAGCGTGTCCACCGCGTTGGCGCCCAGCGTCGAGACGTGCGCGCTCCGCACGCGGACCCCCGCCGACTCCAGGGCCCGGCCGATGCGGTGGAGCAGGCCCACCGCGTCGGGTGCCCGCACCTCCAGGACCGTCGCCAGGGAGGAGACGTCCGCGACCACCGTGACCCGGGGCGGCGGCGGGACGACCCCCCGCCTGCGCGGGTACGCCGCTTCGCGGTCCGCCAGCCTCGCCGGCACGTCCAGCGAGCCGTCCAGGGCCCGGACCAGGTCGGAGCGCAGCCGGGTGGCCTCGGGCAGGGCCCCGTACTCGGCCGCCACCCGCCACCGCAGCACCAGGACCTCGCCGAGCCGGTCCGGGAGCTCCATGGAGCGCAGGTCGGCCGCCCGGACGGTCAGCCGGTGCAGGGCGAGCACCCCGGCCACGGCCGGGAGGACCCCCGGCTGGTCGGGGACGGCCACGACCAGCTCCACGCCGACCGCGTCCTCCTCCTGGCGGGCGTGCACGGCGAGCACCGGCTCCCCCGTGCGCAGGGCCTCCACCGCCAGCCGTTCCTGTTCCGTGGTCGGGATCTCCGGTTCCCGCACCTGCTGCGGCGTCCCCCGCAGCACGGCGGCGACCCGCGCGACGAGGTCCGCGACCAGCGATCCCCGCCACGCGCTCCACGCCGCCGGCCCGGTGGCCAGGGCGTCCGCCTCGGTCAGGGCGTGCAGTATCTCCAGCGTCCCCACCGACCCCACGGCCTCGGCGACCGAGCGGACGGTCGCCGGGTCGTCCAGGTCGCGCCGGGTCGCGGTGTCGATCAGCAGCAGGTGGTGGCGTACGAGCGCACCCAGGACGGCGACGTCCTGCGGATCGAAGCCGACCCGGGCGGCGACGTCGCGGGCGATCGTCTCGCCCGCCACCGAGTGGTCCCCCGGCCAGCCCTTGCCGATGTCGTGCAGCAGGGCGGCCATCAGCAGCAGGTCGGGGCGGCCCACCCGGCGGGTGAGGGCAGAGGCGCGCACCGCCGTCTCGATCAGGTGCCGGTCCACGGTCCAGGTGTGGACGGGGTTGCGCTGGGGGCGGCACCGCACCCGCTCCCAGTCGGGCAGCAGGCGCGTGATCAGGCCCTCCGCCTCCAGGGCCTCCCACACGGCCACCGTCGGCTCGCCCGCGCCCAGCAGCGTCAGCAGCTGCTCGCGGGCCTCCGCCGGCCACGGCACCGGCAGCGGCTTGCCCTGGGAGGCGAGCCTGCGCAGGGCGTGCAGCGATACGGGCAGCCCCGCCTGCGCGGCGGCCGCGGCGAGCCGCAGCGCCAGGCCCGGATCGCGGTCGGGGCGCGCGGCCAGGGCCAGTACGGCCTCGCCGTCGGATTCCACGACGCCCTCGGCGAGCGGTGCCCGCGGGGAGGCCGCGGGGCCCCGGGTGCCCAGCAGGCCGCGCAGCCGCGGCCGGGCCGAGCGCGCCCGCAGGACCCGCCCGACCTCGCGCCAGGTCACGTCACCGGCGTAGGAGACGACCCGAGCGGCCTCGTACACCTCGCGGAGCAGCGCGTCCGCGTCGAGCAGTCCGAGCTGCTCGGCGACCCCGTCCTGTTCCTGGAGGGCGAGCCGGTCGGTGGCCCGGCCCGTCACCAGGTGCAGGGCGTCCCGGGCGTCCAGGAGCCTTCGCCGGGCCTCGGCGAGGCCCTCGCGGGGGGCGTCGGCCAGCCAGGACGCCGCCACCGCCCGCAGTGCGGTGACGTCGCGGAGCCCGCCGCGGGCCTCCTTGAGGTCGGGTTCGAGCAGGAAGCGGAGCTCCCCCGCGCGCTCGGCCCGCTCCCGGCACAGGGAGTGCAGCTGCGGGAGGCGTTTGGCGGCGAGGTTCCGCCAGTCGGCCAGGACGGAGGTGCGCAGGCCCGCGAGGAGCCCGGCGTCTCCGGCGACCGGCCGGGCGTCCAGCAGTCCGAGGTGCACCTTGAGGTCCTCGGCGGCCGTCTTGCGGGCCTCGCCGGGTGTCCGTACGGAGTGGTCCAGGGCGAGGCCGAGGTCCCACACGGGGTACCAGAGGCGGTCGGCGAGCGCGCCGAGCTGCCGGGGCTCGGCCTTGCCGTCGTGCAGCAGCAGCAGGTCGAGGTCGCTGCGCGGGGAGAGTTCGCCGCGCCCGTAGCCGCCGACGGCCACCAGGGAGGCGCCGCGCACGCCGGTCTCCCGGACGGCGGTCGTGAACAGGGCGTTCAGCCATTGGTCGGTCAGCCCGGCCAGCGCGGAACGCCGCGAGGGCCCGGACCGCGGCTCCTCCTGGAGGAGTCGCAGCCGGGCCGCGGCGTATCCGCTGGGTCCCGAGCCGGCCGTGTGGTCCGTGCTGGAGTCTTCGACGCTCGTCACCCAGGAGCTCCCCTCGCTTAGGGCCTGTACAGCCGGTCAGGACCTAGAGCGCGTCAGCGCCGCGCTCGCCGGTGCGGACCCGGACCACCGAGTCCACGGGGACGCTCCACACCTTGCCGTCGCCGATCTTCCCGGTGGCGGCGGCGCTCACGATGACCCGGATCACCTCGTCGGCGTCGGCGTCCTCCGTGAGCACCTCGATGCGGATCTTCGGTACGAGGTCCACGGTGTACTCGGCGCCGCGGTAGACCTCGGTGTGGCCGCGCTGGCGGCCGTAGCCGCTGGCCTCGGTGACCGTGAGTCCCTGGACTCCGAAGGTCTGGAGGGCTTCCTTGATCTCGTCCAGCTTGTGCGGCTTGACGATCGCGGTGATCAGCTTCATGCGTCAACCTTCTTGCTCGCGGCGGCGGGGGCGGGTGCGGGTGCGGCGGTGCTCCGGGAGGAGGCTCCGCCGCCCGCTCCGCTGAAGTCGTAGGCGGTCTCGGCGTGCTCGACCTGGTCGATGCCGGAGACCTCGTCGTCCTCGGTGACCCGCATCCCGATCGTCTTGTCGAGCAGGAAGGCGAGCAGCGCGGACGCCACGAGAGAGTAGGCGAGGACGGAGAAGACTCCGATGGCCTGCTTGCCGAGCTGCTCCAGGCCGCCGCCGTAGAAGAGGCCCGCGACGTCGGACTGGACGCCGCCGGTGGCGAAGAGGCCCACGAGCAGGGAGCCGGCGACACCGCCGACGAGGTGGACGCCGACGACGTCGAGCGAGTCGTCGTAGCCGAACTTGTACTTCAGGCCCACCGCCATGGCGCACAGCAGACCGGCGATGGCGCCGACGGCGATCGCGCCGAGCGGGCTGACGGCACCGCCCGCGGGGGTGATGGCGACGAGGCCCGCGACCGCGCCGGAGGCGGCGCCGAGGGTGGTGAAGGAGCCGTGGCGCAGCTTCTCGTAGGCGAGCCAGGCGAGCATGGCGGCGGCCGTGGCGACCTGGGTGTTGACGAACATGACCGCGCCGACGCCGTCGTCGTTGCCGAGCCAGGATCCGGCGTTGAACCCGAACCAGCCGAACCAGAGGAGGCCGGCGCCGAGCATCACGAGGGGGAGGCTGTGCGGGCGCATCGGGTCCTTCTTGAAGCCGACGCGCTTGCCGATGACCAGGATCACGCCGAGGGCGGCGGCGCCGGCGTTGATGTGGACGGCGGTGCCGCCCGCGAAGTCGATGACGCCCATCTCGAAGAGCCAGCCGCCCGCGCCCCAGACCCAGTGGGCGACGGGGAAGTAGACGACGGTGACCCACAGGGCGGTGAACAGGGCCCAGGCGCTGAACTTCACGCGGTCGGCGAGGGCGCCGCTGATCAGTGCCGGGGTGATGACCGCGAACATCAGCTGGAAGACGGCGAAGACGTAGACCGGGATGGTGTAGCCGTCCCACAGCTCGGTGATCCCGATGCCGCTGAGGCCCACGTAGTCGGAGTTCCAGCCGATGAGCGAGCCGGAGTCGGTGCCGAAGGCGAGGCTGAAGCCGTAGAGCACCCACAGGATCGTGACGATCCCGAGGCTGACGAAACTCATCATCAGCATGTTGAGGCTGCTCTTGACGCGGACCATGCCTCCGTAGAAGAAGGCGAGTCCCGGGGTCATCAGCATGACCAGGGCGGAGCAGATGAGCATGAACCCGGTGTTCGCGGCAGACAGCGTGGGGGCGTCTGCCGCGAGGGTCGTGATGGCTGATGCCATCGGCGTCTCCTCGTCGTCGGTACGTTCGCGTGCGGGCGATCGTGAAAACCTGAGCGGCGGCGTTGGGAACTGGCCGGTTATTGGCCCTGAGATTCGCGCAGGCCGGTTTCCGGCGGCGCCGCCAGGTGTTTCGTGCCCGTGACGAAGAGGTCGGGCGTGTTACGCGTCCATGAACGGACTCTTGATCGAATCCGGCCGCGGCAGTACCCGGACGTCCTGGCTGGGGGAGCCTGATCGGGCTTCACGGGGTGACTGCCGCGGCCGGGGCCTCGGGGGGCGGCCGGGAGGGCCGTCAGACGGCCTCCGCGGCTTCGGGGAGCCGGGCGGCGAGGATGTCGGTGAGCCGGACCACGTCGGCGACGTCGCCGTACTCACGCGCGGCGGAGTCGACGGTCTTGCGGAGCCGGGTGTTCACCCGCTCGGACCGAACCTTTTGCGCCACGTCCAGGGCCCGGCCGACGAGGACGGTGGCCTGTTCGGGCTCGCGCTGGAGCAGGTGGACGGTGGCCATGCCGATGAGGTTGAGGGCGTAGGAGCGCTGGTGCTCCTCGTCCTTCTCGAAGAGTTCGACGGCCCGCTCCATCACGGGTTCGGCGAGGGAGGCGTACGTGGGGCTGCGCCCGGCGACGTAGGCCAGGTCCCGGTAGGAGTGGGAGTTCTCGCCGTTGAGTTCGGCCTCGGAGAAGAAGCGGATCCAGTCGGGTTCGGGCTCGCCCCCGAAGCCGACGTCTCCGAAGGTGTCCTCGGCCATCCGCACGGCCCGCTTGCAGCGGCTGGGCTGCCCCATGTTGGCGTAGGCGCGGGCCTCCATCGCATACAGCATGGCCTGGGTGCGCGGGCCGGCGCAGTCGCGGCTTCCGTACTGCGCGAGGTGGATGAGTTCCAGGGCGTCCTCGGGGCGGCCCAGGTGGATCATCTGGCGGCTCATGCCGGAGAGGATGTACGAGCCGAGCGGCTTGTCCCCGGCCTCCTTCGCGGCGTGCAGCGCGAGCACGAAGTACTTCTGCGCGGTGGGGTGCAGGCCGATGTCGTAGCTCATCCAGCCGGCCAGTTCGGCCAGTTCCGCGGCGACCTTGAAGAGCCGCTTCATGACGGGGGCCGGGTGGTTCTCCTGGAGCAGGTCGGTGACCTCGTGGAGCTGGCCCACCACCGCCTTGCGGCGCAGGCCGCCCCCGCACTGGGCGTCCCACTGGCGGAACATGACGGTGGTGGCGTCGAGGAGGTCGAGCTCGGGTTCGGAGAGCCGCGGCGGGCGGCCGCCGCCGAGGGCTCCCGCCGGCCCTGCCCCGCGCTCCGCCGGGGAGACCCCCGCCGCACGGACTCCGGGGTCGGCGGCCGGGGCCGGGACGAGCCAGCGCTGCATGGGCTCGATCAGGGCGGGACCGGCGGAGAGGGCGAGCGAGGTCCCGAGGAAGCCGCGGCGGGCCAGCATCAGGTCGCTGCGGGAGAACTCGCCGAGCAGTTCGACGGTCTGCGGCCCGGCCCAGGGCAGGTCGACCCCGGAGACGGAGGGGGTCTGGTGGGCGGTGCGCAGGCCGAGCTGCTCGATCGCGACGACGGAGCCGAAGCGCTCCGAGAACAGCTCGGAGAGGATCCGCGGGACGGGCTCGCGGGGCTGTTCCCCGTCGAGCCAGCGGCGGACGCGGGAGGTGTCCGTGCTGATGTGGTGGGCGCCCATCTGGCGGGCCCGGCGGTTGACCTGGCGGGCGAGTTCGCCCTTCGACCAGCCGCTGCGGACGAACCACGACGTGAGCTGGACGTTCCGGTCAGCGGACTCCACCGGTTCGCCGCCCGTTCCGCTTGCGCCGTTGCCGCTCACTGGAACGCCCCCATCCGCATCGTCTCTTCCACACGAAACCCTGACGGGAGGGGCAAGCGCCGCCACGGACCTTCACGAGTCCTTCACGTATTGCCTCCGGCATACCCACGGACGGGCCTGCCTTCGGGGTTCGTGCACCGAAAGTAATCCTACGATCACCCGTCCGGCGAGGTCGATTCCAGAAACGCCACCATTCGCCACCCCTTTGAATGAACTCGCCACCGGGCAGGCGCGATTCACTTGACACAACGTGAAAACGGATCGGATGGACTGGAGTGCACCCGGGGCGCACACCGTGCCGAGTGCGCCGGTCCCACCGATGTCGTAACCACCGGAGCGTCCGACCCGTTGGAGGGGGCATGGGCATGGGCTTCACGATCGGCGGCAGCCGTGGCACCAGGGAGTTCCGCTCCGGCGCCCGGCGCCGCGGCCGGACCTCGGAGTGCACGGCGGTGGCGGAGTACACCGGCTTGTGGGGCTGGGAGGTGGTGCCCGGCGCCCGCGCCGCGGCGCCCGGACGCGACTGCTCCTGCGGGGACGCGCGGTGCACCGCCCCCGGGGCGCATCCCCTCGCCTTCGCCCCGACGGTCAAGGCCGGGGCCACCCTGGACGAGGTCACCGAGACCTGGGGCGAGTACCCGGGCGCGGCGGTGCTGCTGCCCGCCGGCCGCTCCTTCGACGTCATCGAGGTCTCCGCGGAGGCGGGGCGGCGGGCGCTGGTCCGCCTGGAGCGGATGGGCCTGCCGCTCGGGCCGGTCATCGTGACCCCGGACGAGCGGGCGCAGTTCTTCGTGGCTCCGGGGGCCGCTGCCGAACTGCCGGAGCTGCTGTACCGGATGGGCTGGGACGACGCCGACCTGGACCTGCGGGCGCTGGGCCACGGCAGCTACGTGACGGCCCCGCCCTCCGACCGGGCCGGGCGCGGCCAGGTCTCCTGGCTGCGGCCGCCCGCGCTCGACTCGGCCGGGGGCCCGCCGCAGGCCCGGCTGCTGCTCGGCACCCTCGCGTACATCTGCCACCGCTTCCGCCGGTAGCCCGTACCCCTCCCCCTCCCCCACGCACGGACGGGTGCCCCCGGGTTCGGCCGGAACCCGGGGGCACCCGTCTGCGGGGATGCGGGATGCGAAGTCGCGGCCTTAGTCGCCGATCAGGGCGTCCACGAACGCCTCCGGCTCGAAGGGCGCCAGGTCGTCCGCGCCCTCGCCGAGGCCGACGAGCTTGACCGGGACGCCGAGCTCGCGCTGGACGGCGACGACGATGCCGCCCTTGGCGGTGCCGTCGAGCTTGGTCAGCACGATGCCGGTGATGTCCACGACCTCGGCGAAGACGCGGGCCTGGGCCAGGCCGTTCTGGCCGGTGGTGGCGTCCAGGACCAGCAGGATCTCGTCGAGCGGGCCGTGCTTCTCCACGACGCGCTTGACCTTGCCGAGCTCGTCCATCAGACCGGTCTTGGTGTGCAGGCGGCCCGCGGTGTCGATGAGCACCACGTCGGCGCCCTCGGCGATGCCCTCCTTGACGGCGTCGTAGGCGATCGACGCCGGGTCGCCGCCCTCGGGGCCGCGCACCGTACGGGCTCCCACGCGCTCGCCCCAGGTCTGGAGCTGGTCGGCGGCGGCGGCGCGGAAGGTGTCGGCCGCGCCGAGCACCACGCTGCGGCCGTCGGCGACGAGCACGCGCGCCAGCTTGCCGGTGGTGGTGGTCTTGCCGGTGCCGTTGACGCCGACGACCATGATCACGCCGGGGGTGTCCTCGCCGCTCTCCGTCTTCACGGCGCGGTCGAAGTCGGTGCCGACCAGGGTCAGCAGCTCCTCCTTGAGCAGGGCGCGCAGGTCCGCCGGGGTGCGGGTGCCGAGCACCTTGACCCGCTCGCGGAGCCGGTCGACCAGCTCCTGGGTCGGGACGACACCGACGTCGGCGACGAGGAGGGTCTCCTCGATCTCCTCCCAGGTGTCCTCGTCGAGGTGCTCCCGGGAGAGCAGCGTGAGCAGCCCCTTCCCGAGGGAGTTCTGCGACCGGGCGAGGCGGGCGCGCAGCCGGACCAGGCGGCCGGCGGTGGGCTCGGGCACCTCGATCTCGGGGACGGGCGGAGCCTCGGGCTCGGCCACCTCCACGCCGGCGGGAGCCTCCGCCTCGGGGAGGGTGACCTCCTCGATGGTGCGGCGGGGCTCTTCGACCGTCGGTGCGGCGTCCTCCCCCACCTGGGGTTCGGCGGGCGGGGCAGTGATGGTCGGCGTGCTCGACGGCGCCGTGGGCGGCAGCTGCTTCTTCTTGCGGCTGCTGACCACGAGCCCGCTGATCGCGCCGACCGCGACCAGGGCGATGACTACGGCAAGGATGAGGATGTCCATAACCCCCCCAGTATCGGCCACGGCCGCCCCGGAACCCGGATCTTGACGGTCCCCTTCAGGCCGTAAGTCGCTATTTGTGGTTTTAACCTCACATCTACGATGATGGGCGACTTCCCCCCACGCCCTCCCTCCCCGCCCTCCCCACGGAGTACTGCATGTCTGCCGAAGAGACCGCGATAGAGACCCGCGGCCTGGAGCCGGTCCCGGACGGCGAGCGCAGCGGCCGGGTCCGCGAGCTCGTCCCCACCTGGGTCGCCGCCAACATCAGCGTGCTGCTGCTGACCATGGGCGCGGGTCTGGTCATCTTCAACAAGCTCAACATCTGGCAGGTGCTGGTCGTCGCGGTCGCCGCGCCGGTCGTCTCGTACGGGATCGTGGGCCTGATCTCGATCGCCGGGAAGCGGGGCGGCGCCCCGGGCATGGCGCTCTCGCGGGCCGTGTTCGGCCAGCGTGGCAACCTCTTCCCCGGCGCCCTGATCTGGGTGGCCCGGTGGGGCTGGGAGACCATCAACGCGGTCAGCGGCGCCTACGCCGTGCTGACCGTGCTCGACCTGCTCTTCGGCGTGAGGAGCAACACCCCGCTGATCGTCGTCACCCTGCTGTTCTTCGTGGGCTGCACCTTCGTGGTGTCGGGGCTGGGCATCAACGCGCTGCGCGTCTGCTCGACGTGGTCGACGTACCTCTTCGGCGCCTTCAGTGTGCTGGTCCTCGGGTACCTGGTCGCCACCACCGACTGGTCGGCCGTCTTCGGCAAGCCGGCCGGTTCCACCGCGATGATGGTCGCGGGCATCGGCACCATCGCGGCCGGCGGGATCAGCTGGGTGCCCTCCGGCCCCGACTTCACCCGCTACCTGCCCCGTACCGCCTCGTCCAAGGGCCTGGTCGGCGCGACGATCGGCGGCGCGGGCGTGGTGGTGCTGCCGATGGTGCTGATGGGCGCGGTCATGGCCGTCGGCACCCCGGACCTGGCCACCGCGCAGGACCCGGTCTCCTTCATCGGCGAGCTGCTGCCGACCTGGATCGCGGTCCCGTACCTGCTCATCGCGCTCGTGGGCATGCTGCTCATCAACTCGATGTCCATGTACTCGGCCGGCTTCACCGCGCAGACCCTCGGCATCAGCGTCCCGCGTGCCTGGGCGGTCAGCGTCAACGCCGTCATCAGCCTGGTGTTCGGCTTCCTGCTGATGGTGGTCGCGACCAGCTTCTTCGGCTCGTTCATCTCCTTCCTGACCCTGCTGGCCGTGGCCTTCTCCGCGTGGATCGGCGTCTTCGGCGTGGACATGCTGCGCCGCACGACCTACGACGGCCCCGCCCTCGTGGACACCACGCGGACCAGCGCCTACTGGTACCGGGGCGGCTACGCCTGGCAGGCGATGACCGCGTGGGCCCTCGCCCTGGTCGTGGGCCTGCTGTTCACGAAGGTGGACTGGTTCAGCGGACCGCTCGCCGCCACCTGGATCGGGGAGAACGGCCTGGGCTGGGCGGCCGGCATCCTGACCTCGGGCGCGCTGTACGCCGTGCTCCCGCGCACGGCGGCGCCGGACGCGCCGGCTCCGGCCGAGGAGCGCGAGCTCGCCGGATCCCTGTCCAACTGACGCTGCGTCAGCTAACGTCCCCCTTCGCCCGCCCACCCGCATCCGGCGAAGGGGGACTTCTCCATGCCCATCACCGTGGCCCGGTTCAATCTCGTCGACCCGAACGGCACCCCCGAGTCCCTCTCCGCCCGCTACCGGGCGGCGCTGGAGATGGCGAGGTACGCGGACGACCGCGGCATCGACACCGTCCAGACCGAGGAGCACCACGGCACCGGCAACAACTGGCTGCCCTCGCCCTTCGCCTTCGCGGGCGCCGTGTTCGGCGCCACCCGCCGGATCGCGGTCACCGTCTCGGCGATCATCGGCCCGCTGTACGACCCGCTCAAGGTGGCCGAGGACATCGCCGTCCTGGACCTGCTGAGCGGCGGGCGCCTGGTCACCGTGGCGGGCATCGGGTACCGGCCTGAGGAGTACGAGCAGCACGGCGTGGAGTGGGGGCGGCGCGGCCGGCTCCAGGACGAGCTGCTGGAGACCCTGCTGAAGGCGTGGACCGGCGAGCCCTTCGCGTTCCGGGGCCGCACCGTACGGGTCACCCCGCGGCCGTTCACCCGGCCGCACCCGATGCTGCTGGTCGGCGGGAGTTCACAGGCGGCGGCCCGGCGCGCGGCCCGGCTGGGGCTGCCGTTCTTCCCGAGCGCCCACCTGCCGGAGCTGGAGGCGTACTACCGGGAGCGGCTCGCGGAGTACGGCACGGAGGGCTTCTGCATGATGCCCGCCGCCGAGACCCCGCTGCTGCACATCGCGGAGGACCCCGACCGGGTCTGGGCCGAGCACGGCGCGTGCTTCCTGCACGAGGCGGGCACGTACGCGTCCTGGCAGTCCAAGGACATCCGCAGCGCCGTACGGTCGGCGGCGCGCTCGGTGGCCGAGCTGCGCGCGGAGGGCGTGTACCGCGTCCTCACCCCGGACGAGGCCGTCGCGTACGCCCGGGGCGCGGGCGAGGCGGGGAACCTGGTGCTGCACCCGCTGTGCGGCGGGATGCCCCTGGACGAGGGCTGGCGCAGCCTGCACCTGCTGTGCGAACAGGTACTGCCCCGGCTCAAGGACTGAGCCGGGGCAGTATCGAGGAGAAGGGGTGTTGGCGGGGGTGGTTACCCCATCTCCTCCAGCGCCTTGCCCTTGGTCTCCGGCACCCACGTGAGGATGAAGGGGATCGAGAGCACGGCGAAGGCCGTGTAGATCACGTACGCGCCGGACAGGTTCCAGTCCGAGAGGCTCGGGAACGAGACGGTGATGATCCAGTTGGCGACCCACTGGGCCGCGGCGGCGACACCGAGGGCCGCGGCCCGGATCCGGTTCGGGAACATCTCGCCGAGCAGCACCCAGACCACCACGCCCCAGGACAGGGCGAAGAAGAGCACGAAGGAGTGCGCGGCGATCAGCGCGACCGTGCCCTGGGTGTCGGGCATGTGGATGGCGTCGCCCGTGCCCTCCTTGTACGAGAACGCCCACGCGGCGAGGCCGAGGGAGACGGCCATGCCCGCCGAGCCGATGAGGGCGAGCGGCTTGCGGCCGATCCGGTCGACGAAGATCATCGCGATCACCGTGCCGACGATGTTGATGATCGACGTGGTGAAGGAGTACAGGAACGAGCTGGTCGGGTCGATGCCGACGGACTGCCACAGCGAGGAGCTGTAGTAGAAGATCACGTTGATGCCGACGAGCTGCTGGAAGACGGAGAGGCCGATGCCGATCCAGACGATGGGCAGCAGGCCGAAGCGGCCGCCGAGCAGGTCCCGGAAGGTGGACTTGTGCTCGGAGCGCATGGCCAGGTCGATCTCGGCGACGCGCGCCTCCAGGTCGACGGCCGAACCCTCGACCTCGCGCAGCACCTGCTTGGCCTGCTCGGTGCGGCCCACGGAGATCAGGAAGCGCGGGGACTCCGGGATCACGAAGGACATCAGCCCGTAGAGGACGGCCGGCACGACCATGACGCCGAGCATCCACTGCCAGGCCTCCAGGCCGGCGAGCTCGCCGCGCTGGTCCCCGTCGGCGAGGTTCAGGATGCCCCAGTTGACGAGCTGGGAGATGGCGATGCCGATGACGATGGCGGCCTGCTGGAAGGAGGCCAGGCGGCCGCGGTAGGCGGCCGGGGACACCTCGGCGATGTAGGCGGGGCCGATGACGGAGGCCATGCCGATGCCGAAGCCGCCGATCACGCGCCACATGGCCAGGTCCCACAGGGCGAAGGGCAGGGCCGAGCCGATGGCGCTCACCGTGAAGAGCGCGGCGGCGATCTGCATGCAGCGGATCCGGCCGATCCGGTCGGCGATGCGGCCCGCGGTGGCGGCGCCGATCGCACAGCCGATCAGCGCGGCGGCGATCACCTGGGCGAGGGCCTCGGAGCCCACCTCGAACCGGTCGCGGATCGCGACGACGGCGCCGTTGATGACCGAGCTGTCGTAGCCGAAGAGGAAGCCGCCCATGGCCGCGGCGGCGGTGATGAAGATGACGTGCCCGAGATGGTCGGGCTGCGCCGCCCGGCCACTGCCTGACGCGGGTGCGTTCGCTGTGCTGGTCAAGGTGCGCTCCTGGGCCCGGCGCCGACGGCGGGCGGTGTGGGGGTGTGCGTCTGTGCACGTGTTCCTCCAGTGGCGCACAGCACAGTGCTCACCACCACCTGAACGTCGGACACGGCACAGAGAGCTTATGACTTCACTTCCTGAAGTCAATACCTCGGCAAAGATGCGTCAAGGTGGCATGGACGTCGGCTCGCGGTCAGTCCAGTGTTCACTTTATGAAGTGAAGCGGGTCAGCGGAGTCGCTGACTGATCACCTTCGAGACGCCGTCGCCCTGCATCGAGACGCCGTAGAGGGCGTCGGCCACCTCCATCGTCCGCTTCTGGTGCGTGATGACGATCAGCTGGGAGCTCTCCTGGAGCTCCTCCATGATGCGGATCAGCCGCTGCAGGTTGGTGTCGTCGAGCGCGGCCTCGACCTCGTCCATCACGTAGAACGGGCTGGGCCGCGCCTTGAAGATGGACACCAGGAGGGCCACGGCGGTCAGCGAGCGCTCGCCGCCCGACAGCAGCGACAGCCGCTTGACCTTCTTGCCCGGCGGGCGGGCCTCGACGTCGACGCCGGTGGTCAGCATGTTGTCGGGGTCGGTGAGGATCAGCCGGCCCTCGCCGCCGGGGAACAGCCGCGAGAAGACCCCCTCGAACTCGCGGGCCGTGTCCCGGTACGCCTCGGTGAAGACCTGCTCGACGCGCTCGTCGACCTCCTTCACCACCTGGAGGAGGTCGGCGCGGGTCTTGCGCAGGTCCTCCAGCTGCTCGCTGAGGAACTGGTGGCGCTCCTCCAGCGCCGCGAACTCCTCCAGCGCGAGCGGGTTGACCTTGCCGAGCTGCTGGTAGGCGCGCTCGGCCGCCTTGAGCCGCTTCTCCTGCTGGGCGCGGACGAAGGCACCGGGACGGTTGCGGGGGTGTTCCGGATCCTCGGGCAGCTCCTCGCCCTCGGCGGGCGGGGACGGCGGAACGAGCTGGTCGGGCCCGTACTCGGCGACGAGGCCGGCCGCCTCCATGCCGAACTCCTCCAGCGCCTTGGCCTCCACCGCTTCGATGCGCAGCCGCTTCTCGGCGCCGAGCACCTCCCCGCGGTGCACCGAGTCGGTGAGCTTGTCGAGTTCGCCCTTCAGGTCCCGGCCGCTGTTCCTGGCCTCGGCCAGTTCCCGCTCGCGCAGGCCCTTGGCGTGCTCGGCTCCGGCGCGCTCCTCGCCGGCCCGGGCCAGCGAGACCTCCACGTGGGCGAGCAGCTGGCGGGCGCCGTCGGCGACCGCCCGGGCGACCTGCGCCTCGTGGCGCAGCCGGGCCCGGCGGCGCTCGGCGCGGGTACGGGCCTCCCGCTCGGCGCGGGCCGCCCGGTCGAGCGAATCCGCCCGTCCGGCCAGCCCCTTGACCCGCTCCTCGTGGGTCCGCAGCTGCAGCCGGGCCTCCATCTCGGTCTGCCGGGCGTTGGCGCCGTCGGCGGCGAGCCGGTCCCGCCGGGAGGTGTCCGGCTCCTCCTCCGCGGGCATCTCCTCGGCCGTCGCCAGCTGCTCGGCGCACTCCTCCACGTCCAGCAGGGCCTGTTCCAGGGCGTCCTGGGCCTTGGCGGCGGCGGTGGCGCTGCGCTCGGCCTCGCCGGCCGCGCCCTTCGCCTGCCCGGCGAGGCGGCCGAGCTGCTGCGCGACCCCGGCCCGGGCCCGCTCCCCGGCCCGGCGGCGCTCGGAGAGCTCCTCGACCAGGGCCGCCGCGTCCTGCCGCCGTGCCCGGGCGGACGCCTGGGCCGCGGTGAGCTCCCGGCACCGGTCGTCCAGGCGGGCCAGCTCCTGCGCCGCCTCGTCGACGGCCGCCTGCACCTCGATCAGGCTGGGCGCCGCGGCGGAGCCGCCGTGGGCGAGGTGCGCGCCGAGGACGTCGCCCTCGACGGTGACCGCCACCGCGTCGGGCCGCTGGGCGACGAGGGCCTCGGCCTCGTCGAGCGTCCCGACGACGAAGTGGTCCCGGAGCACCCAGGCCACGGCCCGCCACGCCGCCGCATCGCCCTGGACCAGCCCGGCAGCGGGAGCGGCGGCTTCGGTGCCGGGGCTCCGCCCCAGACCCCGCGCCTCACACGCCGGCGGGGCTGGATCGTGCCCGGCGGAACCGAACCTGCCGGGCGGGCCATCCTGCCGCGCCGACCGGACGGCATCCGCCACATCCAGACCCGCCGGCGTGTGAGGCGCGGGTCCGGGCAGAGCCCGGTTGGGGGAAGGGGCGGGGTGGGGGGAATCGCCCCCGTCCAAGGCCGGGCCGACAAGCCCGGAGCCCGCTGGCGCGGCCATGCCGGGCCCCCGCACCTGACCCGGCAGCCCGTCGGCCGCCGGACCGGCCGAAGCCGGGGCCCGGCCCGAGACAGCCGGTGCAGCCGGCGCCTGGGCCGGGAGGGCGGGCGTTGTCGAGGCCTGGCCCGGGAGGGCGGGCGTTGCCGGGGCCTGGCCCGGGAGGGCGGGCGCTGTCGAGGCCTGGCCCGGGAGGGCGGGCGTTGCCGGGGCCTGGCCCGGGAGAGGCGGCGGTGTCGGGGCCTGCGCCAGGAGGGGCGGCGGTGTCGGGGCCTGGTTCAGGGAGTCGGGCGGGGCGATCAGGAGCGTGGCCCGGCCGGCATCCGCCTCGCGGAGGTGGCGGATCGCCATGGCCGCGGAGGCCGCGGAGGACACCGCCAGGGCGTCCGCCGCCGAGCCGAGCGCGGCGGCCACGGCGACCTCGTACCCCGGGGTCACCGACAGCCGCTCCGCCGCCGGGCCCAGCAGCCCGGCCAGTTGCTCCCGCGCCGCGAGCAGCGCCCCGGTGCCGTCCTTGCGCCGCAGGCCGAGCGCCAGAGCGTCGCGCCGGGCGGACACCGCGGCGCGCGAGCGCTCCGCCTCCGTCACCGCCTCGCGGGCCGCCGACAGCTCGGCCTCCGCCTCGGTGAGCCCGGCCCGCGCGGCCTCGTACTCCTCCTCCACCGAAGCGTCGTCGAGGCCGCCGACCTCCTGCGCCAGCGCCTCGTACTCCTCCTGCGCGGCCACCGCCCGCGCCTCGGCCTCGTCGCGCGCCGCGACGAGCCGGTCGATCTCGGCCTGCGCGGCCCCGGCCCGCGAGCGGGCGGCGCCGAGCCGGCCCGTCAGCCGGGCCAGGGCCTCGCGCCGGTCGGCGATGGCCCGCGCCGCGTCCCGCAGCCGCCGCTCCTCCTCGGCCAGTTCCCGCTCCAGCTCCGCCCGGTGCGCCGCCGTGTCCTCCAGCGCGTGGGAGGCCGCCTCCAGGGCCGCCGTCAGCTCCGCCTCCTGCTCGCGGATCCGCGCGGCCTCCTTCTCCATGTCCTCGGGGTCGCGCCCGCGCCGCTCCTCCTCCACCGGGGCCGTGGCGCTCTTGACCCGCGCGTCCGCGAGCGAGGCCGTACCCCGGACCCGCTCGGCGAGCTGCGAGAGCTCGTACCAGGTCTGCTGCGCCCGCTGGAGCCGCGGCGCGAGCTCCCGTACGGCCTCCTCCAGCTCCGCCTCGCGCCGCAGCGCCTGCGCGAGACGGGCCTCGGCGGCTTCCTTGCGCTCCTTCAGCGCCGCCTCGTCCGCGATCTCCGCGTCGAGCGCGCGCCGCAGGGTGACCAGGTCGTCGGCGAGCAGCCGCAGCCGCGCGTCGCGCAGGTCCGCCTGGATGACGGCCGCCCGCCGGGCCACCGCCGCCTGCCGGCCGAGGGGTTTGAGCTGGCGCCGCAGCTCGTCGTTGAGGTCCTGCACCCGCGCGAGGTTGGCCTGCATCGCGTCCAGCTTGCGCAGCGCCTTCTCCTTGCGCTTGCGGTGCTTCAGTACGCCGGCCGCCTCCTCGATGAAGGCGCGGCGGCCCATGGGATCGGCGTGCAGGACGGAGTCCAGCTGGCCCTGGCCGACGATGACGTGCATCTCGCGGCCGATGCCCGAGTCGGAGAGGAGCTCCTGGATGTCGAGCAGGCGGCAGGTGTCCCCGTTGATCTGGTACTCGCTGCTGCCGCCGCGGAACATGATCCGGGTGATGGTGACTTCGGCGTAGTCGATGGGCAGCGCGCCGTCGGAGTTGTCGATCGTCAGCGAGACCTCGGCGCGGCCGAGCGGCGGACGTCCGGTGGTCCCGGCGAAGATGACGTCTTCCATCTTCCCGCCGCGCAGGGATTTGGCCCCTTGTTCGCCCATGACCCAGGACAGCGCGTCCACGACGTTGGACTTGCCGGAGCCGTTCGGACCCACGACACAGGTGATGCCGGGTTCGAAGCGCAGAGTGGTCGCGGAAGCAAAGGATTTGAAGCCGCGCAGGGTCAGGGACTTGAGGTGCACGCCGCCGGACTCTACCTTTCGCGTTCGGTTTCACCCATGAAGGTGCAGGGCGCGACCGGCGTCAAAAGGGTTTCGGCCCCCCCACCTGGTCCACGCCGCGGAGGGTTCGGCGCCCGAGGACACCCAAAGAAAGAAGGGACGCCGGAGCGTCCCTTGCAGATCATGCGGGGCCCTTGCAGATCATGCGGGCTGGTGTCGAGCGACGATGTGAGCGCGGATCAGGTGAGCGCAGGCTCCGCCTTGGGTACGTCGATCTCAATGCTGTCGAGCAGCGAATCTCCGTCGTGCTGAGCGGCGGCCGCGTTCAGTGCGTCGTTTTCGGACTGAATCCGTACGAGCTCGGACTCGAGGTCCTGGACGCGCTGCTGAAGCCGTCGCATCTCGGCGAGGAGTCGCGGGTCGGAACCGCCGACGTAACCGAGAAGCGCCTTTGCCATGATGGATGGTCCTCCACACTGAGTGACCGACCGAAGCGGTGTGGGTCGTGAGGGAATCGCACCCGCGGATGTCCGACAGCGACTGTCAGTCACTGCGCTTACTACTGCCAACACTGCCAAACAGCTCAGGTGCGCGGGGCTTCCAGCGTCTCACCAAAAAGTTTGACGGTCAACACGATCACGCCCCGTATCGGCGGGCGGCCCGGGCCCCGCAAGGGGCGTGGAGATCATCCTCGTCTCCGAGCCTTCCACGGATTGAGCGCGACGGCAACGCGTCGACGGAGAATGCGCAGATCCGACCGTGTGCGGACGAACTCAGCGTGTGATCAGTACATGATCAGCCGAACGGTCAGCGCATCGCGAACCCGTCGTAGCCACCGCGCGGTGTGCCCCAGATCTCTGTCACCCCGTCCACCCGGCCGGGCGTGTCGGCCGAGCGGAGCCAGTCGAGCAGCCGGTGGCAATTCTCACGTTGACCTTCTGCCACCACCTGCACTCGCCCGTCGTCGAGATTGAGCGCGAAGCCGACGATCCCGCCGATCGCCAGGGCGTTCTCCCTGGTGAACCAGCGGAAGCCCACTCCCTGCACACGGCCGCGCACCCAGGCGATCAAGCGGACATCTTCATTCATGCGTGAACGCTAACCGGGCAAAGACTTTCGGGGCACATCGCCCCCTGTACGCCATGGCGTACAGTCGCGCACCAATGAACTCACCCGTTTGGGTGAGAAAAGGACGATCTTGATCTGGTAAGGAAGGCACGACGCCGATGGGACGCCACGGACTCCACGCCGCACCGCGCCGCGGCGGCAAGCGCGGCGCCGCCCTGCGCACCGGCCTGCTGGGCGTTTCGGTGGCCGTGGCGCTCGGTACCGCCGCCGTGACCACCGGCATGGTCCCGGTCGGGGACTCCTTCCCCTATGTCGGGACCGCCGATTCGGATTCCGCCGACCGTGCGGCAACCGGCTCGAAGGTCTCGCCGCGCCCCGTCGGCAGCGCCGTGGAGCAGCAGGGCGGCCTCGCGAACCTGTCCGGACGCACCGCCACCGGCTCCCCCTCCGCCAGCGCCCCGGCATCCCCTTCCCCATCCGCCTCGCCGAGCCCGTCCGCATCGGCCTCCGCGTCGCCCTCGCCGACGGCCTCGGCACCGGCCTCGGCACCGGCCTCGGCACCGGCCTCTCCGAGCGCCGCGCCGTCCGCCGCGCCGTCCGCGAAGGCCCCGGCGAAGCCGGCTCCCCTGCCCCCGAAGCCCTCCACCCAGGCGCCGACGACCCGGCCGCCGCTCGACGGCCACTCCGCCGAGGAGGCCGCCGTGGTCACCCTCGTGAACCAGGAGCGCGCCCAGGCCGGGTGCGGCCCGGTCCGGGCGAACCCGCCGCTCGCGACGCTCGCGGGCGCGTTCAGCAAGGACATGGCCACCCGCGGCTTCTTCGGCCACACCGACCCCGACGGCGACAGCCCGTGGGACCGCGCCACCCAGGCCGGGATCGCGGGCCTGGGCGGCGAGAACATAGCCCGCGGCCAGGGCGACGCCCAGGCCGTGATGAAGGCCTGGATGGACAGCCCGGGCCACAAGGCGAACATCCTCAACTGCGAGTTCCGCACCCTGGGCGTCGGCGCCCACTTCGCCGCCGGCGGCCCCTGGTGGACCCAGGACTTCGGCTTCTAGTGCGGTAGCCGCACGAGCCCCGCGGCCGTCAGAGCGCGGCCAGGGCCGCCCGGCCCGCGAGGACGACCCGGGTGTGCTCGGCGACGCGCCGGCCCAGGTGCTCGGCGGTCGCGACGTCGGCCTTGTGCACCGCGTCCGGACCCTCGTCGGAGTTGGTCTGGGCGGCGGCGCCGGCGAAGAAGCCGAGGCGGTTGAGGTCGTTCTCCGAGGCGGTGCTGGAGTTCCAGCCCGGCTTCAGCCCCAGGTTGACCCAGCTCATTCCGTGCTGCGCGGCCAGGACCTGGAAGAACTGCAGGGTGTGCAGCTTGTCGCCGCTCTTGGAGGCCGAGTTCGTGAAACCGGCCGCGACCTTGTCCTGCCACGCGTCGCCGAACCAGCGCTTGGAGGTGGCCTCCGCGAAGACGTGGAAGGCGCCGGACGCGGTGCCCATGTAGGTCGGCGAGCCGAAGACGATCGCGTCGGAGGCGTCGAGCAGCGCCCACTGCGCGTCGTCGATCTCGTCGACCTTGATCAGGTGGACGGTCGCGCCCGCCTCGGCGGCGCCGTTGCGGACGGCGTCCGCGACGACGGCGGTGTGGCCGTAGCCGGAGTGGTAGGCGATCGAGACGACGGGGGTGTGCGGGGTACCGGACAAGGGATCTCTCCTCGGGAATCCCGTCGCCGCACGGGGGCGGCGCGACGGGGAAGACTGCGACGAGGGAAAGAAAACCACTAACTTTTGGAAAGCGCAACCCATCAGTTAGCGCTGCCTGGAGGTACGCTCTTCTCATGGACACAGCAGCCGCCCGGACCGAAGCAGCCGATTCCGAACTCCCGTTCGATGCCTTCGCGCGCGCGTGCCCGTCGCGGGAAACCCTGGAGCACGTGACCGGCCGCTGGGGCAGCCTCACCGTGGGCGCACTGCGCGAGGGCCCGTGCCGCTTCAACGAGCTGCGCCGCCGCGTGGACGGCGTCAGCGAGAAGATGCTCTCGCAGACCCTGCACGCGCTGGAGCGCGACGGCATCGTCAACCGCGAGGCGCAGCCGACCAACCCGCCCCGCGTCGACTACGAGCTGACCCCGCTCGGCGTCGAGGTGGCGGACCGCCTGCTCTCCCTCATCCACTTCCTGGAAGCGAGCATGCCGGAGGTCCTCACGGCCCGGCAGGCCTACGACGGAACGCGCGGAGCCCGCTGACAGCGCGGGCAGAAGTAGCTCGACCTGTTCATCCACGGCCGCCGCCGCATCGGAGTGCCGCAGCGCCGGCAGGGCTCGTCCTCGCGCCCGTAGGCGTCGAGCGACCGGTCGAAGTAGCCGGATTCGCCGTTCACGTTGACGTAGAGGCTGTCGAAGCTGGTGCCGCCGACCGCGAGGGCCGCGTTCATGACGTCCCGGACGTGCCCCAGCAGTTCCGTGCTCCGGGGGCGCGTGAGGGTGGCCGTCGGGCGCTCGTAGTGCAGTCTGGCGCGCCACAGCGCCTCGTCCGCATAGATGTTGCCGACCCCGCTGATCAGCGACTGGTCCAGCAGCGCCCGTTTGACGGTGGTCCGCCGGCCGCGCAGGGCCAGGTGGTAGGCGCCCTCGTCGAACAGCGGGTCCAGGGGGTCGCGCGCGATGTGCGCGATGACGTCCGGCAGCCCGTCGGCGCTGTCGGCGGCGACCTCGTGCAGGGAGAGCCCGCCGAAGGTCCGCTGGTCCACGAAGCGCAGCTCGGTTCGCGCGGCGCCCGCGGCGGAGCCGCCCTCGGAATCGGTGAACCGCACCCGGATCCGCAGGTGCTTCTCGTCGGGGGCGTCCTCGGGCTGCACGAGCAGCTGCCCGCTCATGCCCAGGTGCCCCAGGACGGACAGGTCCCGCCCCGCCAGGGGCAGCCACAGGTACTTCCCGCGCCGCTGCGGCACCCCGATGGTCTGCCCGCGCAGGCGCGCCGCGAAGTCCGCCGCGCCGCCGGTATGGCGCCGTACGGCCCGCGGGTGCAGGACCTCTACGGCCTCGACGGTCCGCCCGGCCACCCAGCGCTCGAGGCCCCGCCGCACGACTTCGACCTCGGGCAGCTCGGGCACGGTGTTCCTCCGGAGGATCGGATCGGGCGCTCTCCACGAGCGTACCGAGCTGCCTGGCAGGGCCGGAAAACGGGTCCGCCCCGCCGCCTGCTGCGCAGGTGACGGGGCGGGGAAGCCCGAAGGAAGAGTCAGGCGTCAGGCGTCGCGTCGGCGGGCTTCGGCGCCCCGCCGTCCGCGGCTCCGGCCGGAGCCGGGACCTCCGCCGGGGCGGCCGCGGCGGCAGCGGCTTCCGCCGCGATCCGCTCGTCCGCCGCGGTACGGATACCGCGCCAGGCGGACTCCGCCGCCTGCTGTTCCGCTTCCTTCTTGCTGCGGCCGGTGCCGGTGCCGTACGAGACACCACCGACGCGGGCAGCAGCAGTGAAGGTCTTCTCGTGGTCCGGTCCGGTCTCGGTGACCAGGTATTCCGGTACGCCAAGACCTTCGGCCGCCGTGAGCTCCTGGAGACTGGTCTTCCAGTCCAGGCCGGCTCCGAGGTTCGAGGACTTCTCGATGAGCGGGTCGAAGAGCCGGTGAACCAGCTCCGAGGCCGCGTCGAGGCCCTGGTCCAGGTAGACCGCGCCGATCACCGCTTCAAGGGTGTCGGCGAGGATGGAGGCCTTGTCCCGGCCGCCCGTGCCCTCTTCGCCCCGGCCGAGCCGGATGAAGGAGCCGAGTTCGAGGCCACGCCCGACCTCCGCCAGTGCACGCGAGTTGACCACCGCGGCCCGAAGCTTGGCCAGCTGGCCTTCGGGGAGGTCCGGGTGGGTCGTGTACAGCGTGTCCGTGACCACCAGGCCGAGCACGGAGTCCCCGAGGAACTCCAGCCGCTCGTTGGTGGGCAGACCGCCGTTCTCGTACGCGTACGAGCGGTGGGTCAGTGCACGCACCAGAAGGGCGGACTCGAGTCGATACCCGAGCCGCCCTTCCAGAAGCGTGTGGGACGAGGCCGCGTTGCTACTGTCTGCCTGCTTCTCAGCGTTGGACAGCTCAGACATTGCGCCTCTCACCAGCCGCTCAGACCTCGAGGACCTGGCGCTTGTTGTAGGTGCCGCAGCTCGGGCACGCAATGTGCTGGAGCTTCGGCTCCTGGCAACGCTCGCACGAAACCAGGGTGGGGACCGCAGCCTTCCACTGCGACCGGCGGTGGCGCGTGTTGCTGCGCGACATCTTCCGCTTCGGAACAGCCACGGCTACTTCTCCTGCTTCTCGGCGGCGCCCTGAACTCCGTCAGAGGCAGTGCCGCTCATGTTGTCCTTCTCGCCGTCCTGATCGGTCACGACGAGTCCTTGCAATGCCGCCCAACGGATGTCGACGGCGTCATGGTGGTGGTCCGGGTCGTCGTTCAGGCTGAGCCCGCAATCGGGGCACAGTCCGAGACAGTCCTCCCGGCACACCGGCTGCATGGGCAGTGCGAGCACCACCACATCACGCAGCACGGGTTCGAGGTCGAACAAGCCGTCCTCGAGGAAGAGCATGTCCTCGTCGTCCTCGGCGTCGTCGGCCGGCTCCGCCTTGGAGCGGCTCCGGTCGTCGGCGTCAGGGTACGAGAACATCTCCTGGAAGTCCGCCTTGAGCTCGCGCTCGACGGACTCCAGACACCTTACGCACTCCCCGGTCGCCGATGCACGGACGGTGCCTGTGACGAGCACCCCTTCCATGACCGACTCCAGGCGGAGGCTGAGCTTCAGCGGGGCGCCCTCCGGCACTCCGATGACCCCGGCGAGACCGAGGTCCGCCGGTGCCGCGATCTCACGGGACAGCCGCTGCATGGCACCAGGACGCCGACCCAGCTCGTGCGTGTCGAACACGAGCGGGTTGCGGTGGTCGAGGCGGGTATTCAGGGCCGTTCCTGCTTTCACAGATCGCTGAAGATCAATTTTCCGCCCGCAGATGGGCAGCATGGATCGCGGTGCATACGCGCGACCGAACAGCCAGGATACCCGGCACCGCGCCCTGCGCCCAATCCTGAGCTAGCGGCCCTGTTCGTACTGGCGCAGCTGATCCAGGTTGATCATGCTCGTGTCGAAGAAACTGGTCTCGTCGAGCGAGGGCTGCTGCTGCGCCTGGGGCTCCTGGTACGCCGCGTAGGGGTCCGGCTGCGCGTCGTAGTGCGCGGCGTAAGCCGCTCCGGCGGAGCCGCCGCTCGCCGCGGAGTAGGGGTCAGGCTGCTGCTGGTAGCCCGCGTACGGGTCCTGATGGCCCTGGTAGGCGTAGCCGTCCTGCTGCTGGTGCCGGGGCTGCTGGTGCTGGTCCTGATAGGCGTACGTGTCGTACACGGGCTCGGGCTGGGCCGGGATCGGCGCGTGCGCCGGCTGGGGCTCGGCCAGGCCCGCGAGGAAATCGGCGTCGCTCGCCGACCGGGACTGCTGCACGCCCGCCGCGTCCTGGGCCGCCACGTGCGCGCCGAGGTCGTCCGTGGGCACCCGGCCCAGGAGCTTCTGCCGGCCGCGCCCGACGGCCTCCAGGGTCTTGGAGAGCACCGCCTCGAAGGTCGCCAGCTTGGTGTCCACGTAGGCGTCCGCCTGCCGGCGCTGCGTCTCGGGATCGTGGCTGCGCTCGGGCGCCTCCGCGTCCGGATATCCGTTCTCGTCCAGACCCGCGCCGCGGCCCAGCAGCTTCTCCCGGCCCCGGTCCACCGACCCGATGGTCTTGGTGAGCACGACCTCGAAGTTGGCGAGCTTGCTGTCGACGTAGTCGTCGGCCTCGGCCCGGATCTCCTCCGCCTCGCGGCGGGCCTCCTCCAGGATCCGGTCCGCCTCGGCCTGGGAGCGCCGCGCGATCTCGGTGTCGGAGATCAGCGATCCGCGCTGGCTGTGGGCGGAGTCGATGATCCGCTCCGCCTCCCGGCGGGCCTCCTCGACCATCTGCTCCCGGCCGCCGATCAGCTCCTGCGCCTGCGCCAGCGAGCCGGGGAGCGCCTGGCGGACCTCTTCGAGCTGGGCGAGCAGCTCGGCCCGGTTGATCACGCAGGAGGCCGACATGGGCATGGACCGGGCGCCGCCGACGGCCGCGACGATCTCGTCGAGCTTCTTCTGCACGTCCATGGGGGCTCGCACTCTCTCGGCCTCGGGCGGTTCCCGAGTCGGACGCCACGACTGTAAGGCCAGCGGGCGGCGCGCCGACACCGACTGACGGCCCGTCAGGTGTTCAGCGGTCGCGCAGGCGCTCCATCAGCGCGGAGTGCACGTGCGCCGGCAGCAGGTGGGCGACGTCGCCGCCCCACGCCGCGACCTCCTTGACCAGGGAGGAGGACAGGAAGCTGTAGGTGGGGATGGTCGGGACGAACAGCGTCTCGACGCCCGACAGGCCCATGTTCATCTGGGCCATCTGGAGCTCGTAGTCGAAGTCGCTGACCGCGCGCAGGCCCTTGACGATGGCGGGGATGTCCCGCTGCTTGCAGAAGTCGACGAGCAGCCCGTGGAAGGACTCGACCTGGATGTTCCCGTAGTCGGCCGTCGCCTCGCGGATCAGCTCGATCCGCTCCTCGACGGTGAACAGGCTCTGCTTCGACTTGTTGATCATCACCGCGACATGCACGACGTCGTACAGCCGGGAGGCGCGTCCGATGATGTCGAGGTGTCCGTTGTGGATGGGATCGAAGGATCCCGGGCAGACGGCGCGGCGCAACTGAACTCCCTCGTTCATGAGTCTTCGCTGGTGAAGGCGGCGCGACCGTACCAAAGAGTGCCCTCGCCGTACTTCCGGGACCGGAGCGGCCGGAAGCCCTCGGGCCACGGGAAGGTACCGCTCCTGGTGCTGCGTTCCACGGTGACGAGCGCATCGTCCGTGAGCCAGCCATTGGACCGGAGTGTGAGCAGGATCTCCCGAAGATCGTCGTGGCCGACGGCGTACGGGGGGTCCAGGAAGACGACGTCGTACGGTTCCCCGCCCGGCCGCGCCGCGATGACCTGCTCGGCCTTGCCCGACCGGAATTCGGCGCCGGGCAGGCCCACCGCCTTGATGTTGTCCCGGATGGACTTGGCGGCCTTGGGGTCGTTCTCGACCAGCAGGGCGTGGTCCGCGCCGCGGGAGAGGGCCTCCAGGCCGACGGCTCCGGATCCGGCGTAGAGGTCGAGCACCCGGGCCGCCACGATGCCGTGCAGCGACTCCCACGTGGAGAACAGGCCTTCGCGCATCCGGTCGGAGGTCGGCCGGGTGCCGGTGCCCGGGGGCACGGCCAGCCGTCGCCCGCCGGCGCTGCCGGCGATCACGCGGGTCATCGATAGGTCCTTCGGTCTTCGGGAACAGCGAGTCCCCCTATTGTCAGCCCTTCTCCAGGTACTGCTCCCGCTCGGTGTCCAGCAAGGCGGCCAGCGCCGTCCGCAGCCCCGGCAGGTGCTCCAGCCCCGGGTCCTGCGCGACCACGCGGGTGGCCTCCTCCCGCGCCTGCGCGATGACCTCCTCGTCCTCGATGACGGCGAGCATCCGCAGCGAGGAGCGCACTCCCGACTGGGCCTGTCCGAGCACATCGCCCTCGCGGCGCTGCTCCAGGTCGATGCGGGACAGCTCGAAGCCGTCGAGGGTGGCGGCGACGGCGGCCAGCCGGGCCCGGGCGGGGCTCGCCTCGTGCATCTCGCTGACCAGCAGGCACAGGCCGGGGGCCGAGCCGCGGCCGACGCGCCCGCGCAGCTGGTGGAGCTGGGAGACGCCGAACCGGTCCGCGTCCATGATCACCATGACGGTGGAGTTCGGCACGTTCACCCCGACCTCGATGACGGTGGTGGCGACCAGCACCTTGACCTCGCCCGCGGCGAAGCGGCGCATCACGTCGTCCTTGTCGGCCGGGTCCATCCGCCCGTGGAGCACCTCGACGCTCAGTCCGGCCAGCGGGCCGCGGGCGAGCTGCTCGGCGACGTCCAGGACGGCGAGCGGCGGCCGCTTCTCGGCCTCGTCCTCCGGGGAGGCCTTGGCGGCCTTCTTCTTCGGCTCCTCCTCGTCGCCGATGCGGGGGCAGACCACGTACGCCTGGTGGCCCTTCTCCACCTCCTCGCGGACCCGCTCCCAGGCCCGCGTGAGGAAGTGCGGCTTGTCCTTGGCGGGCACCACGTGGGTGGCGATCGGCGAGCGCCCGGCGGGCAGCTGGTCGAGGACGGAGGTCTCCAGGTCGCCGAAGACGGTCATGGCGACGGTGCGCGGGATGGGGGTCGCCGTCATCACCAGCAGGTGCGGGGGCTGCTTCCCCTTCGACCGGAGCGCGTCGCGCTGCTCCACGCCGAAGCGGTGCTGTTCGTCGACGACGACCAGGCCGAGGTCGTGGAACTGCACCTTGTCCTCGATGAGCGCGTGCGTGCCGATCACGATCCCGGCCTCGCCGGTGACCAGGTCGAGCAGGGCCTGGCGGCGGGCGGGCATCCCCATGGACCCGGTGAGCAGCACCACTTTGGTGCCCTGGTCGGATCCGCCGAGCATGCCCCCCTCGGCGAGCTCGCCCATCATCTCGGTGATGGACCGGTGGTGCTGCTGGGCGAGGACTTCGGTGGGCGCGAGCATCGCGGCCTGCCCGCCGCAGTCCACGACCGCGAGCATGGCGCGCAGCGCCACCATCGTGTTGTGCGTGACGGTGAAGTTGTCGGTCACATAGGCGTGGCTCGGATGTTCGACGCTGATGCACTGGACCGGCTTGACGCCGACGTACTCCACAGCCCGGATGGCACGCCGGAAGGTGTTGTACTCCGGCCTCGGCCGCATGCGTGCCGCCTTGCGCAACAGCCGGAACGGCTCGAACTCCTCAGGCAAGGCAACAGAAACGTTGAAGGCCGCCTTCTCGGGCAGCACACGAGCGCGTCCGCCGAGGGAACGCACAAGCCAGGCCACGTCCTGCGCCAACCGGAGGGAGGCGGAGCAGAATGACATGCTCATTCCGTCCGCGTGAAGCGTTCCGTCTGTGTCCATGAGCCCCTGAAGGACCGCCAAGCGGTCCTTGACCGGCGCGTTCTTGTAGACGTCCGGGACGAACTTGTCCTGTGAGGTCGCACCCCACAGGCCCAGGTCGCGAACCGCCTGAATGACGGGACAGTCCGGGGCCACCTCAGCCTCGACCGCGGCCAGGATCTCCTCGTCCGCGGTGGACAGCGCCAGGTGGTGCCGGAACGAGCCGTCACCGAGGAGAACGCCCATCAGGTACGGATCAAGTGGCGGGTGGTCACCGTTCCCGAGGTCCACGGGGACGGCTACCGGCAGGTACCACTTGGAAGATCCATTGGCCTTGTGCAGGTCCGCCCGGATCTCCCTCGTGGTCATGACCTCGGGCTCCTGGCCCCGGTGCCACCCACCGCTGGTGCCGACGATCCACAGGTGTTCGTCGTCGCATTCGACCGCGCTCCCGTCCGAGAGCACCACCCGCCACACCTCGCGTTCTCCCTGAGGGAAAACGCCCCCCACGATGGCGATCTCACCCGTCGGCACCACCACCTCGTCCCCCACCTCGATATCGCCCATGGCCCGGAAGCCCGCCGGTGTCAGCACCAGCGAGTCGAGAGGCTGGGCCTTGCCCGATCCGACCTCTCCCTGGAGGAGCCGGTGCATGGGGTGTTCGGTGGCGAGGTCGTCGAAGATCTCCTTGGAGACCGTCTGCTGGCCCTGGGTGAGGGTGAAGGGCAGCTTGGCGTCGAAGGCGTCGAGCAGTCCGCCGGCGGCGGGGCGGCGGGGCACGGCCGGGAGCTGGGAGTCGGCGTGGCGGCGGCGGGCCAGGGCGACCTGCAGGACGAAGGCCTCGTCCCACTTCAGGCGCTGGCGGGCGTCCTCGATGTCGGCCTTGGCGGCGGGCCGGTGGATCTTCAGCAGGGCGTCGGTGAGCGGGATCAGCCCGCGGCCCTCGCGCAGCGCGGGCGGCAGCGGGTCCACAGCCTCCCGGGCGCCGGGCAGTACGGCGTCCACGCACTTGGCGATCTTCCAGGACTCCAGCTTCGCGCAGGCCGGGTAGATCGGGATGAGCTGGTTGGCGAAGGCGGTGGCCGCGTCCCGGTCGGAGGCGTCCGCGCCGAGGGGCTCGTAGGCGGGGTGCGCCAGCTGCAGCTTGTGGTTGAACATCGAGACCTTGCCCGCGAACATCGCGCGGGTGCCGGGCAGCAGGTCCTTGTGCGGCTTGTGGACGCCCGCGCCGAAGAAGACCAGCTGGAGCCGGCCGTTCCCGTCGGTGATGGTCACCTCGAGGCGTTTGCCGCGGCCCCCGTTGAAGGTCAGGATCCGGGCGTCGGCGACCTGCGCGACGACGGTCACGTGCTCGTCGATCTGGTCGGCGAGCTCGGCCAGCGAGGTCAGCTCGCCGCGCTCGGCGTACCGCCGCGGGTAGTGGTGGAGCAGGTCCAGGGCCGTGTGCAGGCCGAGCTGCTCGGCCAGCACCTTGGCGGTGGCGGGGCCGAGCGTCTTCTTGAGGTCTTCGTCGAGCGCGGGCACGTGTTCCATTGCACACCATGCCGCTGACAACCCGGCTATTCCACCCCGATGAGCAGCGGCGCCGAGTACCGCCCGCCGCGGTAGGTGACCGTGTCCACGGCCAGGTGCCCGTGCTGGACGTACGCCTCCAGGTGCTCGGCGAGGGTGTCCGGCACCTCCGGTCCCAGCACGAGGGTGACGAGTTCGCCGCCGGAGCCCAGCATCCGCTCCAGGACGGCCTCGGCGGTCTCGGGCAGGCTCGTGCCGATGACGGCGACGTCTCCGTCGATGAGGCCGAGCACGTCGCCGGCCTGGCAGATGCCGGCCGAGGTGAAGGACTGCCGTTCGGCGACGGCGAGTTCCCCGTACCGGGTGGCGCCGGCCGCCGAGGTCATGGCGACCACGTCCTCGTCGAAGCTGCCCTCCGGGTCGTGCACGGCGAGGGCGGCCAGGCCCTGGACCGCCGACCGGGTAGGGATCACCGCCACCCGCACGCCGTCGGCGCGGGCCCGTTCGGCCGCCGCGGCCGCGGTCGCGCGCAGCTCGGCGCCGCCCGGCAGCAGGACCACCTCGCGGGCGTGCGCCCGGCGGATGGCGTCGACCAGGTCGGCGACGGCCGGGACCTCCCCGGGGGGCACGAGCACGGTGGTGGCGCCGGCCTCCCCGCACAGCCCCGCCAGCCCCTCGCCGGGGACGACGGCGACCACGGCCCGCTGGGCGCGCTCGCCCCGGGCCCGGCGCTGCTCGTCGCCGAAGTGCGTGATGCGTATCCGGTACGGCCGGCCGGCGACGACCCCGGCCTCCACGGCCGCGCCCGGGTCGTCGACGTGGACGTGGACGTTCCACAGCCCCTCGCCGCCGACCACGACCAGGGAGTCGCCGAGCCCGTCGAGCCGTGCGCGCAGCTCCCCGACGGCCTCTTCGGTGGCCTCGAGCAGATAGACCACCTCGTACGCGGGACCGTCGTCCTCCTGCGCGCAGGGCTCGGGGGTCCGCGGTACGGCCACGGCCCGGCCGCGCACCGGCTCGGAGGCCGGTTCCCGGCCGGAGAGCGCCTGCCACAGGGCGCCCAGTACGGCGACCAGCCCGCAGCCCCCGGCGTCGACCACTCCGGCCCGGCCCAGCACGGCCAGCTGCTCCGGGGTCTCGGCCAGGGCGGCGCGGGCCCCGTCGTAGGCGGCGCGGGCCACGTCGGCGGGGGTCGCGGCCGCGCTCCCGGCGGCCTCTGCGGCGCGGGCGGCCGCCGCGGCGACGGTGAGCATGGTTCCCTCGACGGGGTGCGCGACGGCCCCGTACGCCTCCTCGGCGGCCCGGGTGAGCGCCCGGGCCAGCAGCCGGCCGGGCTCCCGCCCGCCGGGCTCCTCGCCCAGTACGTCGGCCACTCCGCGCAGCAGCTGGGCGAGGATGGTCCCGGAGTTCCCCCGGGCCCCGACGAGCGCCCCGTACGCGTAGGCCCGTACGGCCCGGGCCAGGGAGGTGTCCGCCGTGCCCCCGGTCATCTGCCCGAAGGCCTCGGTCAGCGCCAGGTCGGCCGACTCCGCGGTGAGGTAGAGGTTGGTGCCGGTGTCCGCGTCGGCCACCGGATAGACGTTGATCGCGTCGATGTCCTCACGGGCCCGGCCCAGTGCGGCCAGGGCCAGCGAGCTCCAGGTGCGCACCGCTCCGGCGTCGAGCTCGTCGGCGGGCTGCTGCTGCGGCTCGTGCGGCACCGGGCGTTCCTCCTTGTGCGGGCCAGGGTTCACCGCAGGGTAACCAAGGACCGCGCGGGCGTCCGGACCACGGGGCGGGGGCAGCGGCGGCCATGGTAGTTTTCTTGGACGGGCGCAGTCGTTGTATGCTGCTCCGGTTGCCCGGCGAGAGTCGGGCCATTCCCCGGCAAACCACTTCAGACCTCTGAATCCGGTGCGCCGGTTTCACTGTAATTGCATCTGAAGTCTTGGAGTGACCTGTGGCTGCCAACTGCGACGTTTGCGCCAAGGGGCCGAGCTTCGGCAACAACATCTCCCACTCGCACCGCCGCACCTCGCGTCGCTGGAACCCGAACATCCAGCGCGTCCGTGCCGTGGTCAATGGGACGCCGAAGCGCCTCAACGCCTGCACCTCGTGCATCAAGGCCGGCAAGGTCTCGCGCTGACGCCTCCCGTCGTAGCGCAGCCCTTTCCGGTTGCTCTAAAGGCCGGTTCACCTCTGGTGAACCGGCCTTTTGCCTTCTCTGCCTTCTCTGCCGTCTCTGACTGCTCCGGCGGGGGTCAGCGCCACTGCCAGGCGTGATCCACCGGGCCGATGCCGCCACCGAGCGGGAAACCGGCGGCGATGGCGCCCGTGACGTACTCCTTGGCGGCCGTGACCGCCTCCGGGACGGCCAGGCCCTTGGCCAGGCCCGCCGCGATGGCGCTGGCGAGGGTGCAGCCCGTGCCGTGGGTGTGCCGGTTGTCGTGCCGGGGGGCCCGCAGCCACCGCTCCTCGGTCCCGTCGCTGAGCAGGTCCACGGCCCGGTCCCCGTGCGCCGCCAGGTGCCCGCCCTTGATCAGCGCCCACCGCGGCCCGTACCCGAGGATCGCGTCGGCGGCCCGGCGCATGTCGTCCTCGCTCTCCACCAGTACGCCCGTGAGCTGTGCCACCTCGTCCAGGTTGGGCGTGGCCACGGTGGCCCGCGGGAGCAGCTCCGTGCGCACGGCGTCCAGCGCCGAGGCGGCGAGGAGCGCGTCCCCGTGCTTGGAGACCCCCACGGGGTCCACGACGGCCGGCGCGGGGGTGTCGGCCAGCAGGGCGGCCACCGTCTCCACGAGGACGGCGGAGGAGAGCATCCCGGTCTTCACGGCCTGTACGCCGATGTCGTCCACGACGGCCCGGTACTGGGCCGTGACGGCCTCGGCGGGCAGTTCCCAGGCTCCCCGCACCCCGAGGGAGTTCTGCGCGGTCACCGCGGTCACCACGCTCATGCCGTGGACGCCGAGCGCCAGCATGGTCTTGAGGTCGGCCTGGATGCCCGCGCCGCCGCCGGAGTCGGATCCGGCGACGGTCAGGCACAGCGGCGGGGCGGTGCTCACAGTCCGCCGTCCTCGGCGGCCGGGCCGGCCCCGAAGTGGTCCCAGCCGCCGGTGCTGGTCCACGGTGCGCCGTCCACGGTGACCTGGGGCAGCGCGGAGCGGTTCAGCACCTCGCCGATGACCTTCCAGCGGGCCGGGAGCTTCACGTCGGGCGGGAAGGTGGCCACGATGGCGTGGTCCTCTCCCCCGGTGAGGACCCACTGCAGCGGGTCCACGCCGACGGCCTGGCCGATGTCGTGCATCTGGGTCGGGATGTCGACGGCCCCCGAGCGCAGGTCGATCCGTACCTTGCTGGCCTCGGCGATGTGCCCGAGGTCGGCGATCAGGCCGTCGCTGACGTCGGTCATGGCGGTGGCGCCGAGCCCGGCGGCCGCGGGGCCCGCGTGGTACGGCGGCTCGGGGCGCCGGTGCGCCTCGACGAAGGCCCGCGGGGAGCGGAAGCCGCGCGAGAGGACCGCGAACCCGGCGGCGGACCAGCCGAGCCAGCCGGTGACGGCCACGACGTCGCCGGGCTGGGCGCCCGAGCGCAGCACGGGCTCGTGGTTGCGCAGGTCGCCGAGGGCGGTGATGGCCACGGTGATGGTGTCGCCGCGTACGACGTCCCCGCCGACCACGGCCGCGCCCGCGACCTGGCACTCGTCGCGGATGCCGTCCATCAGCTCGGTGGGCCAGGTGACCGGGAGTTCGGCCGGGACGACGAGGCCGAGGAGCAGCGCGGTCGGCACCGCGCCCATCGCGGCGATGTCGGCGAGGTTCTGCGCGGCGGCCTTGCGGCCGACGTCGTAGGCGGTGGACCAGTCGCGCCGGAAGTGCCTGCCCTCCAGCAGGATGTCGGTGCTCGCCACGACCCGCCGATCGGGTGCCGACACCACCGCGGCGTCGTCGCCCGGTCCGAGGCGGACCGCCGGGGTGGTGGTGAGCCGTGAGGTGAGCTCACGAATGAGCCCGAACTCCCCCAGTTCGCCCACAGTGCCCTTCATCGCTGTGCCCCTTCTTGCCCAGTCCGCTTGCGGTCGCGAGCCGTCACAGCTCTGGGTACCGTCAACAGATACGTCAACTTCAGCTCTCCGTGCGCCCCGCTGTGCGTGGCGCCGGGCTCGCGGGTCTCCCCGCGGCGCACGGCGACGCGGTACCGTGGCGTCCCTTCTTCCCCCGGCCCTTTCGATCGTGTGGGGCCCACCCGAAGGTTAGGGGAAATGATCCTCGTGGCCGCCCTGGAGGTTCCGTGGTACAGGCGTACATCCTTATCCAGACCGAGGTGGGCAAGGCGTCGTTCGTCGCCGAGTCCATCGGCCAGATCCCGGGGGTGATCCAGGCCGAGGACGTGACGGGTCCGTACGACGTGATCGTGCGCGCCCAGGCCGACACCGTGGACGAGCTCGGCCGCATGGTCGTGGCCAAGGTCCAGCAGGTGGAGGGGATCACCCGCACCCTGACCTGCCCGGTGGTCCATCTGTAGCCCCCGTCTACTCTTGGCCGGTGATGTCCCTCCACCGCCGGCCCCTCCGTGTCCGTGCCGTGTCCGCCCTGTCCGCCGTGCCCGCCGCGCTGGCCCTCACGGGCCTCGCGGCGTGCTCCCCCGGCTCCTCCGAGGCCCGGGTGGACCCGCCGCCCACGCCGCCGGCCAAGGTCGCGGGGCTCTGTGCAGCGCTGCACGAGGAGCTCCCGGAGACGGTGGCCGGCCTGGCGCGGACCAGGACCGAGCCGCAGTCCGCGCTGACCGCCGCGTGGGGCGGCTCGGCGATCGTACTGCGGTGCGGTATCCCCAAACCCCGCGCGATGGCCGATCCGAAGCAGGAGGGCGTCCACGTGAACGGGGTGGCCTGGCTGCTGGAGAAGCTCGACAACGGGGATTTCCGGTTCACCACCGGACTGCGGGAGGCTTACACGGAGGTGGTGGTCGACAGGGAGCATGCCACGGACGCGGGGATGCTCGTCGGACTGTCCACGGCCGTGGCCGGCACCGTGCCCGAGGGCATCTCGTCGTACTGAGGCCCGGGGCCCGGCCTGGCCCGCCCCTCACACCGACCGCCCGCCGGCCGGCCCCGAAAGGGCTGGCCGGCGGGCGGTCGGCGGTACGGAGCGCGGTGCGGCTAGCGCAGCCCGGTGGAGCGGCGCAGGGCGGCCTGGATCAGCAGGTCGACGAGCTCCTGGTACTCGATGCCCGACTCCTGCCACATCCGCGGGTACATGGAGATCGGCGTGAAGCCCGGCATCGTGTTGATCTCGTTGATGACGAACTCGCCGTCCTCGGTGAGGAAGAAGTCGGCGCGCACCAGCCCCTCGCAGGACGCGGCCTCGAAGGCCTCGATCGCGAGCCGCTGCACCTCGGCGGTCTGCTCCGGGGTGAGCGGGGCGGGCACGATCCCGGAGGCGGAGTCGATGTACTTCGCGTCGAAGTCGTAGAAGTCGTGGCTGGAGACGGGCGGGATCTCGGCGGGCGCGCTCGCGCGCGGGCCGTCCTCGAACTCCAGCACGCCGCACTCGATCTCGCGGCCGCGCAGCAGCGCCTCCACGATGATCTTCGGGTCGTGGCGCTGGGCCTCGCGGACCGCGGCGTCCAGGCCGGAGGCGTCGTCGACCTTGGTGATGCCGATCGAGGAGCCGGCCCGTGCGGGCTTGATGAACAGCGGCCAGCCGTGCTCGGCGGCGAAGTCCAGGATGCGGCCGCGGGCGGCGTCGTGGTCGGCGGCCCACTCGCGGGGGCGGATGGTCAGGTACGGGCCGACGCGCAGCCCGAAGGAGGTGAACACCCGCTTCATGTAGTCCTTGTCCTGGCCGACGGCCGAGGCGAGGACGCCCGAGCCGACGTACGGGACCCCGGACAGCTCCAGGAGGCCCTGGAGGGTGCCGTCCTCGCCGTACGGGCCGTGCAGGACGGGGAAGACGACGTCGACCTCGCCCAGGGCCTTGGGGACGGCGCCGGGCTCCGTGTAGACGACCTCGCGGCTGGCGGGGTCGACCGAGAGGACGACGGCGCCGTCCTCGGAGTCGGCGAGGTCCGCGACGCTCGGGAGCCGGCGGTCGGCGATGGCCATCCGCGACGGCTCGTCGGCGGTCAGGGCCCACCGGCCGTCCGTGGTGATGCCGATCGGCAGCACCTCGTACTTGGAGCGGTCGATGGAGCGCAGCACCGCGCCCGCCGTGACGACCGAGATGGCGTGTTCCGAGCTGCGGCCGCCGAACACGACGGCCACGCGGGGCTTGCGGCCCTGCTGCTCAGGGGTCTGGGGGAGGTTCTCGCTGCTCATATCGCCACGAGGGTACCCGCTCGGACGTCCGGAAAGGAGTCAGCGACGTTCCGGTTTGGCGCTGCGCCCCATCAGTTCCTTGAGCGCGACCAGGGTCGGCTTGCCGTGGTGGACGATGTCGACGACCGTCTCGGTGATCGGCATGTCGACGCCGTGGCGGTGGGCCAGATCGGCCACGGACTGGCAGGACTTGACGCCCTCGGCGGTCTGCTTGGTGACCGCGATGGTCTCCTCCAGGGTCATCCCGCGGCCGAGGTTGGTGCCGAAGGTGTGGTTCCGGGAGAGCGGCGATGAGCAGGTGGCGACGAGGTCTCCGAGGCCGGCGAGTCCGGAGAAGGTGAGCGGGTCGGCGCCCATCGCCAGGCCCAGGCGGGTCGTTTCGGCGAGGCCGCGGGTGATGAGCGAGCCCTTGGTGTTGTCGCCCAGGCCCATGCCGTCCGCGATGCCCACGGCGAGGCCGATGACGTTCTTGACGGCGCCGCCGAGCTCGCAGCCGACGACGTCGGTGTTGGTGTAGGGCCGGAAGTACGGGGTGTGGCAGGCGGCCTGGAGGCGCTGGGCCACCGCCTCGTCCACGCAGGCCACGACGGAGGCGGCGGGCTGGCGGGCGGCGATCTCGCGGGCCAGGTTGGGGCCGGTGACCACGGCGACGCGCTCGGCCGGGACCTTGCCCACCTCTTCGATGACCTCGCTCATCCGCTTGGCGGTGCCGAGTTCGATGCCCTTCATCAGGGAGACGAGCACGGTGTCGGGGGCGAGCAGCGGGGCCCATGCGGCGAGGTTGCCGCGCAGCGTCTGGGAGGGGACCGCCAGGACGGTGAAGTCGGCGCCGCGGGCGGCCTCGGCCGGGTCGGTGGTGGCGCGGAGGTTCCCGGGCAGTTCGATGCCCGGCAGGTAGTCCGGGTTGGTCCGGCCGGTGTTGATGGCGTCGGCGAGCTCGCGGCGGCGGCCCCAGAGGGTCACCTCGCAGCCGGCGTCGGCGAGCACCATGCCGAAGGCCGTGCCCCAGGAGCCGGTTCCGTAGACGGCTGCCTTCACGGGACGTGTCACTTCTTGCCCTCCCCCGCGGCCTTGCGCCGCTGTTCCGCCCTGGCCTTGCGATGGTCGTACGGCTGCTCGGGCGCGCGTTCGCCGCGCACTTCCTCCAGCAGCGCGGTGATGGCCGCCATGATGACCTCGGTGGCCTCCTTGAGCACTTCCGGGGTGGGTTCCCGGTCGTAGAAGGCGGAGAGGTCGACGGGCGGTCCCGCGAGCACCTGGAGGGTCTTGCGCGGGAAGAGCCGGACCTTGTTCTCCCGGGCGTAGGGCGGCATCGCGAGATTCGCGCCCCACTGGGCCACCGGAATGACGGGGGCCTTGGTGATCAGTGCGACCCGGGCGGCGCCGGTCTTGCCGGCCATCGGCCACATGTCGGGATCGCGGGTCAGGGTGCCTTCCGGGTAAAAGGCCACGCATTCTCCGCGCTCGATCGCGTCCACCGCGGCGCGGAATGCGTCCAGGGCGTTGGTGCTCTCCCGGTAGACCGGGATCTGTCCTGATCCGCGCAGGATCGCGCCGACAATCGGCACCTTGAAGAGGGCCGCCTTGGCGAGCAATCGGGGTACCCGGCCGGTGTTGTACTGGAAGTGCGCGTAGGAGAGCGGGTCCAGATACGAGTTGTGATTGACGGCGGTGATAAAGCCGCCCTCGGCCGGAATGTGCTCCATTCCCCGCCAGTCCCGCTTGAAGAGCACTACCAGCGGCGGTTTTGCGATGACCGCCGCCAGGCGGTACCAGAAGCCGATTCTGCGGCGGGACACTCGGACACCTTCCTCTAGGACCGGTGCGCGGCTTGGGCGCCTCGTAGGCGGACAAGTGTCGCCCCAGGCCCGGTCTCTGTCGAGAACACCGTACGCCCCGCCCACGCGGCCGCAGTCCCGGGCTGCCCGGGCGGGGGCGACAATGGGCCGACGCAGGACCGGGCCATGACCTGACCATGGGCCGGCCGGGTACCGCAGAGCACCGGAGGGGAGGGGGCGGTCACGAACGCCGTCTGGAGCCTGGTGCTCCCGTTGAAGCCCCTGGCGACGGCCAAGAGCCGGCTCGCGGCGGCGGTGGGCGCGTCCCGTCCGGGGCTCGCGCTCGCCTTCGCCCAGGACACCGTGGCGGGGGCGCTGGCCTGCGCGGCGGTCGCGGATGTGGTGGTCGTCACGGACGACTCCGTGGCCTCCGGGGAACTGGCCCGGCTGGGGGCGCGGATCGTCGCGGACAGTCCGGGCGCCGGGCTCAACGCGGCGCTGGCCCACGGGGTGAGGGCGGTGCGGGCGGGCCGGCCGGGGGCGGCGGTGGCCGCGATGAACGCCGATCTGCCGGCCCTGCGGCCGCCCGAATTGCTACGCGTGCTCGAAACGGCCTCGGCATTTCCCAGGGCATTTCTGGCGGATGCGGCCGGAATCGGGACGACCTTGCTTTCCGCTGCTCCGGACGTGGAATTGGCACCCGCGTTCGGCGGGCGGTCGCGGGCCCGGCATTCGGCTTCGGGGGCGGTGGAAATCGCCCTGTCGGGTGTGGACAGCGTGCGCCGGGACGTGGACACGGCACAGGACCTGCGGACGGCGCTCGCCCTCGGTGTGGGGCCCCACACGGCCCGATACAGTGCCGGTATGCAGGCGACCGCGTACACGTACGACTCCCAGACCCGCAGCGGCAGTGTGCTGCTGGACGACGGCACCCCGGTGCCCTTCGAGGCCGCGGCCTTCGACGCGGGCGGCCTGCGGCTGCTGCGGCCCGGGCAGCGGGTCCGGATCGAGACGGCCGGCGAGGGCGCGGCCCTGCGGATCACCCTGGTCACGCTGCAGACCTTCTGACGGCCTTCCGACAGCCTTCCGAGGGCCTTCCGGCGGCCTTCCGGCGGCGACGCACCGGACCGACGGCGACGCACCGCGGGCCGGTTTCCCCAGGGAGGGGAAACCGGCCCGGCGTGTGTGACTCGCGCCCCTACTTCTTGCGGGCGGTGGTCTTCTTCGCGGTGGCCTTGCGCGTCGCCGTCTTCTTGGCGGGCGCCTTCGTCGCCGCGGTGGCCTTCTTGGCCGCCGGGGCGGTCTTCTTCGCGGTGGCGGTGGTCTTCTTCGCCGCCGGCGCGGCCTTCTTGGCGGCCGTGGTCTTCTTGGCCGCGGCCGTCGCCTTCTTGGTGGTGGCGGTGCTCTTGACGGCCGTCTTCTTGGCGGTGCCGGTGGTCTTCTTGGCCGTGGTCTTCTTTGCGACCGTGGTCTTCGCCGCCGCCTTCTTGGCGGTGGTGGCCTTCTTCGCGGCGGCCTTCTTGACCGTCGCGGAGGCGCCGCCGGTGAGGCTGCCCTTGGGCGCCTTCTTCACCGAGACCTCGCCGCCCTTGGGCAGCTTCTTGGTGCCGCTGACCAGGTCCTTGAACCCCTGGCCCGCACGGAAGCGGGGCACCGAGGTCTTCTTGACCCGGACGCGCTCTCCGGTCTGCGGGTTGCGGGCGTAACGGGCGGGGCGGTCGACCTTCTCGAACGAGCCGAAGCCCGTGACCGAGACCCGGTCGCCCGCGACGGTAGCGCGGACGATCGCGTCCAGTACCGCGTCGACAGCGTCCGCGGCCTGCTGACGGCCGCCCAGCTTGTCGGCAATCGCTTCTACGAGCTGCGCCTTGTTCAACGTCTTCCCCTTCGGAGACTTCGCCAGAACGAATGTGTTCAAGCTTATTTCGCACGTTAGGCGGATATATACCGCAAATCAAACACGAAACGGGCTAATCACCCTAGTGCCGCAACGCTGGAGGCCGTTACGGAGTTCCTTCGCATCAGTCGCCTTCAGGGAATCGACCCTCGTCAAGGTCCTTCATCAACCTGTCCAGGCGCCTTGCCGCATCGGCGAGATCGTGCTTCGCCGCGGCCGTGACGACCAACAGCTTCCGGGACAGCGCCATCCTTACGCCCTCCGGGACTTGCAGTGAGCGCACCCGTGTGTGTGCTTCTTTCAGCCGGTCCGCGACGAGTTCGTAGAGCTCAAGTTGACTGTCGCGTTCCATGCACAGATTGTGCCATCTGGGGCGAGTTGTCGCCTCACGGGGCCTCAACACACAGCTGTGCCCCCCACCGGACGGTGGGGGGCACAGTGTCCTGCCAGTGATCACCCGAAGGCGAATAAGCGCTGATCAGGCCGGAATCAGGCCTGAATCGTACGCGGCTTGAAGGCCGGGCGGGCGCTTTCGTACGTGGCGATGTCCGCTTCGTTCTGAAGGGTGAGGGAGATGTCGTCCAGACCCTCCAGCAGCCTCCAGCGGGCGTTGTCGTCGAGCTCGAACTCCGCCTCGATGCCCTCCGCTCGCACCTGGCGGTCGACCAGGTCGACGGTGACCTCGGCGGTGGGGTCGGCCTCGGTCAGCTGCCACAGCTTCTCGACGGTCTCCTGGGGCAGAACGACGGTCAGCAGGCCGTTCTTCAGCGAGTTCCCGCGGAAGATGTCGGCGAAGCGGGAGGAGATGACCGTCTTGAAGCCGAAGTTCTGCAGGGCCCATACGGCGTGTTCGCGCGAGGAGCCGGTGCCGAAGTCGGGGCCGGCGACGAGCACGGTCGCCCCGGCGCGCTCCGGGCGGTTGGTGACGAACTCGGGGTCCTTGCGCCAGGCCTCGAAGAGCCCGTCCTCGAACCCGTCGCGGGTGATCTTCTTCAGCCAGTGGGCGGGGATGATCTGGTCGGTGTCGACGTTGCTGCGGCGCAGCGGGACGGCCCGGCCGGTGTGGGTGGTGAAGGCTTCCATGGTTCTCAGACTCCGGCGGTCGCGGGGGCGTCGGACAGGTCGGCGGGAGAGGCCAAGTGGCCCAGTACCGCGGTGGCGGCGGCCACCTGCGGGGAGACCAGGTGGGTGCGTCCGCCCTTGCCCTGCCGGCCCTCGAAGTTGCGGTTGGAGGTGGACGCGGAACGCTCACCGGGAGCCAGTTGGTCGGGGTTCATGCCCAGACACATCGAACAGCCCGCGTGCCGCCATTCGGCGCCGGCCTCCTTGAAGACCTTGTCCAGGCCCTCTTCCACGGCCTGCAGCGCCACCCGGACCGAGCCGGGCACGACCAGCATCCGTACGCCGTCGGCGACTTTGCGGCCCTCGACGATCCCGGCGACGGCGCGCAGGTCCTCGATGCGGCCGTTGGTGCAGGAACCTACGAAGACGGTGTCGACCTTGATCTCGCGCAGCGGCTGTCCGGCGGTCAACCCCATGTATTCCAGGGCCTTTTCGGCGGCCAGGCGCTCCGAAGCGTCCTCGTACGAAGCCGGGTCGGGGACGTTGGCCGACAGCGGCGCGCCCTGGCCCGGGTTGGTGCCCCAGGTGACGAACGGGGACAGCGTGGCGCCGTCGATGACGACCTCGGCGTCGAAGACCGCGTCGTCGTCCGTGCGCAGGGTCTTCCAGTAGGCGACCGCCGCGTCCCAGTCCTCGCCCACGGGGGCGTGGTCGCGGCCCTGCAGGTAGTCGAAGGTGGTCTGGTCGGGGGCGATCATGCCCGCGCGGGCGCCGGCCTCGATCGACATGTTGCAGATGGTCATGCGGGCTTCCATCGACAGCTTCTCGATGGCCTCGCCGCGGTATTCCAGGATGTACCCCTGGCCGCCGCCGGTACCGATCTTGGCGATGATGGCCAGGATCAGGTCCTTGGCGGTGACACCCTCGGCCAGCTCGCCGGTGACCGTGATCGCCATGGTCTTGGGGCGGGCCAGCGGCAGCGTCTGGGTGGCCAGCACGTGCTCGACCTGGCTGGTGCCGATGCCGAAGGCCAGCGCGCCGAAGGCGCCGTGCGTGGAGGTGTGGGAGTCGCCGCAGACCACGGTGGTGCCGGGCTGGGTCAGGCCCAGCTGCGGTCCCACGACGTGGACGACGCCCTGCTCGACGTCGCCCAGCGAGTGCAGCCGGACACCGAACTCGGAGCAGTTCTTGCGCAGCGTCTCCAGCTGGGCCCGGGAGACCGGGTCGGCGATCGGCTTGTCGATGTCGAGGGTGGGGGTGTTGTGGTCCTCGGTCGCGATGGTGAGGTCGAGGCGTCGGACCTTGCGGCCGGCCTGGCGCAGGCCCTCGAAGGCCTGGGGGCTGGTCACCTCGTGCAGCAGGTGAAGATCGATGAAGAGGAGGTCGGGCTCGCCCTCGGCGCGCCGGACGACATGGTCGTCCCAGACCTTCTCCGCGAGTGTCCTACCCATCGCTTTCCCTCCGGCTCACCGTCCCGGACCCAGTGGTTCGTGGACCCGTACATACAGACTCGCTGGTTCTTGGAAAAATTGAACTTGCGTTTCACAGTGTGAGACGTGAATATCGTTTCATGGACAACTCTAGCGGCGTCGGCGTTCTCGACAAGGCAGCTCTGGTACTGAGCGCACTGGAGTCCGGTCCGGCCACCCTCGCCGGGCTGGTCGCGGCGACAGGGCTCGCACGACCCACGGCACATCGCCTTGCCGTGGCACTGGAACACCACCGGATGGTGGCGAGGGACATGCAGGGCCGGTTCATCCTCGGTCCGCGGCTGGCGGAGCTCGCCGCCGCGGCCGGCGAGGACCGCCTGCTGGCCACGGCGGGACCGGTACTGACCCACCTCCGCGACGTGACGGGCGAGAGCGCGCAGCTCTACCGCCGTCAGGGGGACATGCGCATCTGCGTCGCGGCCGCGGAGCGGCTGTCCGGTCTGCGGGACACCGTCCCGGTGGGCTCGACGCTCCCGATGAAGGCGGGCTCGGCCGCGCAGATCCTGATGGCCTGGGAGGAGCCCGAGCGGCTCCACCGCGGCCTGCAGGGCGCGCGCTTCACGGCGACGGCGCTGTCGGGCGTACGCCGCCGCGGCTGGGCGCAGTCGATCGGCGAGCGGGAGCCCGGCGTGGCCTCCGTCTCGGCGCCCGTGCGCGGGCCGTCGAACCGGGTGGTGGCCGCGGTGTCGGTGTCCGGGCCGATCGAGCGCCTGACCCGCCACCCGGGCCGGATGCACGCCCAGGCGGTCATCGACGCGGCCGCCCGCCTCACGGAGGCCCTGCGCCGCTCCGGCTGACCCACCGCTCCCGCTTCACCCACCCCCGGGCCCGGGGGCGCGTACGACGCCGCACACGTCCGAACTCGCGCCTCCGGGCCCGTCCTTGTACCGGAGGACGGCCCGGCGGGAACGACGAAGAGGCCCTCCGCGATGAACGCGGAGGGCCTCTTCAGTGCGTACCCCCGACCGGATTCGAACCGGCGCTACCGCCTTGAGAGGGCGGCGTGCTAGGCCGCTACACAACGGGGGCAAGCCTTGCAGCTGTCGCTGCACTGCGCTGGGCTACCAGGACTCGAACCTAGAACAAAGGAACCAGAAACCTTCGTGTTGCCAATTACACCATAGCCCAAAGTGGTCTATACCAGACCAACAGTACCCCCGACCGGATTCGAACCGGCGCTACCGCCTTGAGAGGGCGGCGTGCTAGGCCGCTACACAACGGGGGCCCTAGCGATCCTGCATCAAGACGTACGGGAGCTACCCAGGACACCTCACGGGAAGGATCTGTACCCCCGACCGGATTCGAACCGGCGCTACCGCCTTGAGAGGGCGGCGTGCTAGGCCGCTACACAACGGGGGCAAAGCACTGCGTTACTGCTGCACTGCGCTGGGGTACCAGGACTCGAACCTAGAATAAGGGAACCAGAAACCCTCGTGTTGCCAATTACACTATACCCCACCAAAAGTCAACCCCCTGCGGGGTCTTTCTTTTGAGTGGCGCCTCCGTCCGGCCTTTCGGCCCGCTCCGGCGGCGCAGAAAGAACATTACCGGATGCCTGACCGTGCTCCAAAACGGGTATCGCCCGCCAGCAGCTCCGGCAGCAGGTCAAGGCCCTCGATGCGGTGTACGCCATCGGGTCCGGCCCCGCGGCGGCCGTCGCGGTCGAGCCAGACGGCGAGCAGGCCGGCGTCGCGCGCGCCCCGCGCGTCGATCTCCGGCTGGTCCCCCACGTACGCCACCTCCCCCGGCGGCAGCCCCAGCGCCTCGCACGCGGCGAGGAAGGCGCCCGCCTCGGGCTTGCTGATGCCGAGCTCCACGGCACAGACGAGCACCTCGAAGCGGTCGCGCAGTCCGAGGTCGCGCAGCTTGGGGTCCTGGTTGGCGGTGGAGGAGTTGGAGAGCACCCCGTGCCGGTACGCGGCGGCCAGCGCGTCGAGTGCGGGCACCACGTCGGGGAAGACCGCCCAGGCGGCCTTGTAGTGCGCGACGTACCGGTCGAACCAGGCGTCGACCTCGCCGTCGGTCATCGCGGGCCGCTCCAGGAACTCCCGCACCCGGTCCCGCCGCTGCCCCTGGAAGGTGCCCTCGCCCGCGGCGAAGCGCGCCCAGTGCCGGTCGGTGATCTCCCGCCACAGGGCGAGCGCCTGCGCGGGCGTCCCGTAGCGCTCCGCGATCCCCGCTTCCTCCAGCTGTCGGGCCAGCCCGGCGGCGTCGGCTCCCGTGTAGTCGAAGAGGGTGTCGTCGATGTCCCAGAGGACCGCGCGGATGGCCATGCCCCCAGTATGCGAAGCCCCTGGTGGCCGTGTCTCGCAGTCGCGAGAACGTGCCGTGTGCCACGGCACGGCACAGCACTCAGGCCCGGACCCCGGTGGCTCACGCCGTCGGGGTCCGGGCCTGGTCTTCGTACGGGTGCCGCTAGCCGGCGAGCTTGGCCAGGGCGGCGTCGATGCGGGCCAGGGAGCGCTCCTTGCCCAGGATCTCCAGGGACTCGAAGAGCGGCAGGCCGACCGTGCGGCCGGTGACGGCCACGCGGACCGGCGCCTGGGCCTTGCCGAGCTTGAGGCCGTGGGCCTCGCCCGCGGTCAGCACGGCCTGCTTGAGGGACTCCGGGTCCGACCAGTCAGCGGCGGAGAGGTTCTCGCGCGCCGTGGTCAGGAGGGCCGCGGGCTCGCCCTTCATGGCCTTGTCCCACGAGGCCTGGTCCTCGACCGGCTCCTTGCGGAACAGGAAGTCGACGTTGGCGGTGATGTCCGACAGGACGGTCACCCGGGTCTGGGCGTACGGCGCGATGCGCTCCCAGGCCTCGGCGTCGAAGTCCTCGGGCTCCCAGTTGGCGTGCGGGGCCCGCAGCCACGGGGCGCAGGCGTCGGCGAAGGCCTTCGGGTCCAGCATGCGGATGTGGTCGGCGTTGATCGCCTCGGCCTTCTTGAGGTCGAAGCGGGCCGGGTTCGCGTTGACTCCGTCGATGTCGAACTTCGACACCATCTCCTCGATCGAGAAGACGTCCTGGTCCTTGGAGAAGGACCAGCCGAGGAGCGAGAGGTAGTTCAGCAGGCCCTCGGGGAGGAAGCCGCGCTCGCGGTACAGGTTGAGCGAGGACTCCGGGTCGCGCTTGGAGAGCTTCTTGTTGCCCTCGCCCATGACGTACGGCAGGTGGCCGAACTGCGGGACGCCGGTGGCGACGCCGATCTCCATGAGCGCCTTGTAGAGCGCGATCTGGCGGGGGGTGGAGGAGAGCAGGTCCTCGCCGCGCAGCACGTGCGTGATCTGCATGAGGGCGTCGTCGACCGGGTTGACCAGCGTGTAGAGCGGCGCGCCGTTGGCCCGCAGGATGCCGAAGTCCGGCACGTTCTCCGGGGTGAAGGTCAGCTCGCCGCGGACCAGGTCGGTGAAGGTGATCGGCTCGTCGGGCATCCGGAAGCGGACGATCGAGGGGCGGTGCTCGCCCTGGTACGCCTCGAGCTGCACCTGCGTCAGCTCGCGGCAGTGGCCGTCGTAGCCGGAGGGCTTGCCGGCCGCGCGGGCGGCGGCGCGGCGGGCGTCCAGCTCCTCGGTCGTGCAGTAGCAGTCGTACGCGTAACCGCCGTCGCGCAGCCGCTGGGCGACGTCCGCGTAGATGTCCATGCGCTCGGACTGGCGGTACGGGGCGTGCGGGCCGCCGATCTCGGGGCCCTCGTCCCAGGTGAAGCCGAGCCAGCGCAGCGAGTCGAGGAGCTGCTCGTAGGACTCCTCGGAGTCCCGGGCCGCGTCGGTGTCCTCGATCCGGAAGACGAACGTGCCGCCGTGGTGGCGGGCGAACGCCCAGTTGAAGAGGGCGGTGCGGACCAGGCCCACGTGGGGGTTGCCGGTCGGGGAGGGACAGAAACGTACGCGGACGTTCGCGTTAGCCACGCTTGATCACCTTGTTGGTGAGAGTGCCGATGCCTTCGATGGTGACGGCGACCTCGTCGCCGACGTTCAGGGGGCCGACTCCGGCCGGGGTCCCCGTGAGGATGACGTCGCCGGGGAGCAGCGTCATGGCCTCGGTGATGTGGACGATCAGGTCTTCGATGGAGCGGACCATGTCGCTGGTGCGGCCGAGCTGGCGCTGTTCGCCGTTGACCGTGCACTGGATGGCGAGGTCGCGGGGGTCCAGGTCGGTCTCGATCCAGGGGCCGAGCGGGCAGGCGCTGTCGAAGCCCTTGGCGCGGGCCCACTGCTTCTCGCGCTGCTGCACGTCGCGCGCGGTGACGTCGTTGGCGCAGGTGTAGCCGAGGATGACGTCCTTGACCCGTTCCCTGGGGACCTCTCGGCACATGCGGCCGATGACCACGGCGAGCTCCGCCTCGTGGTGGAGGTCCTGGGAGAAGGAGGGGTACGTGATGGGGTCGCCCGGGCCGACCACCGAGGTGGAGGGCTTGAAGAAGGTGAGGGGGGCGTCCGGGACCTCGTTGCCGAGCTCCGCCGCGTGCTCCGCGTAGTTGCGGCCGATGGCCACGACCTTGTTCGGGAGCACGGGCGGCAGCAGGCGCACCTTGCTCAGCGGGACCTTCGTGCCGGAGAGCTCGAAGTCCGCGAACGGGATGCCCTTGATGATGTCGAGGACGAGCTCGCCTTCGGCGCCGGGGGCGGCATCGCCCTCGACCGCGCCGAAGGCGACGTTGCCGTCGATCGAGAACCTGGCGATGCGCACGTGTTGCGTCTGCCCCTCTGTATGTCCGCTGGCTGGAGTCTGCGGCTCCAGGCTAACGCGGCCGGCAGGGGCGCTTCGCCCTCATTTGCCTTGGGGCTACTGCGCGGCGGCGGCCACGGGCGCGTCCATCAGGATCGTGCGCCGGGGGTTGGCGGTCTGCGTCGGCAGTTCGACGGCGTGCTCCGCGGTGGCCGGGGCCGCCTGCAGCTCCTCGGCGTCCTTGAGGTGCGCGAGGGTGGTGCGGCGGGGGTTGGCTATGTTCCGGAACATCGGCTGCGTCGTCTTCATCGGGATCTCGGGGTCCTCGGGTCGATCGTGGATGTCGGTTGTGGCACGCGCCGACGGCGGCGCCAACCCTTTAAGGGGTAAGGCTAAACATCCGAATCCCTCACGGAACCGGGAAGTAATGGCCACGGCCGTGTGAGTTTGCTCACCAGCGACCAGGCATTACCGGCATAATGGACAGTCAACTCCATGCCGCGAAACGGACATTGCGCCACTGAATGCGTCATTCCGCTGCTGATCATCTCGACTGGGACACCTTGCCAGTCACCGTGTTTGCGTGGTGTAAGTCCGGTTTCTACCGAAAGCGGGCCCACATCCTGTAGCCCCCCTGTCACAAGCCGTCACCGACTCTCCGGACGGATGCTCGCACCTTGTTGGAGATCCTCCACTGTGCTGGAATTCGCGGGACCGCCGCGGGAATCAGCCGGCGCGCAGGTGGCGCGACACAGCGCCGAGCGCGGTGGCAAGGAGAGGGAGACGCGCCGGTCACCGACGACCACCATGGGGCCGTTAGTGCCCCACGACTCGACACCGTCCCACCGGTCGCCCGGCGGGACGCCTGGTCCAGAGGTTGCGACGCTAGTGCAGGGACGATTCAAGAGGGATGGCAAGGGGTCTCCCCAGGCCCGTCAGGGACGAGGGGAAGCCGCGGCGGACCAGGAGCCCCGCGGCGGGACCGACCGTGGCTCCTCGCCCCAGCACGCCCAGAACCGCGGGCCGGCTGTCGACGGCGCACGCCCCGACGTCTCCGGCTCGGTGAAGGCGAAGACGAAGGGCCGCGGCAAGTCTGGCAAGTCCGCCCAGTCCGCCAAGGACTACGCCGGATCGGTCGAGCAGGACGTGGCGATACCGAAGGGCCCCAGCGGGCCCGGTTCCCGTCTCGCCATGCAGAACTGGCGCATCAGCACGCGACTCGTGTCGCTGCTGACCCTGCCCGTCGTCGCCGCCACCACGCTGGGTGGCGTCCGTATCAACGACTCGCTCAATGACATCGCGCAGCTGGAGCACATGCAGCTGCTGACGACGATGACCCGGCAGGCCACCAACCTGGCCGCCGCGCTCCAGGAGGAGCGGGACAAGTCCGCCGGTCCCCTCTCGGTCGACAAGTCCGGCAAGCCCAACAGCATCGTCGCGGGCGTCCGCGAGCAGACCGACACCGCCGCCAAGTCCTTCACCTCCGCGACCGACAAGGTCGACAACACGGAGGACAAGGACGAGACGCTCAAGTCGATCCGCAACAACATCCTGCAGATCGGCCGCCAGCTCGCCAACATCGAGGAAATCCGCACCAAGGCGTACGCGAACGGCGCCCAGCAGACCGTCACCGAGTACAACAGCCTCATCGTCTCGCTGCTCTCGCTCTCCCAGGACATGGCGCAGGCCACCTCCAACCCGGAGATGATCAAGCGGACGCGCGCCCTGGCGGCCTTCTCCGCCTCCAAGGAGTACGCCTCCGTCCAGCGCGCGATCATCGCCGCCGCCCTGCCCGACGGGACCGGACAGGCGGGCAAGCTGCCGGAGAACGACCGGCTCTACGCCCTGTCCGCCCTCAAGGGCGAGCAGCAGGCGAAGAAGACCTTCGAGCTCGTGTACCAGGGCAAGCCCGAGGAGCTCCTCGCGGCGCTCGGCGACGGCAACCCGGAGATCGGCCGCGCCGACCACTTCGCGCGCCGCGTGCTGTCCACCGACGGGCAGTTCGCCAAGGAGACGCAGTACCGGTCCTGGCTGGACTGGTACGACGCCGACGACGTCAAGCTCTCCGAGATGAAGAAGATCGAGCTGACCCTGCTCCAGGACATGGAGCAGAAGGCCCGCGAGCTCAAGAACGAGTCGCAGCAGGACGCCATCATCAACGGTGCCCTGATCCTCCTCGTGCTCGGTGTCTCCCTCGTCGGCGCCTTCGTCATGGCCCGCTCGATGATCCGCTCGCTGCGCCGCCTCCAGGACACCGCCACCCGCGTCGCCCAGGACCGCCTCCCCGAGCTCGTCAAGCAGCTGTCCGAGTCCGACCCGCAGGACGTGGACACGTCCGTGGAGTCGGTCGGCCTGCACACCCGCGACGAGATCGGCCAGGTGGCCGCGGCCTTCGACGACGTGCACCGCGAGGCCGTCCGCCTCGCCGCCGAGCAGGCCCTCCTGCGGGGCAACGTCAACGCGATGTTCACCAACCTCTCGCGCCGCTCCCAGGGCCTCATCCAGCGTCAGCTCTCGCTCATCTCCGAGCTGGAGTCGCGCGAGGCCGACCCGGACCAGCTGTCCTCCCTCTTCAAGCTCGACCACCTCGCGACCCGCATGCGCCGTAACGGCGAGAACCTCCTCGTCCTCGCGGGCGAGGAGCCGGGCCGCCGGTGGACCCGCCCCGTCCCGCTCGTCGACGTGCTCCGCGCCGCCGCGTCCGAGGTGGAGCAGTACGAGCGCATCGAACTGGCGGCGGTGCCCGGCACCGATGTCGCCGGCCGCGTCGTCAACGACCTCGTGCACCTGCTCGCCGAGCTGCTGGAGAACGCCACCTCGTTCTCCTCCCCGCAGACCAAGGTCAAGGTCACCGGTCACGCGCTGCCCGACGGCCGGGTGCTGGTCGAGATCCACGACACCGGTATCGGCCTCTCCCCCGAGGACCTCGCCGCGATCAACGAGCGGCTCGCGTCGCCGCCGACCGTGGACGTCTCCGTCTCCCGCCGCATGGGCCTGTTCGTGGTCGGCCGCCTGTCCCTGCGACACGGCATCCGCATCCAGCTGCGCCCCTCCGACTCGGGCGGTACGACGGCCCTCGTCATGCTGCCGGTGGACGTCGCCCAGGGCGGCAAGAAGCCCGGCGGCCCCGGTCCCCAGGGCGGCCCCGGTGGCGGTCAGGGCGGCCCCGGCGGGCAGTCCTCCGTGCCCGGTGCGGGCTCCCGTCCCCCGGTGGGCGCGGCGCCGCAGCGCGGCCAGGTCGCCCCGGGCGGTCAGCGTGCCGCCCTGCCCGGCCGTGACGGCGCCCCGGGCCAGCAGCGTCCGCAGGGCGCGCAGAACCAGCAGGGTCCGCAGGGCGGCTGGTCCCCGCTGCAGGGCGGTCCGGGTGCTCCCGGCGGCCGTCCGCAGCAGGGTCAGACCACCAGCGGGCAGGGCCAGGCCGGCTTCGGCTCCGGTGCGCCGCTGGCGGGTCGTGGTCCGCAGGCCCGTCCGGCCGCCGCGCCCGCCGCGCCCACCGCGTCCGGTCAGCCCGGTTTCCCGCAGGGCAACGGCTTCGAGCGTCCGCAGCAGCCGCAGCAGCCCCAGGCCCAGCCTCCGCAGCAGCAGCCGGCCGCCCCCGCGGCGCCGGCCTCGCGCGGCCCCCGGCCGCAGCTGCCGCCGCGCGGTGGCGCCCCCCGGCCCGAGCTCCCCGGCCCGCAGACCGCCAGCTGGGGCGCCGACCAGGCGCGTGGCCACGACGAGCTCTCGGGCCCCGGCTCGACGGCCGAGTTCGCCCGTCCGGACTTCGACGCCCCGATGCCCCAGGCGAACGCCGGCGGCAACAGCACGACCGGGCAGTTCGAGCGTCCGGACGTGCGCGGCCCCGTGAACCCGTCCGGCACCGGACAGTTCGAGCGTCCGGGTGCCTACCCGTCGACCGGGCAGCAGCAGCGCCCGGGCGGCCCCGGGGTCGGCGGCTTCGCCCGTCAGCCCCAGGCCCCGCAGCAGCCTCAGCAGCCTCAGCAGCAGTACCAGCAGCCGCAGGCCCCGCAGCGCCAGGAGGCCCCCGGCCTGCCGCAGGCCCACCGGCCCGAGGCGCTGCCCCCGGCGCAGAGCTCCGCGGAGGCCCGCAGCCCGATCTTCGACACCCTGGAGTCGAACTGGTTCCGCGAGGAGGGGCAGCAGCCCGCCGCGCAGGCACCCTCGGTCCCGCAGCAGCCGCAGCAGTCCGCTCCGGCGGCCCCTGCTCCGCAGCTGCCGCAGCGCGGCCAGGCACCGGCCGAGTCCGCCACCGCGGCCACCGGCGCCACGCCGACGGTCAGCTGGCGGTCCTCGCCGAACGACGAGCTGATGCGGCAGGCCGAGCGCGTGCGCCAGCCGGCCGCCGGCGGCATCACCACCTCGGGGCTGCCCCGCCGGGTCCCGCGGGCGAACCTCGTGGCCGGCACGGCGCAGCAGCAGGCCGACGCGCAGGCCGGTCCTCAGGTCTCGCGGGCGCCGGACGACGTCCGCGGCCGTCTGACCAACCTCAGGCGCGGTATCCAGCAGGGCCGTCAGGCCGGCAACAGTGGTCCGGCAACCGGCAGTTACCACATCGACCCCACTTACCAGCAGGAGCGATAGTTGAGTTCGATGAGCCAGGCGGCACAGAACCTGAACTGGTTGATCACCAACTTCGTGGACAACACCCCCGGGGTGTCCCACACCGTGGTGGTCTCCGCCGACGGACTCCTTCTGGCGATGTCCGAAGGATTCCCCCGCGACCGCGCCGATCAGCTGGCGGCGGTGGCCTCCGGACTGACCTCGCTGACCGCCGGGGCCTCCCGCATCTTCGAGGGCGGCGCCGTCAACCAGACCGTCGTCGAGATGGACCGGGGATTCCTCTTCCTCATGTCCGTCTCGGACGGTTCGTCCCTGGCCGTACTGGCGCACCCGGAGTGCGACATCGGCCTCGTCGGCTACGAGATGGCCCTCCTCGTGGACCGCGCCGGCAGTGTCCTCACCCCGGACCTGCGCGCGGAACTGCAGGGAAGCCTGCTCATCTGACTCCCCCTCCCCCGGCCGGACGGTACTAACGGCCGGGGGACCGGAGCTTGTGCCCCGGAACCCAGTACCACCGCCAGGCCGTCATACCTTCCCCCCACCGGCCGCCCCGTCAGACGGCACGCTGACCACTGCTGTCCAGCCCGGAGGATCAATGACCCCGCCCCCCGCCTATCCCGATGCGTACGGAGATTCGTACTCGGAAGGCGACCAGCCGCTGGTGCGTCCGTACGCGATGACCGGCGGCCGGACCCGGCCCCGCTACCAGCTCGCGATCGAAGCCCTGGTCAGCACCACGGCCGATCCGATGCACCTGTCCGGCCTGCTCCCGGAGCACCAGCGCATCTGCACGCTGTGCCGCGAGGTCAAGTCGGTCGCGGAGGTCTCCGCACTGCTGTCGATGCCGCTCGGTGTCGCCCGGATCCTCGTCGCCGACCTGGCGGAGGCCGGAATGGTGGCCATCCACCAGCCGGGCAATGGAGAGGCCGGCGGCACGCCGGACGTCACGCTGCTCGAAAGGGTGCTCAGTGGACTTCGCAAGCTCTAACGGCGGAGCGGCTCCTCGCTCCACCACCTCCGCGAAGATCGTGGTGGCGGGCGGTTTCGGCGTGGGCAAGACCACGTTCGTCGGAGCCGTTTCCGAGATCAACCCGCTGCGCACCGAAGCCGTCATGACCTCCGCCTCGGCCGGCATCGACGACCTCACGCACACCGGTGACAAGACGACGACGACCGTCGCCATGGACTTCGGCCGCATCACCCTGGACCAGGACCTGATCCTGTACCTCTTCGGTACGCCGGGCCAGGACCGCTTCTGGTTCATGTGGGACGACCTCGTCCGCGGCGCGATCGGGGCGATCGTCCTGGTCGACACGCGCCGCCTCGCCGACTGCTTCCCCGCCGTCGACTACTTCGAGAACAGCGGCCTGCCGTTCGTCGTCGCACTCAACGGCTTCGAGGGGTACCAGCCCTATACCCCGGAGGAAGTCCGCGAGGCGCTGCAGATCGGTCCGGACGCCCCCATCATCACCACCGACGCCCGCCACCGCGCGGACGCCAAGAGCGCGCTCATCACTCTCGTCGAGCACGCCCTCATGGCCCGACTCAAGTAACACGATTCCGGTCTCACGGCTCAAGTGGCACCACGCAAGCAACACGGGTTCTTCACAACGAGGAGAAGGGCGGGCTGTGTCATACGACACGGCCCGCCCTTCTCGTTCATAACGTTTCGACAGACAATTGCCGCCAGTTGGCCACGGGGTGCGTTCGGCTGGTGTCACTACGCGCACAACTGCCCCTATTTTTGCCGCAGGAAGCTCTTTATGTCCGATTTATGCGGGGCGTAAGGTTCTGGGAATGGCCGGTTTCAACTGTTTGGAACACGGCCGTTAACCGTGCTGGAATTCAACGAACTAGCTAGTAGCACCGCCGAGAGGTTGTTGGTCGAGTGAGGCGAAGCAACACGAGCCCCGCGGTTGAACCCGCGCGGGGCAACTTCACCCCGCCGCCGCGAGCGGCCGCGTCGCCCGTCGACGTGCCCGTGGAACCACCGGTGAGCGGTGGGAGCACCAGCAGGTTCTCCCCCCGCAACTGGCGCGTGCCGACCCGTCTGAACGCGATCCTGCTCGTACCGGCCCTCGTCGGCCTGGTCATGGGCGGCTTCCAGGTGAAGGGCTCCGTCGACACCTGGAACGAGGCCAAGGACGCCGAGAAGATAGCCAGGGTCGTCCAGGCCTCCTCGGAATACAGCCAGGCGCTGCTCAACGAGCGCGACCTCACGGCAGAGCCGCTGCTGAGCGGCAACCCGAACAGCGAGATCGTCACCAAGGCGCGCGCCGCGACCGACGCGGCCAAGGGCGCGTTCGACAAGGCCGTCCAGGACATGCCGAAGAACCAGGGCATGGAGCGACGGCTGGACCTCTTCCGCGGGGCGGAGCCCGAGCTCAAGAAGGTCCGCGAGACGGCGTACGCCGTCGGGGCCGAGACCGCGAAGAAGAACCTCCCCAGCGCGGCGGGCCCGATCCCGACCGAAGAGGGCTATGTGCTGGTCCAGCACTACCTCATGCAGTTCGCCAACGAGCTCGGCCTCGGCACCGGCAACGTGACCTCGTACGGCCGCATGGTCTACGCGATCCAGCTGGCCAAGGCGGCGAACTCGCTGCAGCGCTCCGTCGGCACCCACCTGCTGGTCCGTCCGAGCACGAACGAGGACATCCGCAAGAGCCAGCTCGTCGCCTTCTCCTCGTACGCCTACCTCGAAGAAATCGCCATCGGCGAGTACGTCGCGGCGGGCACCGAGGAGGACGTGAACAACCTCAAGCAGGTCATGCAGAGGAAGTCCGACGAGGGAGCCGCCAAGCTCGCCGAGGCCAAGGGCAAGGCCGAGCAGGCGGGCATCCGCTTCGTGCCCCCGCCCGTGGCCGGCCCCAACAAGTCGCCGCTCACCGGTATGACCGAGGCGATAGCCAGCGGCGAGAACAAGACCAAGCTGGCGGCCGGCGGCACCACGCCGATGGCCTGGCAGGCCGCCGCCACCGCGAAGTTCGACGGCTACGACGAGATCGAGAAGGGCCTCCTCGAAAAGGCCGTCAACGACGCCGTCGCGGTCTCCGACGACGCCCGCACCGACGCCATCGTCAACGGCGCCATCGTGGTCGTGGCCCTGCTCGCCGCGTTCATCATGGCCGGCCTCATGGCCCGCCAGATGGGCCGCGCGATGCGCCGCCTGCGCTCGGCCGCCTTCGACATCGCCGAGCAGCGCCTGCCGATGCTCGTCGACCAGCTCTCGCGCACCGACCCGGGCAAGGTGGACACCCGTGTCCAGCCGATCCCGATCGACTCCCAGGACGAGATCGGCGAGGTCGCCCGCGCCTTCGACCAGGTCCACCGGGAAGCGGTCCGGCTCGCCGCCGAGCAGGCGCTCCTGCGAGGGAACGTCAACGCCATCTTCACCAACCTCTCCATGCGCAACCAGTCGCTGATCGAGGGCCAGCTGACCCTCATCACCGACCTGGAGAACAACGAGGCGGACCCGGACCAGCTGGAGAACCTCTTCCGCCTGGACCACCTGGCCACCCGTATGCGCCGCAACGGCGAGAACCTCCTCATCCTCGCGGGTGAGAACCCGGGCCGCCGCTGGGACCAGCCGGTCCCCCTCGTCGACGTGCTGCGCGCCGCCTCCTCCGAGGTGGAGCAGTACGAGCGCATCGAGCTCTCCGGCGTCTCCGACGCCGAGATCCACGGCCAGGCCGTGACCGACCTCGTGCACCTGCTCGCCGAGCTGCTGGAGAACGCCACCACGTTCTCCTCCCCGCAGACCAAGGTCCGCGTCAACGCCACGCGTCTGCCCGACGGCCGCGTGATGGTCGAGATCCACGACAAGGGCATCGGCCTGACCGCCGAGGACTTCGCGGACATCAACCACAAGCTGGCCAACCCGCCGACCGTGGACGCCGCGATCTCGCAGCGCATGGGTCTGTTCGTGGTCGGCCGGCTGGCGGACCGCCACAGCATCCGCGTCCAGCTGCGCCCCTCGGGCGAAGCGGCCGGCACGACTTCGCTGATCATGCTCCCCGACGCCATCACCCACGGTGGCGGTGGCGAGGGCATCCCGGACGACGACTTCACGGTCTCCCAGATGATCCCGCAGCAGCAGGCCCAGCAGGCCGCCCCGCTGCGCACGGCCGCCGAGCTCGGGTTCGACGACTCGCGTTACGACCAGCAGGGCGCGGACGTCCGCGACCTCGACCCGGTCGGACGGTCCCTCGTGCGCGAGGAGCGGCGTGCCGCGCTGGAGGCCCAGGTCGGCTATCCGCAGGGCCAGGAGCAGCAGTACGACCAGCCGTCGCAGGACTATCCGGAACCTCAGCCTGAACACGGCTACCAGCCGTACCCGGGCTACGAGCAGCAGTCCGAGCAGGGCTACGACGGCTCGTACGAGGCACCGCAGGCGCAGCAGGCCCAGCAGGGTTACGAGGACTACCCGCAGCAGGGCTACGACTATCCGGAAGCCGGCTACGAGGACCAGCAGCCGGTCACCCCGGACTACGACGGCGGCTACGACTCCCGGTCGCAGCAGGCCGGGTGGCCCGAGCAGAACACCTATCCGGCTGCCTACCAGCAGGATTACGGGACCGAATCGGAATCCCCCGCCGTCCCCGAACGGGCCCCGGACCGCGTAGGCTTCGACCGTCCGGGCGCCGCTGCCGACGCCGGTCACCAGATGACCGGAGCGGGCCTGCCGCGACGCGGCAGCCAGCAGCAGTGGCAGCCGGCACAGCAGGAAGCGGAGTCCACCGGATCCCTCTTCGAGCAGCGGCCGCAGCGTCAGCAGCAGCCCGCCGCCCCGGAGCAGGAGAAGGAAGGCAGCACCGCCTGGCGCTCGGGCAACGACGAGCGCTGGCAGCAGGCCGCCAAACTCCGTGAGCCGAAGGCGGGCGGGGTCACCCCGTCCGGTCTCCCTCGGCGGGTGCCCAAGGCCAACCTGGTCGAGGGCGCGGCGGAGACGACCCCGCAGGGCGGCCCCCAGGTCTCCCGTGCTCCGGAGGACGTCCGCGGCAGGTTGAGCAACCTGCGGCGCGGTGTCCAGCAGGGACGCAGCGCGGGTTCTGAGCAGTCAAGTAACAGCTATGACCAGGAGCGTTAGTGTGAGCCCGATGAGCCAGGCGGCACAGAACCTGAACTGGTTGATCACCAACTTCGTGGACAACACCCCCGGGGTGTCCCACACCGTGGTGGTCTCCGCCGACGGACTCCTTCTGGCGATGTCCGACGGGTTTCCGCGCGACCGCGCCGATCAGCTGGCGGCCGTGGCCTCCGGACTGACCTCGCTGACCGCCGGAGCCTCCCGCATCTTCGAGGGCGGCGCCGTCAACCAGACCGTGGTCGAGATGGACCGGGGATTCCTCTTCCTCATGTCCGTCTCCGACGGGTCCTCGCTCGCGGTGCTCGCGCACCCCGAGTGCGACATCGGCCTCGTCGGCTACGAGATGGCTCTTCTGGTGGATCGCGCGGGCAGTGTCCTCACCCCGGACCTGCGCGCCGAGCTGCAGGGAAGTCTTCTCAACTAGCAGACAGGCAGTGCGTTTCGCGCCATCGCACCATAGGGTGCGGTGGCGCGGTTCCACAGGGAGTACTGCGTTCTTGGAGTCGGAGGAGGAAACGTGACAACACCCGGAGGTCATCCTTATGGCGGCGCTCAGCAGCCGCAGGGTGGGCAGCACGACCAGAACCGCTTCAACTTTCCCTCTGCTCCCAGCCGGCCCGTGCCGGAGCACAACCCCTACCAGCAGCAGCCGTACGGCCAGCCCCAGATGCCCCAGCAGCAGCCTCCGCGCGCCGCGCGGCAGGCGGCTCCGAAGGCCCACAACCCGCTGGTGCGCCCGTACGCGATGACCGGCGGCCGTACGCGGCCGCGCTACCAGCTCGCCATCGAGGCGCTGGTCAGTACCACGGCCGATCCCGCGCGGCTGCAAGGGCAGTTGCCCGAGCACCAGCGCATCTGCCGTCTGTGCCAGGAGATCAAATCCGTCGCGGAGATCTCGGCACTTCTCTCCATTCCTCTTGGTGTCGCCCGCATCCTCGTCGCCGACCTGGCGGAGGCGGGCCTTGTCGCCATTCACCAGCCCGGCGGCGACGAGTCTGCCGGCGGCCAGCCAGATGTGACACTGCTCGAAAGGGTGCTCAGTGGACTTCGCAAGCTCTAACGGCGGAGCGGCTCGCTCCACCACCTCCGCGAAGATCGTGGTGGCGGGCGGCTTCGGCGTGGGCAAGACCACGTTCGTCGGCGCGGTCTCCGAGATCAACCCGCTGCGCACCGAAGCCGTCATGACCTCCGCCTCGGCCGGCATCGACGACCTCACCCACACCGGTGACAAGACGACGACCACGGTCGCCATGGACTTCGGCCGCATCACCCTGGACCAGGACCTGATCCTGTACCTCTTCGGTACGCCGGGCCAGGATCGCTTCTGGTTCATGTGGGACGACCTCGTCCGGGGCGCCATCGGCGCCGTCGTGCTCGTGGACACGCGCCGCCTCGCCGACTGCTTCCCCGCCGTCGACTACTTCGAGAACAGCGGCCTGCCGTTCGTCATCGCCCTCAACGGCTTCGACGGACACCAGCCGTACACCCCGGAGGAAGTCCGCGAGGCGCTGCAGATCGGCCCGGACGCCCCCATCATCACCACCGACGCCCGCCACCGCGCGGACGCCAAGAGCGCGCTCATCACGCTCGTCGAGCACGCCCTCATGGCCCGCCTGCGGTAGCGTCCCGCCCGCCCGGTACTCCGAAGGCCCCCGTGTCCCTGAACGCGGGGGCCTTCGCCATGGGCCCGTGGGCCCGTGCGTCCGTGCGTCCGTGCGTCCCCTGCGTCCTTGCGCGGGTACGCGGAAGGCCCCGCACCCTCCTGGAGGGTGCGGGGCCTTCTCGGCTTCGGGACTCAGCCCTGCCAGCTGTGCGGGGCGCGGAAGCCCGGGGTGCGCTCCAGGCGGCGCCAGCCGGCCTGGGAGCGGGGGCTGGGGACCGTCTCGGGGGCGGTGGCGGCGCGGGCGAGCAGGATCGCGGTGATCGCGGCCAGCTCCTCGGGCTCGGCGTTGCCCTTTTCGACGCGCAGCAGGGTGTCGGTGCTCATCGGTGGCTTGTCTCCTCTTACTGCGGCGGGTTGCCGTGCTTGCGGGACGGCAGGTCGGCGTGCTTGTTGCGGAGCATCGCGAGGGCGGCCACGAGGGTCTCGCGGGTCTCGGCGGGGTCGATGACGTCGTCGACGAGGCCGCGCTCGGCCGCGTAGTACGGGTGCATCAGCTCGGCCTTGTACTCCTTGACCATGCGGACGCGCATGGCCTCGGGGTCCTCGGCGTCCGCGATCTGCTTGCGGAAGATGACGTTGGCGGCACCTTCGGCGCCCATCACGGCGATCTCGTTGGTGGGCCAGGCGTAGGTGATGTCGGCGCCGATGGACTGGGAGTCCATGACGATGTACGCGCCGCCGTAGGCCTTGCGCAGGATCAGCGAGATCCGCGGGACGGTGGCGTTGCAGTACGCGTACAGGAGCTTCGCGCCGTGGCGGATGATGCCGCCGTGCTCCTGGTCGACGCCCGGCAGGAAGCCGGGGACGTCGAGCAGCGTGATGATCGGGATGTTGAAGGCGTCGCACATCTGGACGAAGCGCGCGGCCTTCTCGGAGGCCTCGATGTCGAGGACGCCGGCGAGGTGGCCGGGCTGGTTGGCGACGATGCCGACGACCTGTCCGTCCATCCGGGCCAGGGCGCAGATGATGTTGCGGGCCCAGCGCTCGTGGATCTCCAGGACGTCGCCCTCGTCGACGAGCTCCTCGATGACCTTGAGCATGTCGTACGGGCGGTTGCCGTCGGCGGGCACCAGGTCGAGGAGGACCTCGGAGCGGCGGTCCGCCGGGTCGCTCGTCTCGTGGACGGGCGGGTTCTCGCGGTTGTTGGAGGGCAGCATCGAGATCAGGTAGCGGACCTCGGAGATGCAGGTCTCCTCGTCGTCGTACGCGAAGTGCGCGACGCCCGAGGTCTCGGCGTGCACGTCGGCGCCGCCGAGGCCGTTCTGGGTGATCTCCTCGCCGGTCACCGCGCGGACCACGTCCGGGCCGGTGATGAACATCTGCGAGGTCTCCCGGACCATGAACACGAAGTCCGTGAGGGCCGGGGAGTAGGCGGCGCCACCGGCGCAGGGGCCCAGCATGACCGAGATCTGCGGGATGACGCCCGAGGCCCTGGTGTTGCGCTGGAAGATGCCGCCGTAGCCCGCGAGGGCCGAGACGCCCTCCTGGATGCGGGCGCCGGCGCCGTCGTTGAGGGAGACCAGGGGCGCTCCGGCCGCGATGGCCATGTCCATGATCTTGTGGATCTTCGTGGCGTGGGCCTCGCCCAGGGCGCCGCCGAAGATGCGGAAGTCGTGGGCGTAGACGAAGACCGTGCGGCCCTCGACCGTGCCCCAGCCGGTGATGACACCGTCGGTGTAGGGCTTCTTGGCCTCCAGGCCGAAGCCGGTCGCGCGGTGGCGGCGCAGCTGCTCGACCTCCTTGAAGGAACCTTCGTCGAGGAGCAGCGCGATGCGCTCGCGGGCGGTCAGCTTGCCCTTGGCGTGCTGGGTCTCGGTCGCGCGGTCACTGGGGCCGCGCCGCGCCTGCTCGCGCAGGGAGTGCAGCTCGGCCACGCGCCCGCGGGCGTCCGTCGGCTCGCTCGGGGTCTGGTCCACAACGGTCATGTACCGACCTTACGAAGATCGCCATGAAAAACCTCCGTTCATTCCGCACAGTCTCGGGAGTCTTCCGCTGTCCGGCCCGCACAGTGCAGCCAGAGGAACCAAGGACTCCACCAGAGGAGACCTTCGTCCTTTGTGGTCCTTCGACAAAAACTGCTGACACCCCGACCAGATGTTGAAATTTGAACGAAATAGGTCTAGCGTCGTTCTCGTTGAAATCGTTGAACATTCAACCGAATCTCTGATATCACCGAGGAGCACGTCATGGGTCTGTTCACCCGCCGCAGCCAGGGCACCACCACCGTCACCGCCGGTCCCGCAGTGGACCCGGCCCTCGCCGCCCTCACCGGCGACTACGCCATCGACCCGGCCCACAGCAGCATCGGCTTCACCGTCCGCCACGCCATGGTCACCAACGTCCGCGGCAGCTTCGACACCTTCGAGGGCAGCCTGCAGCTCGACGGCAGCGACCCGGCCCGGTCCACCGCGTCCATCGACGTGACGATCGGCTCGGTCAACACCGGCATCGCCGACCGCGACGCCCACCTGCTGGGCAGCGACTTCTTCGACGCCGAGCTCTTCCCGCTGATGACCTTCCGCTCCACCGGGGCGGCGCAGCTCGGCGGCGACGCCTACCGCATCACCGGCGATCTGACCATCAAGGACGTCACGCGCCCGCTCTCCATCGACCTGGAGTTCACCGGATCCGCCAAGGACGTCTACGGCAACGAGCGCGTCGGCTTCGAGGGCTCCGCCGAGATCCTGCGCTCCGACTGGGGCCTGACCTGGAACGCCGCGCTGGAGGCCGGCGGTGTGATGGTCAGCGACAAGGTGAAGCTGGTCTTCGACATCTCGGCCATCAAGCAGGCCTGACCTGCGACCGGCGCACCGCGGACGCTCCGGGGGCGGCTACCAGCCGCCCCCGCCGTCGAATCCGCCACCGCCTCCGAAGTCGCCGCCGCCGAAATCGGACGGGTTGAAGTCGGCCCCCGAGACGTCCCCGCCCTCGTAACCGCCGCCCATGCCGCCGCCGAAGTCGGAGGCGTAGGCAGGGCTGGACATCATCGAGCCGAGCATCGTGCCCATCAGCAGGCCGGGCAGCATGCCGCCGCCGAAGTAGCCGCCGGCCCACGGGCCGTAGGCCGGACCCGCGTCGTAGTAGGGGCGCGGCCCGCGCTCCGTGTCGACCGTGCGCACCGCCGGGTCCAGGCCGTCGCGCAGCCGCACGGCGTCCGCCGCGCAGACCGGCACGGTACGCAGCGCCCCGCCGGGCGGGGCCCAGGAGGCGTCCTCGGTGCTGGGACCGTGCCGCGGGTCGAAGAAGCAGGGCGAGCGGCGCTCGGGCAGCGGCTTGCCCTGACGGCGCGCGTCGAGGGTGGCCAGTGCGAAGCGGCCGTCCTCCAGGGCCTGGGTGACCCCCGTGACCTCTTCCGGGTACCGCACGGAGGCCATGATCCCCTTGGCCTTCTCGTACGAGTCGAGGCCCTGCTCGTAGTCCCTGCGCATGGCATCGTCCGCCCCGGGCTCGGCGGGGTGGAAGTCGAGGCGCTCGAGTTCCTCGCCGAAGGCCGTGATGTCCTCGTCGACGACCACGCTCAGGCGCTCGATGGCCTCGCGCCGGGCCTCTTCCTTCTTCTTGCGGTTGCGGCGGACCAGCGCGTACGCGCCGCCGCCGCCGACCGCGGCCACCGCGCCGAGGGTGATCAGGCCGGCGACCGGGGCCCCGCCGTCCTCGCCGACGCTGCCCCAGGAGGCCGGGGCGCCGCCCTTGACCTGGGTCAGGGCCTGGTCCACGAAGTTGTTGAGCTGGGTGCTCGCGTCCACCGGAGTGCCGGTCTTCACGGCCTCGGTGAGGTTGCGCACGGCATGGCCCGGCATGACCGCGCGGTCCGCGCCCGCGTTGAAACCGTCGCCGAGCCGGACCGCGTAGAGCCCGGTGATCCCGGTCTCGGCGCGGACGGCGGCGAGCACCTTGTCCTGCGGGAACTCGGCGGTGGCCGGCAGCACGGCGACGAACACCGGCTTCCCGGCGTCCTTGATCTTCTGCGCGAGCGCGTCGGCCTCCGCCCCGGACAGCTGCGCCTCGGCCCGGGGATCGACGTAGACGGGCCCCTTCTTGAGGGCCTCCGCCACGGCGGCCACCCCCGTCGCGGCCGAAGCCTGCGGCGCGGCCGCGAGCGCGGCCCCGGACAGGGCCAGCAGCAGACCGGCGAACAGCGATCCCACGCGTACGGATATCAGCCTGGTCCTCATATCCACGACGCTACCCGAACCGGTCATTTCCTGTGTGAACAGGACATAAGCCTGTCCATTGACCGGCGGCGGGGCTACTCCGCCGGCTCCACGCCCGCGTGGAGGAGGCCGTACGTGAAGGCGTCCTCCAGGGCCTGCCAGGAGGCCGCGATCACGTTCGGGGCCACGCCGACCGTGGACCACTCGCGGACGCCGTCCGTCGTGGCGACCAGCACGCGGGTCGTGGACTCGGTGCCGTGCGTGCCCTCCAGGATGCGGACCTTGTAATCGACCAGCTCGAACTTGGCCAGCTGGGGGTAGAAGCGCTCGAGGGCCACGCGCAGGGCCCGGTCCAGGGCGTTGACGGGGCCGTTGCCCTCGGCCGTCGCGACGATCCGCTCGCCCTTGGCCCACAGCTTGACCGTGGCCTCGTTGGCGTGGGTGCCGTCCGGGCGGTCCTCGATGATGGCCCGCCAGGATTCGATCCGGAAGTACTTGCGGGCCCGGCCCTCGGCCTCGGCGCGCAGCAGCAGCTCGAAGGAGGCGTCGGCGGCCTCGTACGTGTAGCCCTTGAGCTCGCGCTCCTTGACCCGCTCCACGACCCGGGAGATCAGCGCCCGGTCCCCGCCGAGGTCGACGCCGAGCTCCTTGCCCTTGAGCTCGATCGAGGCGCGGCCGGCCATGTCGGAGACCAGCATCCGCATGGTGTTGCCGACGCGCTCGGGGTCGATGTGCTGGTAGAGGTCCGGGTCGACCTTGATGGCCGAGGCGTGCAGGCCCGCCTTGTGCGCGAAGGCGGAGACGCCCACGTACGGCTGATGCGTGGACGGCGTGAGGTTGACGACCTCGGCGATGGCGTGCGAGATCCGGGTCATCTCGGCGAGGGCGCCCTCGGGGAGGACCGTGCGGCCGTACTTGATCTCCAGGGCGGCCACGACGGGGAAGAGGTTCGCGTTGCCGACGCGTTCGCCGTAGCCGTTGGCCGTGCACTGCACGTGGGTGGCGCCGGCGTCCACGGCGGCGAGCGTGTTGGCGACGGCGCAGCCGGTGTCGTCCTGGGCGTGGATGCCCAGGCGGGCGCCGGTGTCGGCGAGGACGGTCGAGACGGTCGCGGTGATCTGCGCGGGCAGCATGCCGCCGTTGGTGTCGCAGAGGATGACGACATCGGCGCCGGCCTCGTGGGCGGTGCGCACGACGGACTTCGCGTACTCGGGGTTGGCGCGGTAGCCGTCGAAGAAGTGCTCGCAGTCGACGAAGACGCGGCGGCCCTTGGCCACCAGGTAGGAGACCGTGTCCCTGACCATCTCGAGGTTCTCGTCCAAGGTGGTGCGCAGGGCGAGTTCGACGTGGCGGTCGTGGGACTTGGCGACGAGGGTGATCACCGGCGCGCCGGACTCCAGCAGGGCCCGCACCTGCGGGTCCGTGGCAGCCGCGCCGCCCGCCCGCCGGGTCGCGCCGAAGGCGACGAGCTGCGCGTGCTTGAAGTCGATCTCCGCGCGGGCGCGGGCGAAGAACTCGGTGTCGCGGGGGTTGGCGCCGGGCCAGCCGCCCTCGATGAAGCCCACTCCGAAGTCGTCCAGGTGCCGGGCGATCGTGAGCTTGTCGGCGACGGTGAGGTTGATGCCTTCGCGCTGGGCGCCGTCGCGCAGCGTGGTGTCGAAGACGTGGAAGCCGTCGTCGAGGACCGCTGCTGCCGCCTCTGGTGTCGTCGTCATGCTGATCTGACTCCTGTCGGATGAGTGGTTCCGGATGCCCGCCAGAGGGGCAGGCCGCCGTCACTGCCCCCATCATCGCGCGCGGTCGGGCCCCGGCAGGGTGGGCCGGGAAACGAAAAAACCCCTCGCGGGTAGCGAGAGGTCTGCGCGCGGGTCCGAGGCACGGTGGCCGCTTCCCGCGAAGTTCTTCCGCGGTTCAGCGGCCACTGGGGACCGGCGCGCTGCTGGCGATAATCACGAGCTGAGCAGGCACGCTCGCAGTGTGCCACACCGCTCGCCGCGGATGGACAGGGATCTCAGCATGCGGTCATGCGTGCCCGCCCGCCGGTGCGGCGCTGTTGCCGGCGCCCGGGGCTGGACGTGCCGGCGCCGGCCGGCTACCGCTCGGGGGTGAGGGCTTCGGTGAGGAACTCGCGGACGTGGTCCAGGATCTCCTCGCGGTCCACCGTCGGCAGGCCGACCGCCAGCTGGATGCTGAATCCGTCCAGCAGGGCCCGGATGCGGGCCGCCACCCGGTCGGGGTCCACCGGGCGGAACTCGCCGCGCGAGATGCCCTCCGCGAGCAGCGCCACCAGGTCGCGGTGCCAGGCCCCCTCGATGGCGGCCTGGCGGTCGCGTTCCTGGGGGCCGGCGTTCTGGGAGCGGTTCCAGACCTCCAGCCACAGCGTCCAGTGCGGGTCGCGGGCCTGGGTGGGCACGTAGAGGTCGACGTACGCCTGCAGGCGCTCGGCCACCGGGCCGCGCCGGGAGAGCAGCGCCCGCCGCGCGGTGCCCAGTTCCGCCTCGCTCCATTCCAGGGTCTGCAGCAGGAGCTCGTCCTTGCTGCGGAAGTAGTAGAGGAGGTGGCCGCTGCTCATGCCGACCTCGCGGCCCAGGCCGGCCATGGTCAGGCCTTCCAGTCCGCGTTCGGCGATCGTGGCCATGGCGGCGACGAGTACGTCCTCGCGCGGGGGCGCGTTCTTGCGCGTCGCCCGTACCGGTACTCCACCCGCCGCCATGGCCCACTCCTTGTCGATCCGATGCCGGTCCCGGTCGTCAGACCTTCGGCTGCTGCTGGGTGATGCAGTGGATTCCGCCACCCCCGGCGAAAATCGTACGTGCGTCAACGAGGGTCACGGTCCGCTCGGGAAACAGTCCGCGGAAGATCTCGGCGGCCTCCTCGTCGCGCGGGTCGTCGAAGGAACACAGCACGACACCGCCGTTGCACAGGTAGTGGTTGATGTAGGAGTAGTCCACCCACTCCCCGTCCTCCTCCAGCACCGTCGGCGCCGGGATCTCCACCACCCGGAGCTGCCGGCCCTGCGCGTCGGTGGACGCCCGCAGGATGGCGGCGATGGTCTTGCAGCGCTCGTGGTCCGGGTGGGCCGGATCGGGCTGGGTGTGCACCATGACCACGCCGGGGCGGGCGAAGGCGGCGACGATGTCCACGTGGCCCTGGGTGCCGTAGGTGCCGTAGTCGCCGGCCAGTCCGTACGGGAGCCAGATCGCCTTGGTGGTGCCGAGGTGGGCGTGGATCTCGGCCTCGACCTGCTGGCGGGACCAGCCGGGGTTGCGGCCCTCGCCGAGCTGCACGGTGTCGGTGAGGAGCACGGTGCCCTCGCCGTCGACGTGGATGGCGCCGCCCTCGTTGACGAGCGGGGTGCTGTACGTACGGGTGCCGACCAGGTCCGAGACGTGCCGGGCGATCTTCGCGTCGTGCTCCCAGCGGGCCCATTCCTGGGCACCCCAGCCGTTGAAGGTCCAGTCGACGGCCGCCAGCTCGCCGGCGTCGTTGGTGACGAAGGTCGGGCCGATGTCGCGCATCCAGGCGTCGTCGAGCTCGCGCTCCACCAGGTCGACGTCCTCGCCCACGAGGGCGCGGGCGCTCTCGGCGTCGCCGGGCGAGACGACGAGCGTCACGGGCTCGTACGCCCGAACGGCGCGGGCCACGGCGCCCCAGGCCTCGCGGGCCTCGGCGAGCTCCTGCTCGTTGGTGAAGGTGGGGTTGGGGCTGGGCCAGGCCATCCAGGTGCGCTCGTGGGGGGTCCACTCGGCGGGCATCCGGAATCCGTCGGCAGCAGGCTTGCTCATCACAGGGGTCCTTTAGAGGAAGTACAGGCGGTTGAGGGAGACCGATTCGGCGGCTTCCGAGCGCAGCGGTTCCCCGTCGAGGGAGACGAGGCCGCTGTGCGCGTCGACGTCGACCGCGCCCACCCGGGAGTTGAGGAGCAGGTCCTTGGGGCCGATGCCGCGGGTGCCGCGAACGGCGACCCGGCGCCGGCGGGTCGGCATCCCGTCGCTGCCCAGGGCGGCCGCGGCCGCCGAGACGAACGCGACGGAGATATCGGCGGCGGTGGCCCCGTACGAGCCGAACTGCGGGCCGAGGACCAGCGGTTCGCAGGTGTCGGTGGCCGCGTTGGGGTCGCCGGTGACCCCGTACGCCGGGAAGCCGGACTTGAGGACCAGCTGCGGCTTGGCGCCGAAGAACTGCGGGCGCCACAGCACGATGTCGGCGAGCTTGCCGACCTCGATGGAGCCGATCTCGTGGGCCAGGCCGTGGGCGATGGCGGGGTTGATGGTGAGCTTGGCCATGTAGCGCAGCACGCGGGCGTTGTCGTCGCCCTCGCCGTCGCCGGCCAGGGGGCCCAGCTCGCCCTTCATCTTGGCGGCCATGGCGAAGGTGCGGCGGATGGTCTCGCCCGCGCGGCCCATGCCCTGGGCGTCGGAGGAGGTGATGCCGATCGCGCCCAGGTCGTGCAGGACGTCCTCGGCGCCCATGGTCCCGGCGCGGATCCGGTCGCGGGCCATGGCGGCGTCGCCCGGGAGGTCGGGCTTGAGGTCGTGGACGGAGACGATCATCCCGTAGTGCTCGGCGACCGCGTCCCGGCCGAAGGGCAGGGTGGGGTTGGTGGAGGAGCCGATGACGTTGGGGACGCCCGCCATCTTGAGCACGTTGGGGACGTGTCCGCCACCGCAGCCCTCGATGTGGAAGGCGTGGATGGTCCGGCCGTCCAGCACGCGCAGGGTGTCCTCGACGGAGAGGCACTCGTTGAGGCCGTCGCTGTGCAGGGCGACCTGTACGTCGTGCTCCTCGGCCACGCGCAGCGCGGTGTCCAGGGCGCGGGTGTGGGCGCCCATGTCCTCGTGGACCTTGAAGCCGGAGGCGCCGCCCTCGGCGAGCGCCTCGACGAGGGGGGCCGGGTCGGAGGAGGAACCGCGGGCGAGGAAGCCGATGTTGACGGGCCAGGCGTCGAAGGCGTTGAAGGCGTGCTTCAGCGCCCAGGGGGAGTTGACGCCGACGCCCCAGACCGGGCCGAACTCCTGACCGATGATCGTGGTGACCCCCGCGGCGAGCGAGGCTTCCATGATCCGCGGGGAGAGCAGGTGGACGTGGGTGTCGACGGCTCCGGCGGTGGCGATCAGTCCCTCGCCGGAGACGATGGACGTACCCGTGCCGACGACCACGTCGACCCCGTCGAGGGTGTCGGGGTTGCCGGCCCGGCCGATGGCGTGGATGCGGCCCTCGCGGATGCCGATGGACACCTTGCGGATACCGAGGACGGCGTCGATCACCAGGACGTTGCTGATGACGACGTCGCAGGTCTCGCGGACGGCGGCGGCCTTCAGGTGCAGGCCGTCGCGGGCGGTCTTGCCGAAGCCGGCCAGGAACTCGTCGCCGGGCTTCTGGGCGTCGGACTCGACCCGGACGGTGAGCCCGGAGTCGCCGAGCCGCACCCGGTCCCCGGCGCGGGGGCCGAAGACGGAGGCGTACTCGTGCGGGTCGATGTGCCGGCTGCCGGGCGCGCAGTGATCGCTGTGGGGGGTCTTCTTGCTCACGCCTGGTCTCCGTCCGCGTGCTCGGTGGTGCCGGTACCCAGGTAGCCGCAGGCCGCCGCGCGGCGCAGGGCCTCGTCCTTGGCCCCGGGGGCGTCGAGGGGGCCGTCGACCAGGCCCGCGAAGCCGATCGCGATGCGGTCGCCGCCGATCGGGACGAGCCCGACCTCGCCCTCGCCGTGCGGGTCGAACCGTACGGACGAGCCCGCGGGCACGCACAGCCGCATCCCGTAGGCCGCGGCGCGGTCGAAGTCGAGGCGGGGGTTGGCCTCGAAGAAGTGGAAGTGCGAGGTGACGCTCACGGGCACGGCGGCGGTGTTGCGCACGCGCAGGTGCAGCACCGGCTCGGGCTGGGGGACGCCGGGGCCGGGGACGACCGCCCCGGGGGCGTCGTCGCCGAGCGGCGCCGCGCCCTGGATGGGGGACGAGACCACCGCGAGCCGGGATCCGTCGTCGAAGACGGCCTCCACGTGCACCTCGGTGACCACGTCGGCCACGCCCGGCAGGACGTCGTCGGGGCCCAGCACGCCGCGGGCCTCCTCGATGGCCTCCGCGAGCCGCTTGCCGTCGCGCGCCGCCTCGCAGACCGTGTCCGCGATCAGCGCGGTGGCCTCGGGGACATTGAGTTTCAGGCCACGTGCCCGTCGGGCCCTGGCCAGTTCCGCAGCGCTGCGCAGCAGCAGGCGGTCGCGCTCCGTAGGGGTCAGCCGCACGCCGATCCACCACCTCTTGAGTCGATGGGTTAGAGCATCACTCTAACTCTTCATTTCCCATCCACGAAGCATTGACCTGAGACCAGGGCTTAGGTCACATTGAGTGTCGCTCAAAGAAAAGCGGAACCATCCGCCCCGCCCTGCCAAGGGAGTCCTTCATGCCCATCGAACAGCGCGGAGTCGACACCATTCCGGAGGAGGAGCGGACGAGCGGTCCCCGTGACCTGATCTCGATCCTGCTCGGCTCCAACCTCTGCCTCGGCGTGATCGTGTTCGGCTGGCTTCCCCCCTCCTTCGGGCTGGGGCTGTGGCCCTCCGTCACCGCCATCGTGGCCGGAACCCTGGTCGGCATCGCCTTCACCGCGCCGCTGGCGCTGGTCTCCCTGCGGACCGCCACCAACCTCTCCACCTCCAGCGGAGCCCAGTTCGGCGTCCGCGGCCGCCTGGTCGGCTCGGTCGTCGGCCTGCTGCTGTCACTGGGCTACACCGCGCTCACCTTGTGGATCGGCGGCGACGTGATGGTGGGCGTGCTGTCCCGGCTCACCGGGCTCCCCGACACCGGGCTCTCGCGGGCGGTGATGTACGGGGCACTGGCCGCCTGTACCGTCGTCGCGGCCGTATACGGGTACAAGCTGCTGTTGCGCATGAGCAAGATCCTGTCCGTCGGCATGGTCATCCTGCTGGCCGTCGGCCTCTTCGCCTACGCCCCGGACTTCACCACCGCGGCCCCGCCGGACACCGCGTACCTGCTCGGTTCCTTCTGGCCGACCTGGCTGCTCGCCGCCGTCGCGGCCGGGCTCAGCGGCCCCGTCGCCTTCATCACCCTGCTCGGCGACTACACCCGCTACATCTCCCCCCACAAGCACACCCCCCGCAAGGTCCTGTGGGGCACGGGCGCCGGTCTGCTCGTCGGCCTGCTGGTCCCGCAGCTCTTCGGCACGTACACCGCGCTCGCCGCCCGGGCCGGCGCGGACTACGCCGGGCCGCTGGTCGAGGCCGCGCCGTTCTGGTACCTGGCCCCGCTGCTCGTCGCCGCCGCGGCCGGTTCGGTGGGCAACGCCGGGCTGATGCTCTACTCCATGGGCCTGGACCTCGACGCGATCGTCCCGAAGGCCACCCGCACCCTCGCCACCGTGATCGCCGCCGCCGTCGCCACCGCGTTCGTCTTCTTCGGCTCGTTCTCATGGGACGTGCAGTCGGCGATGACCTCCTTCGTGCTGCTGCTGACCGCGATCGGCACCCCGTGGGCCGTCATCACCCTCATCGGCCACGTGCGCTGCAAGGGCCGGTACGACGCCGACGCCCTCCAGGTCTTCAACCGCCGCTCCGTGGGCGGGGTCTACTGGTACCGCGGCGGCTGGAACGTGGCCGCCACCGCCTCCTGGGCCATCGGCGCCGGCGTCGGGCTGCTCGCCGTGACCACCCCGTTCTACGAGGGCCCGCTGCTCGCCCTGACCGGCGGCGTGGACTGCTCCTTCGTCCTCTCCGGCCTGGCCGGCGGGCTGGTCTACGCGGCCCTGACCGCGCGCACCTCCCCGGCGGCCCTTCCGGTCGAGGAGCCGGCGACCGCCTGAACCGCCCGGCCCGTACGTACGAAGGCCCGCGCCCCCGATACGGGGAGCGCGGGCCCCTAGCCGTCCACCGCCCGCGCCAGCGCGAAACCGCCGCCCGACATGTCGTCGCACAGCTCGCGGCAGTCGCCGAAGTGCTCGGCGAACTCGGGCTTCTCCTGCCAGCCCTTCATGGCCTCCGCGTCACGCCAGGAGGCGAAGGACACGTAGTGGCCGGGGCTGCTCAGGTCGCGGATCAGGCGGGCGAAGAGGAACCCTTCGTTGGCCTCCCTGGTCCACGTCAGGAAGACCTCCCACCGGGCCTCGAACTCGTCTTCCCTGCCTTCGGAGACCTGCCAGGCACCGGAGGCCCAGAACGTGCTCGCCTCGGACATCACACACCGCCTCGGTACGGGCCGCCCCGTTCCAGGTGAGGCCCGTACCGATCAGTCGCCCCTGCCGCTCAGCCGAGCGGGTGCATCCAGCCGTGGGTGTCGGCGGCGTGCCCGGTCTGGAGTTCCAGGAGGGCCTTGCGCAGGCGCATGGTGACCGGGCCGGGCTGCCCGTCGCCCTGGGTCCAGTCGGCGCGCTCGGACTTGACCGAGCCGACCGGGGTGATGACGGCGGCGGTGCCGCAGGCGAACACCTCGGTGAGGGTGCCGTTCGCGTTGTCGCGCTGCCAGTCCTCGGTGGTGATCCGGCCCTCCTCGGCGGTGTAGCCGAGGTCGCGGGCGATGGTGAGGAGGGAGTCGCGGGTGATGCCGGGAAGCAGGGACCCGGTGAGCTCGGGCGTGACGATGCGGTCGCCGTACACGAAGTACAGGTTCATCCCGCCCATCTCCTCGATCCAGCGGTGCTCGACGGCGTCGAGCCAGACCACCTGGTCGCAGCCGTGCGAGGCGGCCTGGGCCTGGGCGACCAGCGAAGCCGCGTAGTTGCCGCCGGTCTTGGCCGCGCCGGTGCCGCCCTTGACGGCGCGCACGTACTCCTCGGAGAGCCAGACGGAGACGGGCTTGACGCCACCGGGGAAGTACGCGCCGGCGGGCGAGGCGATGACGATGAACAGGAACTCGTTCGCCGGACGGACGCCCAGGCCGACCTCGGAGGCGAACATGAACGGCCGCAGGTACAAGGAGGCCTCGCCGGAGTCCGGAACCCAGGCGCGGTCCTGCTGGATGAGGGCGTCGCAGGCCTCGATGAACAGCTCCGTCGGCAGCTCCGGCATGGCCATGCGGCGGGCGGAGGACTGGAAGCGCTCGGCGTTGGCCTGCGGGCGGAAGGTGGCGACGGTGCCGTCGGGCTGGCGGTAGGCCTTGAGGCCCTCGAAGATCGTCTGCGCGTAGTGCAGCGTCATGTTCGCCGGGTCGATCGACAGGGGCGCGTAGGGGACCAGCTCGGCGTCGTGCCAGCCGCGGCCCTCGGTCCACTTGATCGTCACCATGTGGTCGGTGAAGTGGCGGCCGAAGCCGGGGCTGGCCAGGATCGCCTCGCGCTCCGCGTCGGACAGCGGGTTCGAGGAGGGCTTGAGCTCGATCGTGGGCGTCGTCATGAGTGCTTGTCCTTCACCGGTTGTGTATGGCGGACCGCGCTCACGGCGTACTAGGACGTCCGAGCTTCCCCGCATTCCGCGGCCTCGCGTTCGATTATCGCGCGGACGGGGGCTTCGGAGAAGCGGGGGTAGCGGCCCAGGGGAGATGGTGGCACCCGGGGCCGCACAGGAAAAGCCGCCGGGTCCCCTATATGACCCGACGGCTCCCTGAAGTGGTGCTGCCGGGTCAGCCGGCTACGCGCGCGGCCAGGGCGTCGCCGATCGCGTCGGTGGAGCGGAAGGTGCCGTCGCGCTCCGCGAGGTCGGCGGAGACCGCGTCCTCGATCCGGACCGCCTGGGCCTCGTATCCCAGATGGCGCAGCAGGAGGGCGACCGAGAGGATCGTCGCGGTCGGGTCGGCCTTGCCGGTGCCGGCGATGTCCGGGGCCGAGCCGTGTACGGGCTCGAACATGGACGGGTAGGCGCCGGTCGGGTTGATGTTCCCGGAGGCGGCCAGGCCGATTCCGCCGGTCACGGCGGCGGCCAGGTCGGTGAGGATGTCACCGAAGAGGTTGTCCGTGACGATGACGTCGAAGCGCTCGGGCTGGGTGACGAAGAAGATCGTCGCGGCGTCGACGTGCAGGTAGTCGGTGGTGACCTCGGGGTACTCCTGGCCGACCTTGTCGAAGATGTTCTTCCACATGTGGCCCGCGTACACGAGGACGTTGTTCTTGTGCACCAGCGTCAGCTTCTTGCGGGGGCGGGCGTTGGCCCGCTCGTACGCGTCGCGGACGACGCGCTCCACGCCGTACGCGGTGTTGATGCTGACCTCGGTGGCCACCTCGGCGGGGGTGCCGGTGCGCAGGCTGCCGCCGTTGCCGGTGTACGGGCCTTCGGTGCCCTCGCGGACCACGACGAAGTCGATCTCCGGACGTCCGGCCAGCGGGGTGGCCGTGTTCGGGAACAGCTTCGACGGGCGCAGGTTGATGAAGTGGTCGAAGGCGAAGCGGAGCTTGAGCAGCAGCCCGCGCTCCAGTACGCCGGACGGGACCGACGGGTCGCCGATGGCGCCCAGCAGGATCGCGTCGTGGTGCTTGAGGGCCTCGAGCTCCGCGTCCGGGAGGGTCTCACCGGTGCGGTGCCAGCGCTGGGCCCCGAGGTCGTACTGCTTGGTCTCCAGCTTCACATCCTGGGGCAGGACCGCGGTAAGGACCTTGAGGCCCTGAGCCACGACTTCCTGGCCGATGCCATCACCGGGGATCACTGCGAGATTGATGCTGGTCGACATGGCGGAACCGTACTCCGTGTATCAGCCCTCAGACACATTACGTCCAGCATATGGACCAATGGGCGCAACGTGTCCGGGGGCCCGTGCGGCCGGACGGGTGTCCGGCCGGCCGTGCTCAGTGGCCGGTCGAGCCGCCGTTGTCACGGCGGTCGAGGGCCCGCTGGAGCGCTGCGGCGGCGTTGCGGCGGTCGGCGTCGGCCGTGGAGGAGCGGCGGACGCGGCGGACTGCGGTGGTGGTGTGGGTCATGTGGATCGACTCCTTGAGATCACGGCGTGGCAGGGCCACGGATGAGGGGTTCCTTCAAGGCGCCGGAAGAGGCGGGGAGCAGTGCGCCGCAGGGGTTGCCTGCCGGGGGCGCGCGCTCTCGACCACCATTCGCCTGATCGGCGAGACGTTCGGCTTCTACAAAGCTAGGGCAGGTCCCGCTGTATGTCTCCGCAATTACTCGGACTTCCTACTATCTGAGACGCCGAACCCTCGGAAAGCTCCCTTCGGAGACTCCGGTTCAGGCCTTCCCAGAGCGGAGTTCCCTGATCAGAGCCCGCACGGTGAGGGTGGCGGCGGATTCCGGTGTGGTGACGTATCCCACCTGCCTCACCGGCCTCCCGGGCCCCAGGTCGGTGATCTGCACCGTCTCTCCGGCCTCGCGCAGCGACAGCTCGGGCAGGATCGCCATGCCGAGCCCGCGGCCGACCATGGTCAGCACCATGCCGTCGTCCTCCGCTTTGACGGTGGCCCGCGGGATCCAGTCCTGCTCCCGCCACCAGGCCCGGGTGTAGGAGCCGCAGTTCTCGTCCCAGTCCAGCAGGGGCAGCGCCTTCGGGTCCGGGTGTCCGACCGGGTGGACCAGCGCGTACGCCTCTTCCGTGAGCACCCCCGCCAGCAGGCCCGGCGGGATCCCGTCCGGCCCGCCCAGGGTGGCGATGCCCAGGTCGGCGCGGCCGGCGGCCACCTCCCCGGCCGTACCCGCGCCGAGTTCGCGCACCACCCGGACCTCGGGGCGGATCCCCGGGTGCCGGGCCGTCAGCCGCTCCAGTGCGGGTGGCAGCAGGTGCAGGGCCGCGCTGCGGAACGCGGCGATCCGGAGCACGCCCGCGAGGGCGCCGCCGTCCGGCCCGGCGCCGCGGCCCGCGCCGCGCACCTCCGCGCCCATGACCTCGTACAACCGCAGGATCCGGCGTGCGTGGCCCACGGCCCGCTCCCCCGCCGGGGTGGGCGAGGCGCCGGTCCGCCCGCGCTCGAAGAGCACCGCACCGATCTTGGCCTCGCTGCCGCGCACGGAGTGCGATACGGCCGACTGGGTGAGTCCGAGCGCGGCGGCCGCGGCGGAGAACCCGCCGGACTCGGCGACCGCGACCAGGACCCGCAGTTCCTGCGGGAGGAGTTCGGACACCGGCCCCCACCTCGTTCCATGAGCGTCATTCATGCATGTGCTGCTTCCATGAGCGCAACCCCCTGCCCGGCCGGGGGATTCCTTCCTAGCGTCAGCGCCATGACCACGAACACCGCTTACGCCGTCCACCAGATCGCCCGCCCCACCGGCTTCCCCACCGCCGCCGCGTTCACGTACGCCGCCTTCCCCGTCCCGGAACCGGGCCCGGGGACCGCCCTGGTGGAGAACCTCCTGCTGTCGGTGGACCCGTACCACCGCGGGCTGATGGACGGCGGCGAGGACGGCTTCGAGCTGAACGCCCCGCTGGAGGGCCGCTCGGTCGGCCGTGTGATCGCCTCCCGCGACCCGGGGCTGGCCGAGGGCGACCTGGTCTTCCACCGCGAGGGCTGGCGCACGCACGCCCTCGTCACCCTCGGAGCGGGCGGAACCCGCAAGCTGCGGGGCCACGAGGGGATCCCGCTGGAGGCCTACCTGTCCCTCCTCGGCGGCACCGGCCTCACCGCGTACGCCGCCCTGACCCGGACCGCGGCGCTGCGCGCGGGCGAGGACCTCTTCGTGTCCGCCGCGGCGGGCGGGGTCGGCACCGCCACCGGGCGCATCGCCCGGCTGCTCGGCGCCCGCCGGATCATCGGCAGCGCGGGATCGGCGGCCAAGGTCCGCCACCTCACGGACGGTCTCGGCTTCGACGCGGCCTTCGACTACCACGACGGCCCGGTCGGGGAGCAGCTCGCACAGGCGGCGCCCGAAGGCATCGACGTCTACGTGGACAACGTCGGCGGCGACCACCTGGAGGGCGCCATCGACGTGCTGCGCGAGCACGGGCGGATCGCCTGGGTCGGCGCCATCTCGACGTACAACGGCGACCGCTCCCCCGCCGCGCCCCGCAACCTCTTCGAGGTCGTCCACAAGTCGCTGCGCATGGAGGGGGTATTGGTTCGCCATCACACCAATCTGCAGGAGGAGTTGGAGGACTTCCTCGTCCCGCATCTGCGCAGTGGCCGGATCGGCACCGATACCACCGTTGTGCAGGGGTTTGACCACACCGTGGAGGCTTTTCTGGGCATGCTCCGCGGGGACAACGTGGGCAAGATGCTCGTCCGCCTCGACAGTTGACTCCAGCCACCCCGATGTTCACTGATTTATTACTGCACGGATGTAGACCTTTGGCGCGGTGGCCGTCACTCTTGCCGTCAATGTGCCGGCGGGGCACTGGAGTTGGAGGCGAGCAGGAAGTGACACCGATCAGCCGCAGAGGGTTCGTGGGAATCGGCGCCGGGCTGATGGCCGGTGCCGCCCTGCCCGCGATCACGTCGGCGTCGGGGGCCGCGGCCGCCGCGACCGGCACGATCACCGACGTGAAGCACGTGGTGATCCTCATGCAGGAGAACCGCAGTTTCGACCACTACTTCGGGAAGCTGAAGGGTGTCCGCGGCTTCGGCGACCGCGCCGCCGGAAACATCCCGGGCGGCTGGGGCACCTTCAACCAGCCCCACTGGGGCGGCCGCCAGTACCCGTGGAAGCTCTCCGCCACCCCGGCGGCCGGCGGCGCGGACGGCGAGACCCTGGCCCAGTGCACCGGCGACCTCCCGCACAGCTGGACCTCGCAGCACGCGGCCTGGAACAAGGGCCGGATGGACAACTGGGTCGCCGGCGTCGGCAAGACCCACACGCTCGGCTACCTGGACCGCGGCTCCATCCCCTTCCACTACGGCCTCGCCGACCACTACACCGTCTGCGACGCCTACTTCTGCTCCGCGCTCAGCGCGACCGGCCCGAACCGCACCTTCCTGTGGAGCGGCAGGATCGACGCCTCCAGCAAGGACGGCGGCGACGAGTCCGGGCTGACCTGGGAGACGTACGCGGAAGCCCTCCAGCGCGCCGGCATGAGCTGGAAGGTCTACCAGAACGCCCAGGACAACTACGGCGACAACGGGCTCGCCTACTTCAAGAAGTTCACCGACGCCCGGCCCGGCGACCCGCTGTGGGACCGCGGCATGGGCTCGGTCCCCAAGGTCACCGGCTCCACCCCGGACGACATCGCGGCCGCCCTCCGCGCCGACGCCGTCGCCGGCACGCTCCCCCAGGTCTCCTGGGTCGTGGCGAACGAGGCCTTCTCCGAGCACCCGTACGCCCCGCCCGGCGACGGCGCGCACTTCGTCGACCTGGTCTACCGGGCGCTCGCGGCGAACCCCGAGGTCTTCGACTCCACCGTCCTCTTCCTCAACTACGACGAGAACGACGGCTTCTTCGACCACGTCCCGCCGCCGGTCGCCCCGCCCGGCACCCCCGGCGAGTACCTGGACGGACTCCCGATCGGCCTGGGCTTCCGCGTCCCCATGATCGTGATGTCCCCGTGGACCCGGGGCGGCTGGGTCAGCTCGGAGGTCTTCGACCACACCTCGGTGCTGCGCTTCATGGAGAAGTGGACGGCCGCCCTCGGAACGCCCGCCGCCTGTCCGAACATCAGCGCCTGGCGCCGCAAGGTGACCGGTGACCTGACCGGCGTCTTCGACTTCGCGCACCCGGTCTACGGGGTCCCGGCGGGCCTGCCGTCCACCGCCAAGGTGATCGGCCAGTCGACCTGCGGCCCGCTCCCCAACCCGGTGCCGCAGGACAACGCCCTGCCGGCGCAGGAGCCCGGAACCCGCCCGGCGCGGGCCCTCCCGTACCAGGTCAACGGCAACATGGACCGGCTCGAGTTCGGGGCGGCCGGCAAGATCCTGGCCTGGTTCTCGATGACCAACCAGGGCGCGGAGGCGAAGCGGGCGGCGCACTTCTCGATCCACCCGCACCAGTACCGGGACACGGCCGCCTGGCAGTACACGGTGGACGCGGGCGCCTCGGCCTCCGACTACTTCAACATCGGCCTCGGGCACGGATCGGGCAAGTACGACCTGTCGATGTACGGCCCGAACCGCTTCCTGCGGCGCTTCATCGGCGACGCCACGAAGCCGGGCAAGGACCTGGAGGTGGCCGCCCGCTTCGCGGTCGAGCCGGGCACGGGCAAGACCGCGGTCTACTTCAAGCTGACCAACGCCTCGGCCGCCGCGGTCACCTTCACGATCCGCTCCAACGCCTACCGCACGGACGGCCCGTGGACGTACACGGTCCCGGCGAACTCCTCGCGCGAGGACTACTTCAACGCGGTGGCGTACAGCAACGGCTGGTACGACTTCACGATCCTGGCCGCCTCCGACGGCACCTGGTCGCGCCGCTTCACGGGCCACATCGAGTCGGGCGCCCCGAGCGTCTCCGGCTAACCCCCGTCCGCTACAGCACGTCCCCCTCGCGCCAGTCGAAGTCGAGCCGCCCGGTGGGGTCCAGCCGGACCCCACCGGGCGGCACCCACACGTAGGTCGACCCCTCCTCCTCGGGGAGCCGCACGGGCCCCTCGGGCGACAGCACCCCGATCCGCCCGCCCCACACCCGCCACCCCCGGGCGCGGTACAGCCCGGCCCCGTCCTCGGACGCCGACAGCGCCCCGAGCACGTACGCCCCCGCGATGATCCGCTCCAGCCCGTCCATGACCCGCCCGCCGAGCCCGCGCCGCCGGTGGCCGGCCCGTACGGCCACCGCCTCGACGTATCCGGCCCGCAGGGCTCGTCCCCCGTGCACGACCCGCCGCTGTACGACGCTCCCGTGCGCGACGAGCAGGCCGCCCTCGCGCAGGAGCACGTGCATCCCGCCGAGCGCGTGCTCGAAGTCCTCTTCGGGGAAATCCCCGTCGAAGGCCTCGTGGAGCAGTTCCCGGATCTCCCCGAGCTCGTGCGCGGCCAGCTCCGAGGTGTGGGCGACCCGCGTGCTCATCGCTGCTCCAGCCAGTCGGTGTACCAGGTGCGGAAGTCCGGGCTCTCGGGCACGCAGCTGCCGAAGTCCTGGTCCACGTGCCAGACCTGCCCGGCCCGCGCTCCGGTGACGACGAGCCGGGAGTACGTTCCGCAGCCGCGGTCGGCGAGGACGAGCGTGCCCAGGGTCAGCCCCTCGCTCTCGTCGTACCTCCGGTTCGCGTCGAAGTACCGGGGCTCCGCGATCGGGCAGGGCGTGGCGAGCCGCCCCGGCCGCCGGTCCTCCTGCCACTCGTCCTCCGCCGCACCGTCCTCCTCGGCGTCCCAGCGCGGGGTGATCAGGGGCATCAGCCCGTGCCCGGGGCCGGCGGGGCCGTCCCCGACCGCCACCACGAACGCCCGGTACTCCTCCGGCAGGCGGATCGCGTGCTCCTCCTCGAAGGCGCGCACCGCCCGCTCACCGAGCGCGGGCGCCAGCTCGTACCGCGCCGGCCTGCTGCGCAAGCGCGCCCGTACCGCATCCGCGTCCCAGTCCGTCATGGCGCGACCGTAGCAAGGACCGCATTGCGGACGCCGGAGGGCGTGCACCGGCCGGAATCGGCCGAGCCCGGTCTGGACCTGCCCGCCGGGCCGTCGGCAGACTCGTGCCATGTCGCCCGATTCCCAGCAATGGACCCCCACCCACGGCCTCCCCTACCGCCCCGCCGCCTACCGGCCCGTGCGGATGCCGAGTCAGGAATCCCTCGCCCGTTCCGCCGAGTTGCGCGCGCGCATGGACGAGCGGCGGACCGTGCGCCACTTCTCCGCCGACCCGGTGCCCGAGCAGGTCGTCCGGGACGCCATCGCGTGCGCCGCGACCGCTCCCTCCGGGGCCCACCAGCAGCCGTGGACCTTCGTCCTCGTCAAGGACCCGGCGGTGCGGCGGCAGATCCGTGCCGCCGCCGAGCAGGAGGAGGCCCTCTCGTACGACGGCCGGCTCGGCGACGAGTGGCTCGCCGCCCTGCGCCCCCTCGGCACGGACGCCGTCAAGACCCACCTGACGGACGCCCCGGCCCTGATCGTGGTCTTCCAGCAGCGCTACTGGCTCGGCCCGGACGGCACGAAGCGCAAGCACTACTACGTGGACGAGTCCGTCGGCATCGCGGTCGGCATGCTGCTGTCCGCGCTCCACCTGTCGGGCCTGGCGGCCCTGGTGCACACGCCGAGCCCGATGCGCTTCCTCTCCCACGTCCTGGACCGCCCGGAGAACGAGAAGGCCTTCGCGGTCATCCCGGTCGGCTACCCGGCGGACGACTGCGAGGTCCCGGACCTGGTCCGCAAGTCCCTCGACCAGGTGATCGTCGAGGTCTGACCGCGGCGGGTCCGCGAACTGGAACCGCCCCCGCTCCGGACTTGGGGGTACCGGAGCGGGGGCGGGGTTCGGCTGGGCGGGGAGGTCAGCCCATGTGGGGGTAGCCGTACTCGGTCGGCGCGACCAGGGTCTCCTTGATGGAGCGGGTCGAGGTCCAGCGCTGCAGGTTGGTCGCCGCGCCCGCCTTGTCGTTGGTGCCCGAGGCGCGGCCGCCGCCGAAGGGCTGCTGGCCGACGACGGCGCCGGTCGACTTGTCGTTGATGTAGAAGTTGCCCGCCGCGAAGCGGAGCTTCTCCATCGCGTCCGCCGCCGCGTACCGGTCCGCCGCGATGACCGAGCCGGTCAGCGCGTACGCCGAGACGGACTCCATCTGGGCCAGCATCGCGTCGAACTCGGCGTCCTCGTAGACGTGCACGGCGAGGATCGGGCCGAAGTACTCGGTCGTGAAGACCTCGTTCTCCGGGTCGGTGCACGCGATGACGGTCGGGCGGACGAAGTAGCCCTCCGAGTCGTCGTACGTGCCGCCCGCGACGATCTCGCAGGTCGGGTCGGCCTTCGCCCGGTCGATGGCGGCCTTGTTCTTCGCGAAGGACCGCTCGTCGATGACGGCGCCGATGAAGTTGGTCAGGTCGCGGACGTCACCCATGGCGATGCCGTCGACCTCGGCCGCGAAGGCCTCCTTGAAGCCGTCGTTCCAGATGGAGGCCGGGATGTAGGCGCGCGAGGACGCCGAGCACTTCTGGCCCTGGAACTCGAAGGAGCCGCGGGTCAGGGCGGTCTTCAGGATCGCGCGGTCCGCGGACGGGTGCGCGACGACGAAGTCCTTGCCGCCGGTCTCGCCGACCAGGCGCGGGTAGGACTTGTACTTCTCGATGTTGTTGCCGACCGTCTTCCACAGGTACTGGAAGGTCTTGGTCGAGCCGGTGAAGTGGATGCCGGCCAGCTCGGGGTGGTTCAGGGCCACCTCGGAGACGGCGATGCCGTCGCCCGTCACCAGGTTGATGACGCCCTTGGGCAGGCCGGCCTCCTCCAGGAGCTCCATCAGGAGGACCGCGGAGTGGGTCTGCGTCGGGGACGGCTTCCACAGGACCACGTTGCCCATCAGGGCGGGGGCGGTCGGGAGGTTGCCGGCGATGGCCGTGAAGTTGAACGGGGTGATCGCGTAGACGAAGCCCTCGAGCGGGCGGTGGTCGCTGCGGTTCCACACGCCGGCGGAGTTGGCGACCGGCTGCTCGGCCAGGATCTGGCGGGCGAAGTGGACGTTGAAGCGCCAGAAGTCGACGAGCTCGCACGGGGTGTCGATCTCGGCCTGCTGGGCGGTCTTCGACTGGCCCAGCATGGTGGAGGCGGCGAGCTTCTCGCGCCACGGGCCGGACAGCAGCTCGGCGGCGCGCAGGATGATCGCGGCGCGGTCGTCGAAGGACATCGAGCGCCAGGCCGGGGCGGCGGCCAGGGCGGCGTCGATGGCTTCCTGCGCGTCGGCCTGGGTGGCGTTGGCGTAGGTGCCGAGCACCGACTTGTGGTCGTGCGGCTGGACCACGTCGAAACGCTCGCCGCCGCCCATCCGCTTGACGCCGTTGATCGTCATGGGGAGGTCGATCGGGTTCTCGGACAGCTGCTTGAGCTGCGTTTCGAGCCGCGCGCGCTCCGGGGTGCCGGGGGCGTACGAGTGGACCGGCTCGTTGACCGGAGCGGGGACCTGGGTCACAGCATCCATGGGGCTGGTAACTCCTTGACCTAGTTCTTGGCTAGTTCTTGGTGATCATCGAGCGGAGGAAGAACAGCAGGTTGGCCGGCTTCTCCGCGAGGCGGCGCATGAAGTAGCCGTACCAGTCCGTCCCGTACGCGGTGTAGACCCGCATCCGGTGGCCCTCGGCGGCGAGCCGCAGGTGCTCTTCGCTGCGGATGCCGTACAGCATCTGGAATTCGTACTCATCCAGTTTGCGCCCGGCCTGCCGGGCGAGCTCCTGGCCGATGGCGATCAGCCGCGGGTCGTGGGACCCGATCATCGGGTAGCCCTCGCCGTTCATCAGGATCTTCATGATCCGGACGTACGCCCTGTCGATCTCGGTCTTGTCCTGGTAGGCGACCTCGGCGGGCTCCTTGTAGGCGCCCTTCACGATCCGGACGCGGCTGCCGGACTCGGCCAGCCGGCGGGCGTCGGCCTCCGTGCGGAAGAGGTAGGCCTGGATGACGCAGCCGGTCTGCGGGAAGTCCCGGCGCAGCTCCTCGTGGATGGCGAACATCGAGTCGAGGGTGGTGTGGTCCTCGGCGTCGAGGGTCACGGTGGTGCCGATGGCGGCGGCGGCCTCGACGACCGGGCGGACGTTGGCGAGCGCGAGCTCGTGGCCGCCCTCCAGCGCCTGTCCGAACATCGACAGCTTCACGGACATCTCGACGGTCTCGCCGAGGCCGAGCTCCGCGAGGCGCCCGATGAGCTCGAGGTAGGCGTCGCGGGCGGCGTGCGACTGCGCCACCTCGGTGATGTCCTCGCCGACGACGTCGAGGGTGACCTCGAGGCCGTCGCGCGTGAGGCGCTCGACGATCGGGATCACCTGGTCGACCGTCTCACCGGGGATGAACCGGTTCACCACGGGCTTGGTCACCGGGGCGGCCGAGACGATACGACGCATTGTGGCGCTGCGCGAAGCGGCGAGGATCACGGGACCCAGCACGGGTGCACCTCCAGCGGGTGGCAGAAGAAAAGCGCAAGTAAAACCACCGTGAAACCTAAGGATCGGTTTGATCCTCTGCCATCGACAGCTGTCACGCATCCGTGTCCCGGATCTCATACATCTGTCTGAAGGGGCTGCTCGGAGGTGGGAGAATGTCCGGGTGAAGGGCGATTACCAGGACCTGGTGGACGAGATCTCGGCGCTGCTGGGCGCACCGGCGACGCTGGAGAACCGGGACTTCCGGCTGATCGCATTCGGCGCGCACGACAGCGACGACGACCAGGCCATGGACCCGGTGCGCACCCGCTCGATCCTGACCCGGCAGTCGACGGCGGCCGTCCGGTCCTGGTTCGAGGGTTTCGGCATCGCCCGCGCCACCGGCCCCGTGCACATCCCCGCGGCCCCCGAGGCCGGGGTGTTCCGGGGGCGGATCTGCCTGCCGGTGCGGTGCCGGGGCATCGTGCAGGGCTACGTGTGGCTCCTCGACCAGGATCCGGGGCCGGGGCCGGCGGAACTGGCCGCGGCGATGGAGGTGGCGCAGCGCATCGGGGTGCTGCTCGACCAGGAGGCGAAGGCGGGGGCAGACCTGTCGCGGGAGTTCCTGGCGGTGCTCACGGCAGGCCGGGGCTGGCAGCAGGAGATGGCGGTGGCCGCGCTGCGGGTCGCCCTGGGCCCGGCCGCGGAGGGACTGCACGCGGCGGTGTGCGTGGCGCCGTGGACCGGGGAGGTGCCGGCCTCGGTGCCGGGCGCCGCAGCGGTGTGCGCGGTCCCGGGCGGGGCCGGGCCGGGCGGACCGGACGGCTCCGGGGGCGCGAGCGGCGGCGGTACGCCGTCCGGCCGCGCCCCGGCCCTGGCGGTGCTGCTGAGGCTGCGCTCGAGCGACGCCGTCGCCGCGGCCGTGACGGCGATGGAACGGCTCCTGCCGCGGGCCGGCGCGGGGGACGCGCGGTCGCGGCCGGTGACGGCCGGAGTGGCCGAACCGGTCCGGGCGCTCGCGGAACTGCCCGCAGCCTGGGAGCAGGCGGTGGCCGCGGCCCGGGCGGCCGCCGCGCAGCCCCGGCTCGGCCCGGTCGCCCGCTGGTCGGCGATCGGCCCGTACCGGCTGCTGGCGGCCGTGGCCGCCGACCCGGTGGACGACCCCGCGACGCGCGCCCTGCTGACCCCGGCCCACCGCGAACTCGCCCGTAGCGCGGAGGTGTTCCTGGACTGCGCGGGCCAGGCGGGCCGGGCGGCGGCGGCCCTGGGCATCCACCGGCAGACGCTGTACTACCGGCTCGCCAAGGTGGAGCAGCTGACCGGCCTCGACCTGGACGAGGGCGAGGACCGGCTGCTGCTCCACATGGCCCTCAAGGCAGCCCGCCTGGCCTGAGCCCCCGAACTCCTCGGCTCCCCAAGGGTTTCGTGGCACGGACGCTCCCGCTCGGTGCGCCGCCGCGGCCATCGGCCGCCCGGGCTGCGCCTATTGCGGGTCCGCGGCCTGCTCCGGCGCAGGCTGCGGCTCCGGCTCCGAGCGCGGGCGTCCCAGCGCCGCCGCCGAGGCCGCCCGCATGCCCTCGGTGAGTTCCTCGGCGCTGGCCGCCGATTTCGGGTCGAACAGCCACTGGATCATCAGGCCGTTCAGCAGCGCCTGGTAGAAGGCGCCCAGCGTCCGCTCCTCCCGTTCGGTGATCTCCTCCTCCGGGGTCCCGGTGAGCATCGCGATCAGACCCCGGCGCCCCTCGGCCTGCGAGGCCGCGAGCAGCGCCCGCAGATCAGGCATCCGGTCGCGGGCCAGTGCGACCTCCAGGCTGGCCGCCCAGACCGGACCGGCCTCGTCCCGCTGGGCGAGGAAGCCGTCCCAGACCGCGCGGAACCGTTCCAGCGAGCCGCCCTCGCCTTCCACACGGTCCTGAAAGACCGCGCCCAGCTGCTGCATCAAGTCGATGAAGGCCTCGGCGAGCAGGGCGTCCTTCGAACCGTAGTGGTAGCCGATGGAGGCCAGGTTCGCGCCCGAGGCCTTCACGACGTCTCGCGCCGTGGTGCGCACGAAACCCTTCTCGACCAGGCACTTCTTGGCGCCTTCGAGCAGATCTTCACGATGTCCCATGCCGTCACCGTAGCAAGACGGCCGTCCCATACAACCGTCATAGACAAACGTTTATGACGTCTGTACATTGCTTCTCATGACGAACCCCGCTGCCACAGCGCGCCTCGCCGGCCGCCGCGAATGGACCGCCTTCACCGTCCTCGTGCTGCCGCTGCTCCTGGTCTCGATGGACGTCTCCGTCCTCTACTTCGCCATCCCCGCCATCACCCGCGAGCTGGACCCCAGCGCCACCCAGCAGCTCTGGATCTTCGACAGCTACGCCTTCGCCCTCTCCGGCCTGCTGATGACGATGGGCTCGCTGGGAGACCGGATCGGCCGGCGCCGGCTGCTCCTGATCGGCGCGAGCGCCTTCGGCCTCGCCTCGGTGGCCGCCGCCTACGCCACCAGCGCGGAGATGCTGATCGCGGCCCGGGTCCTGCTCGGCATCGGCGGGGCGACCCTGATGCCGTCCACGCTGGCGCTCGTGCGCAACCTCTTCCAGGACGCCAGGCAGCGCGGCCAGGCCATCGCGATCTGGTCCGGCGTCATGACCGGCGGCATCGCCCTCGGTTCGGTCCTGAGCGGACTGATGCTGAACCACTTCTGGTGGGGTTCGGTCTTCCTGATCAACGTCCCCGCGATGGTGCTCCTGCTGGTCCTGGTCCCGGTCCTGGTCCCGGAGTTCAAGGACCCGGCCCCCGGCCGCTTCGACCTGCTGAGCGTGCCGCTGTCCATGGCCGCCGTCCTGCCCGTGGTCTACGGCCTGAAGGAGATCGCCGCCGAGGGCTTCGAGCCCCTCTACCTGGGCAGCGTGGCCGTGGGCCTGGCCTTCGGGTACGTCTTCGTCCGCCGCCAGCGCACCCGTGACGACGCGATGGTCAGCCGGGCGCTCTTCCGGGGCCGCGGCTTCGGGGCGGGCGTCGGCCTCAACACCGTCGCCGCCTTCGCGATGATGGGCTCGGCCTACTTCACCACCCAGTACCTCCAGTCGGTGCTGGGCATGGGCACCCTCGAGGCCGCCCTGTGGAGCCTCGCCCCGTCCGTCGTCATCGGCGCCGCCGCCCCGGCCTCCGCGGCCCTGGCCCAGAAGGTGGAGCCGGCCTACGTCATCGCCGGCGGGTTCGTCCTCGCCGCGGCCGGATTCGCCCTGATCGGCCTGGTCGGCCAGGACTCGCTGTGGCTGCTGCTGACGGGCGCCGGCGTGCTCGCCTCCGGTCTGGTCACCGTGATGTCGCTGGTCTCGGCCATGGCGCTGGGCTCCGCCCCCGCCGAGAAGGCCGGCTCGGCCGCCTCCCTGCTGGAGACGGGCCAGGAGTTCGGCGGCGCCCTCGGCATGGCCCTGCTGGGCAGCCTCGCCACCGCCGTCTACCGCAGCGACCTCGCCGGCTCCGAGCCCGCGGTCCGCGAGACCCTGGGCGGCGCGGTGGCCACCGCCCAGCAGCTCGGCGGGGAAGCCGGCGAGCAGGTGCTGGCCCTGGCCCGCGAGGCCTTCGTCCACGGCATGCAGTACGCGGCCTGGGGCGGTACGGCGCTGCTGCTCGCGGCGGCCGTGCTCGCCGCGGCTCTGATGCGCGGGATCGAAGCCCCGGCCCCGGCCGCGGCGGAGCGGGCCCCGGTTCCCGGAGACGGCGTGCAGGAGCCGACGTACCACTGATCGGGGAACCGGTCACGGCGCGGGAGCCGTACGACGCGGAAGGGCCCGGGGGGAACTCCCCCGGGCCCTTCCCTGTCGGTCCTGCGATCAGCCGAGGCTGACCGTGCGCGCCGAGACGGCGCCGATCTCGGCGGCGATGTCCGCGAGGACGTTCGCCGGGACCTCGGCGTCGACGGTGAGGACCGCGAGCGCCTCGCCGTGCTCCTCGGCGCGGGCGACCTGCATGCCCGCGATGTTCAGGCCGGCCTCGCCGAGCAGCTGGCCGACCTTGCCGACCACGCCCGGGCGGTCGGTGTAGCGCAGCACGACCATGAAGTCGGCGAGCGCCAGGTCCACGTCGTACTCGCCGACGCCGACGATCTTCTGCAGGTGCTTCGGGCCGGCGAGCGTGCCGGAGACCGAGACCTCCTGGCCGTCGGAGAGGGTGCCGCGGACGGTCACCACGTTGCGGTGGTCCGGGGACTCCGAGCTGGTGGTCAGGCGCACCTCGACACCGCGCTCCTGCGCGAACAGCGGGGCGTTGACGTAGGAGACCGTCTCGTCGACGACGTCCTCGAAGACACCCTTCAGCGCGGAGAGTTCGAGCACCTTCACGTCGTGCTGGGTGATCTCGCCGCAGACCTCGACGTCGAGGCGGACCGCGACCTCGCCCGCGAGGGCGGTGAAGATGCGGCCGAGCTTCTCGGCGAGCGGCAGGCCCGGACGGACGTCCTCGGCGATGACACCGCCCTGGACGTTGACCGCGTCCGGCACGAGCTCACCGGCGAGCGCGAGGCGCACCGACTTGGCGACCGAGACACCGGCCTTCTCCTGGGCCTCGTCCGTGGACGCGCCGAGGTGCGGGGTGCAGACCACCTGGTCGAGCTCGAACAGCGGGGAGTCCGTGCAGGGCTCCTTCGCGTACACGTCGAGGCCGGCGCCGGCGACGCGGCCCTCCTTGATGGCCGAGTACAGCGCGGCCTCGTCCACGATCCCGCCGCGCGCGGCGTTGACGATGCGGACGGACGGCTTCACCTTGTGCAGCGCCTCGTTCCCGATGAGACCGAGGGTCTCGGGGGTCTTGGGCAGGTGCACGGTGATGAAGTCGGCGACCTCGAGGAGCTCGTCCAGCGTCAGCATCTTGACGCCCATCTGGGCGGCGCGCGCGGGCTGCACGTAGGGGTCGTACGCGACGATCTTCATGCCGAAGGCCGACATGCGCTGCGCGACCAGCACGCCGATGCGGCCGAGGCCGACGACGCCGAGGGTCTTCTCGCTGAGCTCGACACCCGTGTACTTGTTCCGCTTCCACTCGCCGTTCTTGAGGGCGGTGTTGGCCTGCGGGATGTTGCGGGCGGTGGCGACGAGCAGGCCGCAGGCGAGCTCGGCGGCGGTCACGATGTTGGAGGTCGGCGCGTTGACGACCATCACGCCGGCCTTGGTGGCGGCGGAGACGTCGACGTTGTCCAGACCCACGCCGGCGCGGGCGACGACCCGCAGCTTCCTGGCGGCGGCGATGGCCTCGGCGTCGACCTTGGTGGCGGAGCGGACGAGGATCGCGTCGACGTCGGCGATCGCGGGCAGCAGCTCGGCGCGGTCGGCGCCGTTGCAGTGCCGGATCTCGAAGTCCGGGCCGAGCGCCTCCACGGTGGCGGGCGACAGCTCTTCGGCGATGAGTACGACAGGTTTCGAGCTCACGTGGGTCCTCACAGGTCCAGTGCGGACGGCCGTCCCGACGGCCGCAGGCGGTGGAGGGGGTAGCCGCGTGGAAGACGCACGACACTGTGGGCCTGACGCGTTGTGTTGAGCAGTGTAGTGGCGGTGGCGGGCCGGATTTCCGCCTGTACGGAAGGATCACCCGTCCGTGGTTGGCCGCCTTGGACAAGCCGGGGTGTCCCGCGGCCCGTCCGGCCGTGTGCGGCGGGGCCGGGACGCACCGTCCCGGCCCCGCCGTTCACCCGATCAGCCCTCGCTGCTGTCGACCCAGCTCATCAGCTTGCGCAGCTTCTTGCCGGTGGTCTCGAGCAGGTGCGCCTCGTCGGCCTTCTTGTACTCGTTGTACTTCGGCAGACCGGCCTTGTACTCGGCCATCCAGGTGTTGGCGAACTCGCCGCTCTGGATCTCCGCGAGGACCTTCTTCATCTCGGCCTTGGTGGCGTCGGTGATGATCCGCGGGCCGGTGATGTAGTCGCCCCACTCGGCGGTCTCGGAGACCGACCAGCGCATCTTCTCCAGGCCGCCCTCGTACATGAGGTCCACGATGAGCTTCAGCTCGTGCAGGCACTCGAAGTACGCGATCTCCGGCTGGTAGCCGGCCTCGGTCAGGGTCTCGAAACCGGCCTTGACCAGCGCGGAGGCGCCACCACAGAGGACGGCCTGCTCACCGAACAGGTCGGTCTCGGTCTCCTCGGTGAAGGTGGTCTTGATGACGCCGGCGCGGGTGCCGCCGATGCCGGCCGCGTACGAGAGCGCGAGGGCGAAGGCGTTGCCCGAGTGGTCCTGCTCGACGGCCGCGATGCACGGAACGCCGCGGCCCTCCTCGTACTGGCGGCGGACCAGGTGGCCCGGACCCTTCGGCGCGACCAGGGCGACGTCCACGTGGGCCGGGGGCTTGATGAAGCCGTAGCGGACGTTGAAGCCGTGGCCGAAGAAGAGCGCGTCGCCCTCCTTGAGGTGGTCCTTGATGGACTCCTCGTAGATCTCGGCCTGGAGCGGGTCCGGCGTCAGGATCATGATGACGTTCGCCCACTCGGCGGCCTCGGCCACCGGGAGGACCTTCAGGCCCTGCTCCTCGGCCTTGGCCTTGGACTTCGAGCCCTCCTTCAGGCCGACGACGACGTCGACGCCGGAGTCACGGAGCGACAGCGCGTGGGCGTGGCCCTGGCTGCCGTAACCGATGACCGCGACCTTGCGGCCCTGGATGATGGACAGGTCGGCGTCGTTCTCGTAGAACAGCTCGGCCACTGGGATATCTCCTTGGTGCGCTGGTGTTGCTCCCACCGTACGGCGGGGAACGGAATCTGAGTTTCTCGGTCTCGCTATGCGAACGTGAGCGTGTCCGACGTGTCTTGCGCGTCCGTTGTACCGGCCGCTCCGCCCACGCCGGGCACGACGGGCACGTCAGGCGCTGCGGTCGAGCGCGCGCAGGCTGCGGTCCGTGATGGACCGTCCGCCACGCCCTATGGCGATCGTGCCGGACTGCACGAGCTCCTTGATGCCGAAGGGCTCCAGCATCTTGAGCATCGCGCCGAGCTTGTCGGAGCCGCCGGTGGCCTCGATGGTGACGGCCTCCGGGGAGACGTCGACCGTCTTGGCCCGGAACAGCTGGACGATCTCGACGATCTGCGAGCGGGTCTCGTTGTCGGCGCGGACCTTGACCAGGACGAGTTCGCGCTCGATCGCGTTGTGCGACTCCAGCTCCACGATCTTGAGCACGTTGACCAGCTTGTTGAGCTGCTTGGTCACCTGCTCCAGCGGAAGGTCCTCGACGTTCACGACGATGGTGATGCGGGAGATGTCGGGGTGCTCGGTGACACCGACCGCGAGGGAGTCGATGTTGAACCCGCGGCGGGAGAACAGCGCGGCGATCCGGGCGAGGATGCCGGGCGTGTTCTCGACCAGGACGGAGAGCGTGTGCTTGGACATGTGAGGCGTTCTCTCTCTCGGCTCTCTCGGCTCAGTCGTCTTCGTTGTCGCCGAAGTCGGGACGGACGCCCCGGGCTGCCATGACCTCGTCGTTGGAGGTGCCGGCGGCGACCATCGGCCACACCATGGCGTCCTCGTGGACGATGAAGTCGATGACGACCGTACGGTCGTTGATCGCGTTGGCCTCGGCGATGACCTTGTCGAGGTCGGCCGGGTCCTCGCAGCGCAGCGCGACGCAGCCCATGGCCTCGGACAGCTTGACGAAGTCCGGGACGCGGGTGCCCTTGCGGGGGGCGGTCGACTCGCCCATCTGCGAGCCCACCGCGTCGAAGCCGGTCTCATCCGCGTGCAGCACGGTGCTGGAGTAGCGCTGGTTGTAGAAGAGGGTCTGCCACTGGCGGACCATGCCCAGCGCACCGTTGTTGATGATCGCGACCTTGATCGGGATGTTGTTCAGCGCGCAGGTGACCAGTTCCTGATTGGTCATCTGGAAGCAGCCGTCGCCGTCGATCGCCCAGACCGTGCGCTCGGGCACGCCGACCTTGGCGCCCATGGCGGCCGGGACCGCGTAGCCCATGGTTCCGGCGCCGCCGGAGTTCAGCCAGGTGCGGGGCTCCTCGTACTTGACGAAGTGCGAGGCCCACATCTGGTGCTGGCCGACACCGGCCGCGAAGACGGTGCCCTTCGGCGCGAGCGCGCCGATCCGCTCGATGACCTGCTGCGGCGAGAGGCTGCCGTCCTCGGGCAGCTCGTAGCCCAGCGGGTACGTCTCGCGCCAGCGGCTGAGGTCCTTCCACCAGGCGCTGTAGTCACCGGCGTTGCCCTCGGTGTGCTCGGCCTGGACGGCCTGGATCAGGTCGGCGATGACCTCGCGGGCGTCGCCGACGATCGGGACGTCGACCGCGCGGTTCTTGCCGATCTCGGCCGGGTCGATGTCCGCGTGGATGATCTTTGCGAACGGGGCGAAGCTGTCCAGCTTGCCGGTGACGCGGTCGTCGAAGCGGGTGCCGAGCGCGATCAGCAGGTCCGACTTCTGGAGCGCGGTGACGGCGGTGACCGCGCCGTGCATGCCGGGCATGCCGACGTGCAGCGGGTGGCTGTCGGGGAAGGAGCCCAGCGCCATCAGCGTGGTGCTGACCGGGATCCCGGTCAGTTCGGCGAGGACCTTCAGCTCGGCGGTCGCGCCGGACTTCATGACGCCGCCGCCGACGTACAGCACCGGGCGCTTGGCCTGGCAGATGAGCTTGGCGGCCTCGCGGATCTGCTTGGCGTGCGGCTTGGTGACCGGCCGGTAACCGGGGAGGTCCTGGGCGGGCGGCCACGAAAAGGTGGTCCTCGCCTGCAGTGCGTCCTTGGCGATGTCGACCAGGACCGGGCCGGGGCGGCCGGTGGAGGCGATGTGGAAGGCCTCGGCGATCGTCCGCGGGATGTCCTCGGCCTTGGTGACCAGGAAGTTGTGCTTGGTGATCGGCATGGTGATGCCGACGATGTCCGCCTCCTGGAAGGCGTCGGTGCCGATCGCCTTGGAGGAGACCTGGCCGGTGATCGCGACGAGCGGGACGGAGTCCATGTGCGCGTCGGCGATCGGGGTGACCAGGTTCGTGGCACCCGGGCCGGAGGTGGCCATGCAGACGCCGACCTTGCCGGTGGCCTGCGCGTAGCCGGTGGCGGCGTGGCCGGCCCCCTGCTCGTGGCGGACCAGGATGTGACGGACCTTCTTCGAGTCCATCATCGGGTCGTACGCGGGGAGGATGGCGCCGCCCGGAATGCCGAAGACGGTGTCGCACCCCACCTCTTCGAGAGAGCGGATGAGGGACTGCGCACCCGTGACGTGCTCAACTGCGGCGGACTGCTGTCCGCCGGAACGGGGCCGCGGCTGCGGATGGTGGGCCCCGGTGGCCTGCTCGGTCATCGGCATTCTCTTCTCGAAGCTGAGGGTTTTACGAGGATTCGACTCTGTGCCAGTGCAACAAAAAACCCCTCGTGCCGGGAGGCAAGCGAGGGGAGCGCGTCGGGTGCGTTGAGCGGGGACATGCTGGTCCCAGCTTCAGCCGACGCGCTTTCCAAGTACGAGAATTCGGGTGCGCATGGCACTGACCCTCCCTCCGGCGGGAGGGTGATGTCAAGTAGGTGGGACGGGCGTCTCATTATGTGAGCCTCTGCGGATGGCCATCGATCCCCCGGGGGAACCTCCGGCCAAAGCCGGCTGGGCCGTTCCGCCCGGTACTGGGAACGTACCGCGCACCAGCGCGCGCCGCAGCCTGTATTCGTCGAGTGGCCCGGAGAAGGCCATTCCCTGGCCGTGCGTGCACCCCATGGCGCGCAGGGCCGTGACCTGCTCGGGCAGATCCACCCCGTCGGCCACCGACTGCATGCCCAGGTCGTTTGCGATCCGCAACAATCCCGCGGTGATCTTGTGGAGGCGGGCGGATTCCACGACGCCCTCGACCAGGCCCCGGTCCAGCTTCAGCATGTCCACCGGCAGGCGGCGCAGGGCGCTGATGGCGGCATAGCCGCTGCCGAAGCCGTCCAGGGCGATGCCCACACCGAGCCGGTGCAGTGCGGTGAGGCGGCGCTCCAGATCGTCGAAGGGCACTCTGGGGTCGGAAACGGCGAGCTCCAGGACCAGGGCCCCGGAGGGCAGCCCGTGCCGGGTCAGCAGCGCCTCCACGGAGCCGAGGGGCACGGCCCGGTCGAGCAGGCGCTGGGCGGTCATACGGACGGCCACGGGTACGTCGTGCCCGGCCCGGTGGCGGTCGGCGGCCTGCTCCACGGCCTGCTCCAGCAGCCAGCGCCCCAGCTCGGCGCTGCGGGTGCTGGTGCCCGCGGCGAAGCCGGGAGGGGTGTCCTGCCCCGCGGCGGCGCCCTCGCTGTACTCGGCCACCCGGAGGAACTCCGCCGGGGTGAACAAGATCCCCTGGGCCGAGCGCCAGCGGGCCTGCGCGGCCACGGCGGAGACCTCGCCGGTGGCCAGCGAGACCACGGGCTGGTGCAGCAGGGCGAACTCCCCCTCGTGGAGCGCGGTCCGCAGCCGCCCGGCCAGCTCGGCCTTCCGGACGACCTCGGCCTGCATCTGGGGGGCGTACAGCTCGACGCGGTCCTTGCCGCCCGCCTTGGCCCGGTACATCGCGAGATCCGCGTTGCGCATCAGGTCCGAAGGGGTGATGCCCGGGTCGGCGAAGGCCACGCCGATGCTCGCGGCGACCCGGACCTCGCTGCCGGCGATCCGGTAGGGCTGGGAGAGCGTGGTGCGCAGCCGGTCGGCGATCTCGTGCACCTGGTACTCGCGGGCGCTGCGGTCGCGGCTGCCGTCTCCGAGGATCAGCGCGGCGAACTCGTCGCCGCCGAGGCGGGCCGCGGTGTCCCCGGCGCGGACCGAGTCCTGGAGTCTGCGGGCGGCCTCGATGAGCAGCTCGTCGCCGGCCTGGTGGCCGATGGTGTCGTTGACCGCCTTGAAGCCGTCGAGGTCGATGAAGAGCACGGCGGAGCTGTGGTCGCCCGCGCGCCGGCCGGTCAGGGCCTGCCGGACGCGGCGGGTGAACAGGGCCCGGTTGGGCAGGTCCGTCAGCGGGTCGTGTTCGGCGCTGTGCTGGAGCTGTGCCTGGAGGCGGACCCGTTCGGTGACGTCCCGGCTGTTGAGGATGAGTCCGCCCTGGTGGCGGTTGACGGTGGACTCCACGTTGAGCCACTCGCCGCCGCCCGATTTGAAGCGGCATTCGATGCGGGTGGTGGGCTCCTCGGCCGGCGGCGCGGCGAGGAAGCGGCGTACCTCGTGGACCACTCTGCCGAGGTCGTCGGGGTGGATCAGGGTGGCGAGCTCGGTGCCGACCAGCTCCTCCGCCTCGCGGCCGTAGACCCCGGCGGCGGCGGGGCTCACGTACCGCAGGGTCCCAGTGGGCGCGGCGATCATGATGACGTCGCTGGAGCCCTGGACCAGGGAGCGGAAGTGGTTCTCCTTCTGGGCCAGTTCCTGCGTCAGCGCGATGTTGTCGAGGAGCATGATGCCCTGGCGGATGACGAGGGCGAGCACGACGGTGCAGCCGGTGAAGACGACGACCCGGTCGACCTTCCGGCCGTCCACGACGTTGTAGAGGATGCCCAGGGTGCACACGGCGGCCGCGAGGTACGGGGTGAGGGCGGGCAGCGACCCGGTGATGGGGCGGCTGTGCGGCCTCTCGACGCGCCGGGGACCGATGGCTTCCGGCCCGGGATGGTGGCGCCGGGCGCCCCAGGGGGCGTACGCGAGCAGCAGCGAGCCCGCGAACCAGCCGGCGTCGAGCAGCTGGCCGGACTGGTACCCCCCTCTCAGCAGCGGTGAGGTGAACAGGGCGTCGCTGAGCACGGTCAGGGCGAGCGCGGCGATGGCGGTGTTGACGGCGGACCGGTTGGTGTCGGACCGCCGGAAGTGCAGCACCAGGACCATCGAGACCAGCGCGATGTCCAGGAGCGGATAGGCCAGGGAGAGGGCGGCGCGCGGGACGCTGCCGGGGGAGCTGGTCTGCGCGGTCTGTGCCGCGTGGGCCAGCGCCAGGCTCCAGGAGAGGGTCAGCAGGGAGCCGCCGATGAGCCAGGAGTCGAGCCCGAGGCAGACCCACCCGGCGCGGGTGACCGGGCGTTTGGCGAGGACGAGCAAGCCCACGATGGCCGGCGGGGCGAAGCACAGGAAGGCGAAGTCGGCCGGCGAGGGCTCCGGCATGGCTTGGTCGAGGACCACCTCGTACCAGCCCCAGACAGCGTTGCCGGAGGCGCCCATGAGGGAGGAGAAGGCGAAGAGCAGCCAGGCGGGACGCTCGCGGCTGTCGATCGCCCGCGCGTAGGAGTAGCAGGACACCGCGGCGAGTAATCCGGCCGCGCTCAGCCCGAAGTCGCCCATGATCTCGGCGACTTCATCCGATCCCCAGTTGAGGGCGGCGCCGACGGCGTATCCCCCGCAGACCAGCGCGAGGAGCAGCTGCATGGCCAGACCCCTGCCTCCGCCTCCGCCGGAGAGGGACGGGCGGTTCAGGAGCGCGGCCCCCTGGGCGCTCACCGGTCCCCCTCGCCGGCTGGTTCCGGCGCAGCCCAGTCCCTGCAACGTCGCCTCCGGCGGCTCTGCCGCGTCGGGTCCTTCGTCCATTGGCCGTACATCGCCCGTCGCCCCCCAAAGTGTCCGATCACTCCCCAGCGCCAGACGTTCGCGGCGCAGCCCCTTCTTCCGGACGATACACCACTTTCGTCACTCAGGGACATAGTTTATCTACGCTCCGTTACCACGCGGGGAGTTGGGCCCACTGAGCGCATTCGGGTGACTGCGGAGTGTGTGCACGGCGTGTCAGGTGGTGATCAGTACCGTGTGCTCCACGGGCTCTCCGGCGGCGAACCGGGTGAGCTGGCGCGCCAGCATGCGCTTGGCCCGCGGCTCGAAAGCGGTGCTGCTGCCGCCGACATGAGGCGTGATCAGGACGTTCGGAGCATGCCAGAGCGGGTGGCCGGCGGGCAGCGGTTCCGGGTCCGTCACGTCGAGCGCCGCGCGCAGCCGGCCCGACTCCACCTCGGCCAGCAGGGACTTGGTGTCGACGACGGGACCGCGGGCGACGTTGACCAGCAGGGCGCCGTCCTTCATGCGGCCCAGGAACTCGGCCCCGGCCAGCCCGCGGGTGGTGTCGTCCAGCGGGGTCGTGAGGATCACCACGTCGGCGCCCGGCAGGAGTTCGGGCAGATCGGCCAGGGCGTGGACGGGTCCGCGCGGTGCGGTGCGCGCCGAGCGGGCGACGCGGGTGATCCGCTCGCACTCGAAGGGCACGAGCCGGTCCTCGACGGCCGAGCCGATCGACCCGTAACCGATGATCAGTACGGACTTGTCGGCGAGGGCGTCGTAGACGCCGAACCGCCATTCCTCGCGGTCCTGGCCGCGGACCATGCCGGGGATGCCGCGCAGGGAGGCGAGGGTCAGGGCGAGGGCGAGTTCGGCGGTGCTCGCCGTGTGCACGCCGGCCGCGTTGCACAGGCGCACGCCGGCGGGCAGCCGGCCGAGGCCGCCGAGGATGTGGTCCGTGCCGGCGGTGAGGGTCTGGACGACCCGGAGGGCGGGCATGGCGGCCAGCGGACGCACCGTGACGGCCGGGGACTTCATGTACGGGGTGACGTAGAAGACGCAGTCGGCCGGATCGGCCGGGAACTCCTCCTCCCCGTCCCAGTGGCGGTACGTGAAGGAGCCGGGCAGTCCGTCGATCTCGTCGGCGGGGAACGGGAGCCAGACGTCGGGGTTCTTTACAGTCATGATCACGAGGCTATGCCAGGTGTTCGGATCAGGCCGTTGGTTAGGTTGTGTGCCGGACCGGGAGGGGGACGCACGGGTGGAGCGCAGGTCGATCGGGGCGGGGGCGCTGACGGTGGGCGCCGTCGGGCTCGGCTGTATGCCGATGAGCTGGGCGTACGCGCCTTCGCGGCGGCGGGGGCAGGAGTCGCTGGCAGCGGTGCACACGGCGCTGGACCTGGGGTCGAACCTGCTGGACACGGCCGATCTGTACGGGCCGTTCACCAATGAGCTGCTGCTGGGGCGGGTGCTGGCGGAGCGGCGGTCGGAGGCGTTCGTCTCGGCCAAGGTGGGGCTGCGGGCCGGCGACCAGCACGTGGTGGCCGACGGGCGGCCCGGCTATCTGCGGCGGGCCTGCGACGCCACGCTGCGGCGGCTGCGGACCGACGTCATAGACCTCTACCAGCTGCACCGGGTGGATCCGGACGTGCCCGTGGAGGAGACCTGGGGCGCGATGGCGGAGCTGGTGGGCGCGGGCAAGGTGCGGGCGCTCGGGTACTGCGCGCTGGGGGCCGGGGCCGGGCCGGGGGCCGGGCGGCGCGGGGACCGGGCGTACGGGACGACCGTGCGGCACCTGGAGCGGGCGCAGCAGGTGTTCCCGGTGAGCGCCGTGCAGGCGGAGCTGTCGGTGTGGTCGCCGGAGGCGGCGTGGCAGCTCCTGCCGTGGTGTGCGGCGCGCGGCGTGGGCTTCCTGGCGGCGATGCCGCTGGGCAGCGGGTTCCTGACCGGGACGCTCACTCCGGGTGAGGGTTTCGAGTCGGAGGACGTGCGGGCCCGCCATCCCCGGTTCACCGCGCACGCGATGGCGTCGAACCAGGCGCTGGTGGCGGGGCTGCGGCGGGTGGCCGGGCGGCACGGGTCCGGGGTGACGGCCGCGCAGGTGGCGCTGGCATGGGTGCTGGCGCAGGGACCGCAGGTGGTTCCGGTGCCGGGGGCCGACCGGGCGCGGTGGGCGGCGGAGAACGCGCGGGCGGCGGAGGTCCGGCTGACGGCCGGGGATCTGGCCGAGATCGCGGCCCTGCCGGTCGCGGTGGGAGCCTGGGACTGAGCGGGCCCGGACCCACAACCACTCGATCGGGTGTACGAGTGGTGGAACTTCGGGAACCGTCGCGGCTGTTGGGTCTGGTGAAGGGGCAGGATCGGACGACCGGAAGGGAGAGGGCGATGCGATACGGAAGTGCTCGCGGGCGGCAGGCGGGGTACGGGGCCTTGGGCGGGCGTCGCCGGGGCGTGCTGGCGGCGGTGGCGATGGCCGGGTGCGGCGCCCTGCTGGCGGCGGGATGTTCGCCGTCGGGAGGCCCCGCCGCGGGGCCGAGAGCGGAGCCGGGAACTTCTCCACCGGGCACGGCGGCGGGCACGGCGTCAGCCGGCCCGTCGGGTGGTGCGTCCGCCTCGCCGGAGGCGTCCGGCCCGCCGGCGAAGGGCGCGGTGACGGTGATCGGCGAGGTCGCCAAGGGCCTGGAGTCCCCCTGGGGCGTGTCCCCGCTGCCCGGCGGGGACCTGCTGGTGGCCTCGCGGGACAAGGGGACGATCAGCAGGGTCGCGGTGGGCTCGGGCGCGGTGACGCAGATCGGCGAGGTGCCGGGAGTGGCCCCGGGCGGGGAGGGCGGACTGATGGGTCTGGCGCTGTCGCCTTCCTTCGCCTCGGACCGGCTGGTGTACGTGTACTTCACGACGGAGTCCGACAACCGCATCGCCCGGATGCGCTATGACGAGCAGCGGCCCGCCGGGCAGCAGCTGGGTGCGCCGGACACGGTGCTGCGGGGCATTCCCAAGGGTCTGATCCACAACGGCGGCCGGATCGCCTTCGGCCCGGACAAGATGCTCTACGCGGGGACGGGCGAAACCGGTGAGACCGGGCTCGCGCAGGACAAGAAGTCGCTGGGTGGCAAGATCCTGCGGATGACCCCGGACGGGGATCCGGTGCACGGCAATCCGGAGCCGGATTCGGTCGTCTACTCCTACGGGCACCGCAATGTGCAGGGGCTCGCCTGGGACAAGGACAAACGGCTGTGGGCGGCCGAGTTCGGCCAGAAGGCCTGGGACGAGCTGAACCTGATCGAGCCCGGCGTGAACTACGGCTGGCCGGAGGCCGAGGGGAAGGCCGGCAGGCCGGGCCTGCGGGATCCGGTGGCCGTGTGGAAGACCGACGAGGCCTCGCCGAGCGGGATCGCGTGGGCCGAGGGCTCGCTGTGGATGGCCGGGCTCAAGGGGAACCGCCTGTGGCGGATCCCGCTGGCCGGGGCGGAGCCGGTGGCCGAGCCGGAGGCGTTCCTGGAGGGCAGGTACGGGCGGCTGCGCTCGGTGGTGTCCCTGGGCGGGGACCGCTTGCTGCTGGTGACGAGCGAGACGGACGGGCGCGGGTCGCCGGAAGCGGGCGACGACAGGATCCTGACACTGACAGTGCGGTGACCGGCTCGGCCCCATGGGGATCCGAAAGGTGTGGTGGACGCGGTGTTCAACATGATCGAGGAGCTCTTCAGTCCCGGACGCAAGCACACGGACGAGGAGAGGAAACGGCTGGAGCTGTCCCGGGTCGACGTCGATGACGGGGACCCGGGACGGGGGCCGATAGACCTGGACTCCGGTCAGGTGCTCATACGCCTCGCCGGGCGGCCTGCGGCCGGGGGCTGACCGGCCCGGGCGGGGTGAAGAGCCGCAGCCGGTGGGCGAGGGCGGCTGCCTCGCCGCGGCCGGCGACGCCGAGCTTGGCCAGGATGTTCGACACGTGGACGCTCGCCGTCTTCGGGGAGATGAACAGCTCCTCGGCGATCTTGCGATTGGTGCTGCCGGCCGCCACGAGGCGCAGGACGTCCCGCTCGCGGCTGGTCAGGCCGAGTGCCTCCGCCGGGTCGGCCTCCGGTTCGGACACGGCCGGGGCCGTGTCCGCGGCGGTCAGCGGCAGCCGGGCGCGCTGGGCGAGCAGGGCCAGGTCCTCACGCAGCCGGCGTGAGCCGAGCCGGTCGGCGGTGGCGTGGGCGTCGCGGAGCAGGGCGGCCGCGGAGGCCCGGTCGCCGCCGGCGGCCAGCAGGGCCTCGGCGAGCCGGTGGCGGGCCCGGGCCAGCAGGTACGGGCGCTCCAGCGGGCGGACGGCCGCCTCGACGGCGGTCCAGTCGGCGACGGTGTCCCGCTCCTGTGCCCGCAGCAGTTCGACGCGCAGGTACTCGGCGTGCGCGGTCCACACCGGGGCCGGGGTGGGCAGGGTGCGGGCCGCGGTGCGCAGTACGTCCAGGGCGGCGTCGCGGCCGGCGTCGGCGGCGGGCAGGCCCCGGGAGTCCGCCTCGGCCGTGGCGGCCGCGAGCAGCAGCGGCCAGGCGTACCGGTGCTGCCCGAGCGGGAAACCGTACGCGATGGCCGCGGCGACCTCGGAGCGGACGTCGGCGATCCGGCCCTCGCCCGCGGCGATCCCGATCGCGAGGCGGTAGAGCGGTATCCGGTGCTGGGGCTGGGTGTCGTGGGTGCCGAAGTGGGTGTGGGCGGCGGCGAGCTGGTGGGCGGCCTCGGCCAGTTCGCCCCGGCCGAGGGCGAGGTAGGCCAGCCGTGCGGAGGCGGAGCCGCGCGGGGCGGCGCTCTGGCCGACGAGCAGGGTCCGCCGGGCCGCGGCGGTGGCCTCGTCCCAGCGTCCGAGGCTGTAGAGGCTCTCCGCCATGTTGCCGCGCACCCATGCCTCGGTGTCCAGCAGCCGTGATCTGCCGACGAGTTCCGCTCCCTCTTCGGCCAGCTCCACCGCTTCCCGTGAGCGTCCCATGCTTTCCAGCTGAGAGGTGAGGTTGATATGTGCACGTCCCGCGAGCATCGTGAGGCCGAGTTCGGTGGCCCGGTCCTTGACCGCGTGCAGCTCGGCGAGGCCGGTCTCGCCGGTGCCGGCGTCGGTGAGGAGACAGCCGACCGTGATCCGGGCGTTGAGTTCCACTTCCTCCGCGCCGACCATCCGCGCGTAGGCGACGGCGCGTTGGGCGGCGTCGAGGTTGCCGGGGCCCGGGTTGTGGAGCATGCCCCAGCCCGCGGCCCGGACGAGGACCTCGGCGTGCACCTGGGACGGGGGCAGCCCCTGGACGAGCTCCTGCGCCTTGGCGATCTCCTCCCAGCCGTCGCTGCGGCCGAGGCCGGCCACCAGGCGGGAGCGCTCGGTCCAGAACCAGGCGGCCCGCAGCGGGTCGTGGCCGTCCTCCAGCGTCCGCAGGGCCGTCTTGGTGATCTTCAGGGCTCGTTCGCGCTCGCCTCCGTAGCGGGCCGCGACGGTCGCCTCCGCCAGCAGGTCGAGCCGCTGCAGCGGGGTGGTGGCCGGGTCGCAGCCGCACGGCGGGTACACGTCGGTGTCGTCCGCCGGGCGCAGCGCCTCGCGGACCTCCTCCGGGGTGCTGTCCCACAGGTCCATGGCCCGTTCCAGCAGGCGCAGCTGCTCGGAGTAGGCGTGCCGGCGGCGGGCGGCCACCGAGGCGGCGAGCACGGCGGGCAGCGCCTTGGCGGGGTCGTTCGCCTGGTACCAGTAGTTCGCCAGCCGGATGGCCCGCTCCTCGGCGCGGATCAGCGACTCGTCGGCCTCCAGGGCTTCGGCGTAGTGGCGGTTGAGGCGGGAGCGCTCACCGGGCAGCAGGTCGTCGCTGACGGCCTCGCGGACCAGCGAGTGGCGGAAGCGGTAGCCGTCGCCGTCGGTGGTGGCGAGCAGGATGTTGGCGCCCACGGCGGCCCGCAGGGCCTCGATGAGCTCGTCCTCGGTGAGCCCGGCGACGGCGCGCAGGAGCGGGTATTCGACGGTGGAGCCGCCCTCGGCGACGATGCGCACCACGCGCTGGGCCTCGTCCGGGAGGACCTCGACGCGGACGAGGAGCAGGTCACGCAGGGATTCGGTGAGTCCGGCGCGGCAGCCGCTCGCCTTGGAGGCGACGAGTTCCTCGACGAAGAAGGCGTTGCCGTCGGAGCGTTCGAAGACGGAGTCCACGAAGTCCTCGTCGGGCTGCGAGGCGAGGATCCCGGCGAGCTGCCGGCGTACTTCGGCGCGGTTGAAGCGGGGCAGCTCGATGCGCTGGACGGTGCGGAGCCGGTCCAGTTCGGCGAGGAGCGGGCGCAGCGGGTGGCGGCGGTGGACGTCGTCCGCGCGGTAGGTGGCGACCACGACGAGCCGGCCGCTGCCGAGGGTGCGGAAGAGGTAGGAGAGCAGGTGCCGGGTGGAGGTGTCCGCCCAGTGCAGGTCCTCCAGGACGAGGACGACGAGGCGTTCGGCGGCGAGCCGTTCCAGCATCCGGGCCGTCAGTTCGAAGAGCCGGGCGGTGCTCTCCTCGTCGTGCGGGCCGCGGGGGGTGTCGCCGAGTTCGGGGAGGATCCGGGCGAGTTCGCCCTCCTGGCCGGCGGCAGCTGCGGCGAGCTCCTCGGGGAGCTGCCGGTGCAGGGTCCGCAGGGCCGTCGAAAACGGGGCGAAGGGAAGTCCCTCCGCCCCGATCTCCACGCATCCCCCGACGGCGACCACGGCGCCGCGGCGGGCCGCTTCTCCGAGGAACTCCTCGGTGAGGCGGGTCTTGCCGACCCCGGCCTCTCCCCCGATGAGCATGGCCTGGGGTTCCCGGCCGGCGGCGCGGGTGAGTGCGTCGGTGAGCAGGGCCAGTTCGTCGGCTCGGCCGACGAACACCGGGCTGACAGATCTGGTCTCCACGTCGCCGAGCATCGCACAGAGGTCCTGCCCGGCGGCACTCGTTATCGGTGCGCTTCTCATCACGCGTCAGTCCACGCGGGTCGCGGCGCGGGTTACGCGGCGCGGGCGAAGCGGCCGCGGTGTCCTCTCACCGCCGCTTCGGGTTCCTGGCTCCGCGCCGCGGCGCGGCGCGCCTTCTTGGCCTCCCGCACCAGGCGGTACGCGTCGGCCTCGCGGATGAGGTCTGCGGTGCGGGCGGTTGCGATCTCGTACTCGAACATCTCGTACTCCTGGTTGCGTTGCTCGGGCACCTCGTTCGGTGTGATCCGAGCTTCGCGTCCCAGGGGGTACCGGCACATCGGGCGCATGCCGCATCTGCCGGGGGCAGGGGGCCTTAGACCGGGGCCGGCGGTCCCCCGTTCGGGCTCAGGAGGCCTAAGGCAGTGCCTAGGGGGGTGTCCTAGCCGGCTGCGCCAGCTGCCTTCGGGATGGCGAGGAGGAGGTCGAAGTACATGAGGACGAAGAGCAGGATGCCCAGGGCGCCCAGGGCGATGCCCGCCCAGGAGACGGACCGCACCCAGGCGGGGAGGGTGCGCTGCGGGGTGCCGAAGGCGGGCAGGGCCAGCACGAAGACGGCGATGATCAGGGCGAGGGTGGAGAAGATGCCGTTCACCAGGGCGGTGGTGTGCCACGGGCCGACGAACTGGGCGGCGATCTGCGCGTTGGCGTCGGCGGCCTGGGAGAGCTCGAGACGGCCGGTGATGCTCGTGCGCTCGGACACGATGCCCGAGACCCAGCTGCCGCTGAGGGCGACGACGGAGAGACCCGCGGCGACGATCGCGGAGGCGGCTGCTCCGACGTGGCTCGGCTGCTCGTCCTCGGCCTGGTCCTCGTCGAAGGCGTCGTCGTCCAGGTCCCCGTCGGTGAGCACGGCGCCGGCCTCGGTCTCGGCCTCGGCGGGCTGGGGGGTCTCGGCCTTCTTCAGGTCGGCCGGGGTGGTGTCCGCCTCGGAGGCGTTCGGGGCGGGGGTCTTCGTGGTGTCCATGCGGGGCACCGTAGGCGGCCTGTCTGAGAGTCTGATGAGAAATGCGGCGGGCCCCGCCGCAGCGGGGCCCGGGCAGGGATCGGGCGGGCCGGGCTCAGGCGGTCCGGGCGGACCACTCGTGGGCGAGGACGGCCCAGATCTCGGTGCTCTGGCGCACGCCCCGGTGCAGGTGGTTCTCCCGCATCACGCCCTCACGGGTCAGCCCGAGGCGCTCGGCGACCGCGATGCTCTTCTTGTTCCCGGTGGCGACGTGCCACTCCACGCGGTGCATGCCGCGCCCGTTGAACGCCCAGTCGATGAGCACCCGGCAGGCGGCGGTGACCAGCCCGCGTCCGGCGGCGGCGGGCTCCAGCCAGCAGCCGACCTCGCAGTTGCCGGAGGCGGCGTCGAAGGCCGGGTAGAGCACGCCGCCGACGAGCGTGCCGTCGACCCAGATGCCGAAGAAGCGGGTGCCGTCGTGCGCGGCCTTCTCGGCGTTCGAACGGAGCAGTTCGCGCGCCGAGTCCAGGTCGGTGGCCCGGTCGGGGAAACCGACGAACTGGCCGATGAACTCGCGGCCCCGGTCGATGTGGGCGAGGAACTCCTCGGCGTGCCACACCTCCAGCGGGCGCAGCTGGGCGTCTTCGGCCAGGTCTATCGTGAACATGCGCGGAGTCCTTACGGCTGGTCAGCGGGACACGGGTACGGAGTCAGCCGGCTCCGCGCTGTGTTCGCTCGGCCGCTGTGCCGGAAGTTTCGCATGCGGGCCGCGGTCCGGGGGCTCGATGCTGATCCGGGGCAGCCACCGGTCGAGCCAGGCGGGCAGCCACCAGTTGGCGCCGCCGAGCAGGTGCATCAGGGCCGGGACGAGCAGGGTGCGCAGCACGAACGCGTCGAGGGCGACGGCCGCGGCGAGGGCGATGCCGAACATCGCGATGATCCGGTCGCCGCTGAGGACGAAGGCCAGGAAGACGGAGATCATGATGACGGCGGCCGAGTTGATGACCCGGCTCGTTTCGGTGAGGCCCACGCGGACGGCCCGCCGGTTGTCGCCGGTCTCCAGCCACTCCTCGTACATCCGGCTGACGAGGAAGACCTGGTAGTCCATCGACAGTCCGAACAGGACGGACACCATGATCACGGGCAGGAAGGGTTCGATGGGCCCCGCGCTGCCCAGGCCGAGGAGTTCGCTGCCCCAGCCCCATTGGAAGATCGCCACGACCACGCCGAAGGAGGAGGCGACGGCGGCGACGTTCATGACCGCCGCCTTGACCGGGATGCCGATGGACCGGAAGGCCAGCAGCAGGAGCACGCAGCCCAGGGCGATGACCACGGCGACGAAGAGCGGGAGTTTGCCGATGATGACCTCGGCGAAGTCGTCGTAGCCGGCCGTGACCCCGCCGACGTGGACCTCCATGGAGTTGCCGTGTCCGGCGCGCGGGATGACCTCCTCGCGGAGCGTGTCGACGAGGTCGCTCGTGGCCCGGGACTGGGGGGCGGAGTCGGGTACGACGGTGACCACGGCCGTGTCGCCGCTCCGGTTGAGGACCGCCGGGCCGGCGGAGGCGACGCCTGCGGTCGTGCGCAGCGCCTCGGCCAGCTGGTCCACGGCGAGCCGGTCGCCCGCGCCGTCCAGGCGGGCGACGACGGTGAGCGGGCCGTTCGTCCCGGGCCCGAACCCTTCCGCCAGCAGGTCGTAGGCCTGGCGGGTGGTGGAGCCGGCCGGGTTGTTGCCCTGGTCGGAGGTGCCGAGGTGGAGGGAGAGCGTGGGCAGGGCCAGCACCAGCATGACGGCGGTGGCGGCGACGCCGAGCAGCTTGGGGTGGCGCTCCACGAAGGCGGACCAGCGGGCGGCGAAGCCGGTGGTGTGTTCGGGCCGCGGGCCCTCGGCGGCGAGTCTGCGGCGTTCGCGCCGCGACAGGGCGCGCATGCCGATGCAGGAGAGGAGGGCGGGCAGCAGCGTGACCGAGGCGGCGACCGTGAGGATCACCGTCACGGAGGCGGCTATCGCGACGCCGTTGAGGAAGTTGAGGCGCAGCACCAGCATCCCGAGCAGCGCGATGCAGACGGTGGCCCCGGCGAAGACGACGGCCCGGCCGGTGGTGGCGACGGCGTTCTCGGCGGCCTCCTCGACCGGCAGTCCGCGGGCGAGGCCCTTGCGGTGCCGGGTGACGATGAACAGCGCGTAGTCGATGCCGACGCCGAGCCCGACGAGGGTGCCGAGCATCGGGGCGAAGTCGGCGACCGGCATCGCGTGGCCGAGCAGGGTGATGCCGAAATAGGCGGTGCCCACGCTGACCAGGGCGGTCGCGAGGGGCAGCAGGCTCGCGGCGAGCGAGCCGAAGGCCAGGAAGAGGACGAGGGCCGCGACGGCGACGCCGATGACCTCGGCGACGTGGGCGGTGGGGGCTTCGGTCAGGGCGATGGCGCGGCCGCCGAGTTCGACCTGGAGGCCGTCGGTCTCGGTGGCCGGGTTCTTCGCCGCGTGGACGACGGCCTTGGCCTGGGCCTTGGGTACGGAGTCGGCCGGCCGGTCGAAGGTCACCACGGCGTAGGCGGTGCGGCCGTCGGGGCTGATCCGGGCGGCGGCCTCGGGGCCCGGGCCGTAGGGGCCGGCGACCGATCCGACGCCCGGAAGCGCGGCGACGGCGTCGAGTGCGCGGGTCATGCGCTGCTCGACGCCGGGGGTGCGGACGCTCTGCTGCTCGGGGGCCCGCCACACGATGGTGTCGGTGTCTCCGCCTTGGCCGTGGAAGCCTTCGCGGAGCAGGTCGTGCGCCGTGCCGGACTCGGTGCCGGGGACCTCGTAGTCGTTGGAGAACGCCGTGCCGGCGGTTGCCGCGGCCGCCGCGGTCCCCCCGAGGGCGAGCAGCCAGATCAGTACGGCGAGGAGTCGGTGGCGCATGCACCACCGTGCGATCGCTGCCAACGGACGTGCTCCCTGATGGTTCGGTCTTTACCGGGAGACAGCCCGTCGCAAAGAACGCGTGAACTCGTGAAGGCCTGGCCGGAGGTCCGGAGGATCGCCCCGGAGTCCTGGCCATGATGGTCTACACCTCAACGATCTCAGCGATTCGTGATCGTTGGCCCCATTCGTGTGCATCGTCACAGGCGGGCCGGGAGGTGCGGGACCTTGGTCACCGTGAGGTCTGGCCGGAAGGCTCGCGGTGGTGGAGAAAGTCGTCCCGGTCGCGGTCCTGGCCGCGGTCCTGGTCGCGGTCCCGGTCGTCGGGCTCGTCGACCCGGTAGCCCGGGATCGAGGGCCACCGGACGGTGAGGACGACGGCGTCCTCCTCGGCGTACCAGGAGTGGTCGACGCCTCGACCCCAGAGCACGTAGTCGCCCTGCTCGGAGAGGACGACGGTCCGCCCCGGGAACTCCAGCCGGAAGCGGCCGCTGATCAGCACCAGCAGCGCGGTGCGCTTCTCCGCGGTGGCCCAGCGCTCCCGTGCGTCGCCCTTCGGGTGGACGCCCCACTTGATCTCCACGTCCTCGCTGTGACGGGGATCGGAGGGGTCCTTGAAGTGGCCGAGGAGCCAGCCGCGGTCGGCTGCCGCGTCGGGGGTGGCCTTACCGGTGTAGATGGTGGAGTCGTCGTTCACGGGGGTGAGGTTAATGCAGTTGTGCGGCCCGGCCGGACACTGGTCAGCTGGGCCGATGACCACGGATCACGAGGAACTGCTGAAGGTGCGGGCCGCCTACGACGCCCGGATGCGGCGCGACGCCCACCCGGACGCGGCGCACGCTCGCGTGGAGCGCGCGGGCGCGGTCGTCCGCCAGACCGTGCCGGGCCTCGGCTGGAACGGCGTGCTCTGGTCGGACCTCGACGAGGAGACCGCGGACGCGGAGATCGCGGCGCAGGTCGCGCACTTCGCGGGGCTGGGGACCGCGGAGTTCGAGTGGAAGCTCTACGACCACGACCGGCCCGGGGACCTCGGGGCACGGCTCCGGGCGGCGGGTTTCGTACCGGAGCCGCCCGAGACGCTGATGGTGGGCAAGGCGGCGGAGCTCGCCGCGCTGCCGGTGGAGCCGCCGGAGGGCATCACCCTGCGGGTGGTGACCGACGAGGCGGGGGTGGACCTGATGATGGCGGTCCACGCGCGGGCCTTCGGCACCGAGCGACCGCGGATCCGGGAGCAGATGCTGAGCCTGCTGCGGGAGGCGCCGGACACCATCGCGGCCGTCGTGGCGATGGCGGGCGACACCCCGGTCAGCGCGGCCCGGATGGAGATGCGGCCGGGCACCCCGTTCGCCGGGCTCTGGGGCGGCGGTACGGACCCCCGGTGGCGCGGGCGCGGCATCTACCGCCTGCTGGTGGCCCACCGGGCCCGCCGGGCGGCGGAGCTCGGCATCCCGTACCTCCAGGTGGACGCGTCGGCGGACAGCCGCCCGATCCTGGAGCGGCTCGGCTTCGGGGTGCTGGGGGTGACGACGCCCTACGTGTGGACGGCGGACTGATCCGGCGGCTTCCCCCGCCCGGGAGCGCGGTGCAGGATCGCCCTCATGGAGCGAACGGAAAGCACGGAGAACATGGAGAGCACGGGACACATGGAACACAGGAAACGCGCCGAGCCCGTCGAGCGCACGGGACCGCCCCTGACCGGCAACGAGCGCGACACGCTGCGCGCCTACCTCGACTACCACCGGGCCACGCTCGCCTGGAAGTGCGAGGGCCTCACCGACGAGGAACTGCGCCGCCCTTCGATGCCGCCGTCCACCCTCACCCTCCTCGGCCTGGTCCGGCACATGGCCGAGGTCGAGCGCCACTGGTTCCGCCGCACCCTCAACGGCGAGCGGCTGCCCCACCTCTGGTCCGACACGCACGACTTCCAGGCCGCCTACGACTCCACCGGCGCCACCCGCGAGGAGGCGTTCGCGGCCTGGGAGTCCGAGGTCGCGCACGCCCGCCGGATCGAGTCCGCCGCCGAGTCGCTGGACGTGACGGCCTTCGTGCCCAGGTGGAAGGAGGAGGCCTCGCTGCGCCTGATCATGCTCCACCTGATCCACGAGTACGCCCGGCACAACGGCCATGCCGACTTCCTCCGCGAGGCCATTGACGGCGCCACCGGGGCTTGACCTGGGGCCTGCCCGGGGCTTGACCCGGGGCCTGACGAGGTTCGGTCACCCGCCCCCCTATAGTTAGGGCAGCCTAACCTAACGACTGGGGGACGAGTGTGAGCCTTGTGACCGACGCGGACGCCTTTGAGCTCTACCGGGACGGCTGGGGCATCCCCCATCTCCGCGCCGCCGACGCCCTCGGCCTCGCCTACGCCCAGGGCCGCGTCACCGCCCTGGACCGCGCCTGGCAGCTGGAGGTCGAACGGCACCGCGCCCAAGGCTCCAGCGCCTCCTTCCTCGGCGCGGACTGCGTGGCCTGGGACCGGTTCGCGCGCCAGAGCCGCATCGCCGACACGGCCCGCCGCTGCTCCGCAGCCCTGGACGGCGAGGATCCCGAGACCGCCGCCTGGGTCCGCGCGTACGTCGACGGCGTCAACGACGGGCTCGCCGCCGGAGCCGCCCGCGACGAGCGCTTCGCGCGCACCGGACTCACGCCCACCCCCTGGGAACCCTGGGTTCCGATGGCGATCTGGACCGCCACGCACATCCTGTTCGCCGGCTTCGCCACCAAGCTGTGGCGCGAGCGCGTGGCCCGAGCCCTCGGCGACGACGCCGTCACCCTCTTCGCCACGGACGGCCCCGGCACCGCCGGCAGCAACGGCTGGCTGGTACCGGGCGACCGCACCACCAGCGGCGCGGCGATCATCGCGGGCGACCCGCACCGGTTCATCGAGGACCCGGGCGTCTACCAGCAGATACGCCTGTCCTGCCCGGAGTACGACGTCCTCGGCCTGGCCGTCCCCGGCGTCCCCGGGCTCGCCCACTTCGGGCACACCGGCACCGCCGCCTGGGCCATCACCAACGCGATGGCCGACTACCAGGACCTGTACACCGAGCAGTTGCGCGGGTCGGGCTCCGCCGTGGAGGCGCTGGGACCGGACGGCCGGTGGGAGCCGGTGCACCGCCACACCGAGACCATCGCCGTGGCCGGCGGCGACGAGGTCGAGGTGGAGGTCCTGGAGACCGCCCGCGGTCCGGTGATCGTCCGCAGGGACACCGATACCGGGACCACCCCCGACGCCGGGGCGACCCACGACTCCGAGGCGCTCTCCCTGCGCTACCCGCCGCGCGTCCGCGAGGACCTGGGCTTCTCCGCCCTCCCCGCCCTGCTGCGCGCCCGCACCGTCGCCGACATCGACCGCGCCCTCGACGGCTGGGCGGAGCCCGTCAACGTCGTCCACGCCGCCGACTCCTCGGGCGGACTGCTGCACCGCGTCGCCGGCGCCGTCCCGCTGCGCGACGGCGCCAACCGGCTGCGCCCCGTACCCGCGTGGGACCGGCGCCACGCATGGCAGGGCTGGGCCGCGACCCCCGCCGAGCCCGTGCAGGGCTTCGCCGTCATGGCGAACGCCCGCGGCATCGCCGCCCCGCTCGGCGTGGAGTTCGCGCCCCCGCACCGCGCCAACCGCATCCGCGAGCTGCTCAGCGGCTCCGCCGACTGGTCGCCGAAGGCGATGGCCGACGTACACGGGGACACCCACCTGGCCTCCGCGGGGCCGCTGCTCGCGCTGCTGCCCGCGCTCGACGGGCTGTCCCCCGCCGCGGCGGCGCTGCGCGCCCGGCTGCTGGCCTGGGACCGGCACATGGCCGCCGACAGCACCGACGCCACCGTCTTCTCGGCCTTCCGGACGGCGACCGTACGCCGCCTCGCCGCCGATCCCGTCTTCGCGGAGCTGGCGGGGGCCCCCACCGGCCCGGAGGTGTTCCATCCCTGGCTGTACCTGGTCCCCCGGGTCGGCTACGCCCTCGAAGGCCTGCTCACCACCTCCCTCCTCCCCGCCCTCGACCGCGCCGCGCACGTGAAGGCAGCCCTCGAGGAGACGGCCGCGGCCGGCGCCCCTGAGAGGCCGTGGGCGGAGGTCCACCGCCTCGCCCCCTGGTCGGCGCTGCCGGACCCGGAAGCCGAGTGGCCCGGCCTCGGCGGCGACCACGACTGCGTGAACGCCACCTCCTCCGTCCCCGGTTTCACCGACCTCACCGCCCGCGCATCGGCCGCCCGTTACGTCTGGGACCTCGCCCGCCGCGAGGACAGCCTCTGGGCGGTGCCGCTCGGCGCGGACGGCGTCGCCGGCACGCCGCACCACCGCGATCAGCTCCCCCTCTGGGCGCGCTGCGAACTCGTCCCCGTCGTCACCGACTGGGCCCGCCTCACCAAGGAATCCGCATGATCTCCACCAGACAGCCCGTGTACAGCCAGCTCGTGGAGGGCTTCGGCACGGTCACGATCACCCCCGTCGACCCCGCCGCCGACTCGGCGCTGATCCACAGCTGGGTCACCGAGGAGCGGGCGCGCTTCTGGGGCATGGGCGAGGCCAGCCGCGAACTGGTCCAGGAGATCTACGAGGACGTCGACCGCCGCACCACCCACCACGCGTTCATGGTGGCCCGCGACGGGGAGCGGGTCGCGCTCTTCCAGACGTACGACTGCGCCGAGGACCGGGTCGGCGAGTGCTACGAGGTGGAGCCGGGGGACGTCGGCGTACACCTGATGATCGGCCCGAGCCAGGGCGCGACCCAGCGCGGTTTCACCGGCGCCCTGGTGGGCACCTTCATCGCCTACCTGTTCTCCGACCCCGCCACCCGCCGGGCCGTCGCCGAGCCGGACGCGCGCAACGCCAAGGCGATCGCCCTCCTGGAGCGGTCAGGCTTCGTGCTCGGCCCGGAGGTCGAACTCCCGGAGATCGACCTGCCCGAGGTCTACCTCCCCGCGAAGCCGGCCCGCCTCGCCTTCCTCAGCGCCCCGGCGCCGCTGCCGGACAACCGCTGATACGGCCGGCCTCCTCCCGCGCGGACGGCTCCGCATCCGAACGGGTCCGCCCTTCCCCTTGACCCCGTCCGCCCGACGTCTTCGACCGCATCAGCCAGAAGTGGACGAGCAGGCGGAACTGCTGCGCTTCGTCCACCGGCCCGGGGCCCCGTCCGGGCGGCAGGTGATCCACGGAGACCTGTCGCCCGGCAACGTGGTGGTCGACGCACGGCCAGGCCACGCTGGTGGGCTTCGGCCTGAGCAAGCTGACCGCCGACCACCAGACGGCGGAGGTCTGGTTCACCCCCGGCTACGCGGCGCCCGAGGTCTTCGACGGCAAGCGGCCGCCGGGCACGGGCAAGGACCGGGGACCAGAGCAGGCGTCGGGGGCGGACGGGCCGGCGGCCGCCGCGTCCAGCCGGCCCGCGTCCAGGTGGTCATCGCCGCCCCCCAGCTGACGCGCTGAGCCCCGGTACGACGCGAAAAGGGCGGCCCCGCACCGGAATTCCGGTGCGGGGCCGCCGATGTACTGCCTGCGCAGTACTGACCTGCGCAGCTGCTACTCGGACACGCCCAGGCGCTCCAGGATGAGCTCCTTGACGCGCGCCGCGTCGGCCTGGCCGCGGGTGGTCTTCATGACCGCGCCGACCAGGGCGCCGACGGCCGCGATCTTGCCGCCGCGGATCTTGTCGGCGATGGCCGCGTTGCCCGCGATGGCCTCGTCCACGGCCGCGCCGAGCGCGCCCTCGTCCGAGACGACCTTCAGGCCGCGCTTCTCGACGACCTCGTCCGGGGTGCCCTCGCCGGCGAGGACGCCTTCGAGGACCTGGCGGGCCAGCTTGTCGTTCAGCTCGCCCGCGGCGACCAGCGCCGCGACCCGGGCGACCTGCGCCGGGGTGATCGGCAGCTCGTCGACGACGACGCCCTGCTCGTTGGCGTTGCGGGCGAGCTCGCCCATCCACCACTTGCGCGCGGCGGCCGGGTCGGCACCCGCCTCGATCGTGGCGACGATGGAGTCCACCGCGCCCGCGTTGAGGATCGACTGCATGTCGTGCTCGCTGACGCCCCACTCCTCGCGGAGCCGGTTGCGGCGCACGCGCGGCATCTCGGGCAGGCCGGCGCGCAGCTCCTCGACCCACTCACGGGCCGGGGCCACGGGAACCAGGTCGGGCTCCGGGAAGTAGCGGTAGTCCTCGGCGTTGTCCTTGATGCGGCCGGCCGTGGTGGAGCCGTCCTCCTCGTGGAAGTGCCGGGTCTCCTGCACGATCGAGCCGCCGCGGCTCAGCACGGCCGCGTGGCGCTGGATCTCGAAGCGGGCCGCGCGCTCGACGGAGCGCAGCGAGTTGACGTTCTTCGTCTCGCTGCGGGTGCCGAACTCGGACTCGGGGGTCGGGCGCAGCGACAGGTTCACGTCACAGCGCATCTGGCCCTTGTCCATGCGGGCCTCGGAGACGCCGAGCGCCTTGATGACCTCGCGCAGCTCCGCGACGTACGCCTTGGCGACCTCGGGGGCCCGTACGCCGGCGCCCTCGATCGGCTTGGTGACGATCTCGATGAGCGGGATGCCGGCGCGGTTGTAGTCCAGCAGGGAGTGGGACGCGCCGTGGATACGGCCGGTGGCGCCGCCGACGTGCAGCGACTTTCCGGTGTCCTCCTCCATGTGGGCGCGCTCGATCTCCACGCGGAAGATCTCGCCGTCCTCCAGCTGGACGTCCAGGTAGCCGTTGAAGGCGATGGGCTCGTCGTACTGGGAGGTCTGGAAGTTCTTCGGCATGTCCGGATAGAAGTAGTTCTTCCGGGCGAAGCGGCACCACTCGGCGATCTCGCAGTTCAGCGCGAGGCCGATCTTGATGGCGGACTCGACGCCGATCGCGTTGACGACCGGCAGGGAGCCGGGCAGACCGAGGCAGGTGGGGCAGGTCTGCGCGTTGGGCTCGGCGCCCAGCTCGGTGGAACAGCCGCAGAACATCTTGGTCTTGGTGCCGAGCTCGACATGGACCTCAAGGCCCATGACGGGGTCGAACGAGGCGAGAGCGTCCTCGTACGACATCAGTTCGGTGTAGGTGCTCACGGTGAAACTTTTCCCTCTCAGCCCAGCAGGACGTCGTCGTCGCCCAGGCGCTTCAGCTCGCGGTACAGGATCGCGAGGCCGGTGACGATGGCGGCGGCGGACACGACGGCGTCGACCAGCTTCAGCGTGTCGTTCTCGCTGTGGGCCTTCTTGGCCTGCTTGACCACGCCGAGGGCGCCGAAGGCGGTGGTGCCGATCGACAGGTAGGTGCCGGCCTTGGACTTCTTGAAGCCCTTGGCCTTGGACAGTGCACTGGTGCTCACAGCGACGGTGCCTCCTCAAGCAGCGGGTGACCCCAGCGTGCGACGAAGGCGGCCTCGACGGCCGCGCCGACCTTGTACAGCCGGTCGTCCTTCATCGCCGGGGCGATGATCTGGAGCCCGACCGGGAGGCCGTCCTCGGGCGCCAGGCCGCAGGGCAGCGACATGGCGGCGTTGCCTGCCAGGTTGGTCGGGATGGTGCACAGGTCCGCCAGGTACATGGCGAGGGGGTCGTCGGTGCGCTCGCCGATGGGGAAGGCGGTGGTCGGGGTGGTCGGGGAGACGATCACGTCGACCTGCTCGAAGGACTTCTCGAAGTCCTTCGTGATGAGCGTGCGGACCTTCTGGGCGGAGCCGTAGTACGCGTCGTAGTAGCCGGAGCTGAGCGCGTACGTACCGAGGATGATGCGGCGCTTGACCTCGTCGCCGAAGCCCGCCTCGCGGGTGAGGGCGGTGACGTCCTCGGCGGACTTGGTGCCGTCGTCGCCGACGCGCAGGCCGTAGCGCATGGCGTCGAAGCGGGCCAGGTTCGAGGAGCACTCGGACGGCGCGATCAGGTAGTACGCGGCCATCGCGAGGTCGAAGGAGGGGCAGTCCAGCTCGACGATCTCGGCGCCGAGCTCCTTGAGGAGCTCCACCGACTCGTTGAAGCGCTGGACGACGCCGGCCTGGTAGCCCTCACCGGTGAACTGCTTGACCACACCGACGCGCATGCCGGCGACGGAGCCGTTGCGGGCGGCCTCGACGACCGGCGGGACCGGGGCGTCGATGGAGGTGGAGTCGAGCGGGTCGTGGCCGGCGATGACCTCGTGCAGCAGCGCCGCGTCCAGGACCGTACGGGCGCAGGGACCGCCCTGGTCGAGGGAGGAGGAGAAGGCCACCATGCCGTAGCGGGAGACGCCGCCGTAGGTCGGCTTCACGCCGACGGTGCCGGTGACGGCGGCGGGCTGGCGGATGGAGCCGCCGGTGTCCGTGCCGATGGCGAGGGGCGCCTGGTAGGCGGCGAGCGCGGCGGCGGAGCCGCCGCCGGAGCCGCCGGGGATCCGGGTGAGGTCCCACGGGTTGCCGGTCGGGCCGTACGCGCTGTTCTCCGTCGAGGACCCCATGGCGAACTCGTCCATGTTGGTCTTGCCGAGGATCACGACGTCGGCTTCCTTCAGCTTGCGCGTCAGGGTGGCGTCGTAGGGCGGGATCCAGCCTTCGAGGATCTTCGAACCGACGGTGGTCGGCATCCCGACGGTGGTGAAGATGTCCTTGAGGGCGAGCGGTACGCCGGCCAGCGGGCCGAGCTTCTCGCCGGCCGCGCGCTTGGCGTCGACGGCGCGGGCCTGGGCGAGGGCGCCTTCGCGGTCGACGTACAGGAAGGCGTGGACCTTCTCGTCGGTCGCGTCGATGCGGGCCAGGTGGGCCTCGGTGACCTCGACGGCCGTGAGCTCGCCGGAGGCGATCTTCTCGGCGGTCTGGGCTGCCGTGAGCTTGATGATGTGTTCGGTCTTTTCGGCAGTCATGGCTGTTAGTCCTCCCCCAGGATCTGCGGCACCTTGAATCGCTGCTGCTCCTGGGCGGGAGCGCCGGAGAGCGCCTGCTCGGGGGTGAGCGAGGGACGGACCTCGTCCGCGCGCATGACGTTCGTCAGGGGCAGCGGGTGGGAGGTCGGCGGGACGTCTTGGTCGGCGACCTCGGACACGCGGGCGACCGCGCCGATGATGTCGCCGAGCTGTCCGGCGAAGTGATCCAGCTCGTTGCTGGACAGCTCAAGGCGCGCCAGCCGAGCGAGGTGGACGACCTCCTCGCGCGTAATGCCAGGCATGCAGCGATCCTCTGGGGGTGGGTGGATGTGTAGGTTCGGGCTCAATCCTATGGGGCCCACCCCCGGACCCACGAAACGGTTTGCCCTCGCGCCGCCGCGGGGCCGGGCCGGAGCCGCTGCCGGGGGCCTCGGGCGGAGCCCCGGCAGCGGTCCGCGGGGCCGGTCAGACCGCGTCGGCCTCGGCTGCGGCGAGCTCGGCCGAGATGTCGGCCGGCCGGCGCCAGCCGCGTTCGCCCCGGGCGAGGAGCCAGGCGGTGGCCTCCTGCGGGGGCATGGCGGCGGCGACCAGCCACCCCTGCACCGCGTCGCAGCCCAGGTCACGCAGCCGCTCCCAGGTCTCGTCGTCCTCCACGCCCTCGGCGACCACGAGCAGCCCCAGCGAGTGGGCGAGGTCGACGGTGCAGCGGACGATCTCCGCGTCCTGCGCGTCGACGGCGAGCCGGCCCACGAACGAGCGGTCGATCTTCAGCTCGCTGACCGGCAGCCGCCGCAGGTGGACCAGCGAGGAGTAGCCGGTGCCGAAGTCGTCGAGGGACATCTTCACGCCGTGGCCGGTGAGCCCCGCCATGGTGTCCGCCGCCCGCTGCGGGTCCTCGAGCAGCACGTGCTCCGTTATCTCCAGCTGGAGGCCGCTCGCCGGCACCCCGTGCCGGGCCAGCCGGGCGGCCACCGCTCCCGCGAACCCGGGGGTGTGGACGTCGCGCGGCGAGACGTTGACGGCCACCGGCACCTTCAGGCCCTGCGCCCGCCACCGCGCGACTTGCGCGAGGGCCGTCTCCAGGACGTACTCCGTCAGGTGCGGCATGAGCCCGGAGGTCTCGGCGATCGCGATGAACTCGTCCGGGGACACCCGCCCTCGTTCCGGATGAACCCACCGCACCAGGGCCTCGAGCCCGGCGACCTGCCCGTCGAAGCGGACCTTCGGCTGGTAGTGGAGTTCCACTTCACCGGCGTCGAGGGCCCGGCGGAGATCGCCGAGGAGGCCGAGGCGGTCGGGGGTGTTGCTGTCCCGCTTGGATTCGTACACCTCGACGCCGGTGCGGTCGCGCTTGGCCTGGTACATCGCCACGTCGGCGCGGCGCAGCAGCCCCTCGGCGTCCAGGGCGTGGTCGGGGAAGACGGCGAGGCCGGCGCTGGCCTCGAGGACGAGCGTGAGGCCGTCCAGGTCCAGCGGGGAGCTGAGCTCGGCGACGAGGTGGCGGGCGATCCGCTGGGCGCTGGTGGTGGAGTCGGCGACGGGCAGCAGGACGGCGAACTCGTCCCCGCCGAGCCGGGCGGCCTCGGCGTCCTCGGGCAGTGCCTGGCGCAGCCGGTCGGCGATCTGCAGGAGCAGCCGGTCGCCCGCGAGGTGGCCGAGGGTGTCGTTGACCGCGCGGAAGCGGTCCAGGTCGATCAGCACAAGAGCTGCCCGGGTGCCCAAACGTTCAGCCTCGTCCAGCGCGGTCCAGGCCCGCTCCAGCAGCCACTGCCGGTTCGGCAGCCCGGTCAGCGGGTCCCGGAGCTGTTCCTCGGCGCGCGCCCGGGCGATCCACAGGGTGGAGTCCAGGGCGATCAGCGGTACGGCGAACAGCGGCAGCAGGACCGGCTGCGTGACCGCGACGACGCAGATCAGCGGGGCGATCCCGAGCAGGGCGACCGCCACTAAGGCCTGTCGGAGCAGGGCCGTGCGGGCCACGGTGGGCAGGCCGCCGCCGCGCGGGGCCAGGGCGATCCACAGCAGGAACCGGGTGGCGAGCAGGTACGCGACCGCCACGAGGACGATCTCGGGTACGGCGTCGATCTCCCAGGTGGTGGGCCGCCACGGGTTTTCCACGGACGGCGCCTCGCCGAAGGCGGCCATGACGAGGGCTCCCGCGCCGATGCCGAGGATGTCGGCGGAGCCGTGGAGCAGGCCCTGCCGCCAGCGGTGCCGGCGCGCGGCGCCGACCAGGGAGACCACGGCGAGCGAGACCAGTCCGGCGGGCACCCATCCGTAGAGGATGAGCACGCCGAGGGTGAGTGCCGCGCCCGAGCCGGTGCCGCCCCACCAGCGGTCGCGGCCGAGGGCGACGAGGTGGCCGACGATGATGCCGGTGAGCAGGGCGAGCGCCCAGCCCACCGCGCCTCCGGGGAACAGGGCATGACGGCCGCTCAGGGCGGAGGCCACCCCCGCTCCGAGCACGACGACGGCCAGGCCCACGACGGCGGAGGACAGCACGCCGCGGCGCCCCGGTGCGTCCTCACCGGTGCCGAGCGCCCGGGTCTCCGGTGTCCTGGCTCCCAGGACACCCAGCCGGCCCGCCCGCATGGACGGGATGTCCCCGCCGAATTCAGGTGACGGGTCGGCGCTTTCGGTGGGTTTCATGCCCGTCCCTCTCACAGCCGGCGATGCCGATGTCACGCGATGGCCCCGGTGTCATGCCATCACGGCTGGAACCGCATCCGGCAGCCGTGCACGACAGGCGCACCCCTCAACAGTAGGACGCGAGAGGGTCCCAGGGGCAGCGGTCGGCGGTGGTTGCCCGAATGCGACCCAGCCATCCTCATCAGTACGGTATCCGCCGAACGGGTGAGTTTGGACCAGGACCCCCCGGTCACCCGTCCGATGATCCGACAGCTCACCGGCCTGCGACCAGCCTTGTACCAGCCGTTTAGCACCGTCCGGTGCGCCTGGCGTGCGCCCGCCCGTACGGCCGCACGCCGCGCATCGGTTCACCGTCGCCTTTGCCCCGGAGATCTGTCCGGGTGACGGCCCTGCGGCCGTTGCTCCGCCCGCCCGGGTGCTCCGCTTATTCCACTTACTCCGTTCCGCCGCCGCCGTCCACCGGGAGCGCCGCCTCGCGTGCCGCGTCCGGGCCCTGTTCGAGCAGGACTTCGAATCCGGCGTCGTCGAGGATGGGCAGCTTCAACTGCACGGCCTTGTCGTACTTCGAGCCCGGGTTGTCGCCGACCACGACGAAGGAGGTCTTCTTCGACACCGATCCGGTGACCTTGGCGCCGCGGCTCTGCAGGGCCTCCTTCGCGCCGTCCCGGGTGTGGCTCTGCAGCGTGCCGGTGACGACGACGGTCAGCCCCTCGAGGGGGCGCGGCCCCTCCTCATCGGTGGAACCTTCCTCCTCCATCCGGACCCCGGCCTCCCGCCACTTGCGCAGGATCTCCTGGTGCCAGTCGACGGCGAACCATTCCTTGAGGGAGGCCGCGATGATCGCGCCGACCCCGTCGGTGGCCGTCAGCTCCTCCTCCGTGGCTTGTTCGATGCGCTCGATCGACCGGAACTCGCGGGCGAGGGCCTCCGCGGCGACGGGGCCGACGTGACGGATCGACAGGCCGTTGATGATGCGGGCGAGCGGGCGCTCCTTGGCGGCCGCGATGTTCTCCAGCATCGCCAGGGCGTTCTTCTTCGGCTCGCCCTTCTGGTTGGCGAAGACGGTGACGATCTTCTCCTCGCCCGTCTTCGGGTCCCGCTTGGGCAGTCCGCTGTCCGGGTCCAGGACGTACGCCTTGATGGGCAGCAGGTCCTCGATGGTCAGGTCGAAGAGGTCGCCCTCGTCCAGCAGCGGCGGCTCGGCCGGCTCCAGCGGGCCGGTCAGGGCGGCCGCCGCCACCATGCCGAAGTTCTCGATGTCGAGGGACTGCCGGCCGGCCAGGTAGAAGAGCCGCTCGCGCAATTGCGCGGGACAGGTCTGCGCGTTGGGGCACCGTACGTCGATGTCCCCCTCCTTCATCGGCCGCAGCTCCGTCCCGCACGCGGGGCACTCGGCCGGCATCACGAACTCCCGCTCGGTGCCGTCGCGCAGGTCCACCACCGGCCCGAGGATCTCGGGGATGACGTCGCCCGCCTTGCGCAGCACGACGGTGTCCCCGATGAGCACGCCTTTGGCCTTGACGACCTCCTGGTTGTGCAGGGTCGCGAACTCGACCTCGGAGCCCGCCACCGTCACCGGTTCCACCTGCGCGTACGGGGTCACGCGGCCGGTGCGGCCGACGCCGACCTTGATGTCGACGAGCTTGGTGTTGACCTCTTCGGGGGCGTACTTCCAGGCGATCGCCCAGCGCGGGGCGCGCGCCGTGGACCCGAGCCGGCCCTGGAGCGCGGTCTCGTCGAGCTTGACGACCACTCCGTCGATCTCGTGCTCCACGGAGTGCCGGTTCTCGCCGAAGTAGGCGATGAACGCGCGGACCTCCTCGAGCGAGGAGACCACCTTGTTGTGCCGGGCGGTCGGCAGGCCCCACTCGCGCAGCAGCTCGTACGCCTGCGACTGGCGCTCGATCTCGAAGCCCTCGCGGGCGCCGATGCCGTGCACGACCATGTGCAGCGGGCGGCTCGCGGTGACCTTCGGGTCCTTCTGGCGCAGGGAACCGGCCGCCGCGTTGCGCGGATTGGCGAAGGGCTTGCCCTCGGCCGCGACGAGCCGGGCGTTGAGCTCCTCGAACTTCTCCATCGGGAAGTAGACCTCGCCGCGGATCTCGACGAGGGCCGGGATCCGGTCGCCCTTCAGCCGGTCCGGGATCTCGGCGATGGTGCGGACGTTGGGCGTGATGTCCTCACCGGTGCGGCCGTCGCCGCGGGTGGCGGCGCGGGTCAGCCGGCCGTTCTCGTAGGTGAGGTTGACGGCGAGGCCGTCCACCTTCAGCTCGCACAGGTAGTGGTAGTCCGAGGTGTTCACGTCCCGGGCCACCCGCTCGGCCCAGGCGGCCAGTTCCTCCTCCTCGAAGGCGTTGTCGAGGGAGAGCATCCGCTCGCGGTGCTGCACGGAGGCGAAGTCCGTCTCGTACGCCCCGGCCACCTTCTGGGTGGGCGAGTCGGGCGTACGGAGCTCCGGGTACTGCTCCTCCAGGGCCTCGAGCGAGCGCAGCAGCTTGTCGAACTCGGCGTCGCTGACCACCGGCTGGTCGTTCACGTAGTACCGGAAGCGGTGCTCCTCGATCTGCTCGGCCAGCAGCGCGTGCTGCTCACGCACCGCCGCCGGTACTGCCGTGTCCTGCTGTTCGGCTGCCATGCCGTGTCCTCCCGTGGCCCGTCTCGACCGTCACTCAGGGTTGTCGGCGAGCGACCTCGCCGCCCTGACGCAATGCGCCTGCACCGCACGGGCGTAGGCGGGCGAAGCGCCCGCCAGACCGCACGACGGGGTGACCACGACGGACTCGGCCAGAGTCCCCGGGGCCAGCCCCAGCCTGCGCCAAAGCTTCCTGACACCCATGACGCTACCGGCAGGGTCCGACAACGGGCCGTCGGTGCCCGGCACCACTCCGGCGAAGAGTTTCGTCCCGCCTTCGACGGCCTCGCCGATGACGTCGTCCTCGCGCTCGGTGAGCAAAGAGAAATCGAACGACACGCCCGTGGCGCCGGCCCGCCGCAGCAGCCCGAAGGGCACCTCGGGCGCGCAGGAGTGCACGATCACGTCCCCGTCGTGCACGGCGAACAGCTGCCGCAGGGTGCCCTCGACGACCTGCCGGTCGACGGCGCGGTACGTCCGGTACCCGCTCGCGGACCGGACCCGCCCGAGCAGTACGGCGGTCAGCGACGGCTCGTCGAACTGCAGCACCACCTCGGCGCCGGGGACCCGCCTGCGCACGTCGGCCAGGTGCTCGCGCAGTCCCTCGGCCAGCGATCCGGCCAGGTCGCGGCAGGCGCCCGCGTCCTGGAGAATGGCCTCGCCCCCGTGCAGCTCCAGGGCGGCGGCCAGCGTCCACGGCCCGACGGCCTGGACCTTGAGCTTGCCGGTGTACCCCTGGGTGAACTCCTCGAGGGCGTCGAGGTCCTCGCCGAGCCAGGACCGGGAGCGCTTGCTGTCGCGGCCCGGGCGGTCACTGATCCGCCAGCCGCTGGGCTCGACGTGCGCGTACATGTCGACCAGCAGCCCGAGGGAGCGGCCGATCATGTCGGCGCCGGGGCCGCGGGCGGGCAGCTCGGGGAGGTACGGGAACTCCTCGAAGGAGCCCGTCACGGTCTTGGCCGCTTCGCGGGCGTCCCCGCCGGGCAGCGAACCGACTCCGGTGGCGCCCGCGCTCATCGGCCGGGCCTGACGGTCAGGTCGTTGACCTCGGCGTCGCGCGGCAGGTCGAGGGCCATGACGACGGTGGTCGCCACGGACTCGGGGTCGATCCAGGCGGCGGGGTCGTACTCCTTGCCCTCCTGGGAGTGCACCTTGGCCTGCATGGGGCTGGCGGTGCGCCCCGGGTACACGGAGGTCACCCGGATCCCGTTCGCCTTCTCCTCTTCCCGCAGCGAGTCGGCGAGGGCCTTGAGCCCGTGCTTGGAAGCGGCGTAGGCGCTCCAGTCGGCGTGGGCGTGGAGCCCGGCGCCGGAGTTCACGAAGACGACGGTGGTCTTGGAGGCGCGCAGGGTGGGCAGCAGCAGCCGGGTGACCTCGGCGGGCGCGATCAGGTTCACGTTGAGCTGCTGGTGCCAGGTCTTGGGCCGCAGCTCGCCGACGGGTCCGAGGTCCACGATCCCGGCGATGTGCAGGAGGGAGTCGATCCGCTCGGGGATCGCCTGCTTGGAGAAGGCCCACGACAGCCGGTCCGGATCGGCGAGGTCGCCGACGAGCGCCCGTGCGCCGGGGTAGCGCTCGACGAGCTGCTTGGCCCGGGCTGCGTCCCGGGCGAGGAGGACGAGGTCGTCGCCCCGTGCGTGCAGCCGGGCGGCGACGGCGGCGCCGATGCCGGATCCGGCACCGGTGATCAGGTGAGTAGCCATGGTGCCCATGCTCGCACTCCGCCGTACGGTGACGCGGCCCCCGGGGGTCGCCCGGGGGCCGCGCGTTCCGCGTGCCCGTGTGCGGGGCCGTCAGGCCGTGAGGTAGGCCCGGATGATCGTGATCTCGGCCTTGGCGCCCGCGCTGCCGGTGATCGTGCCGCGCAGGGAGACGTGGCCGCCCTTCGCGGGGTTCCGGACGGTCACGGCGCCTGCCGTGACCGGAAGGGCGCGCCAGGTGTAGCCGTCGTCGTAGGAGACCTGCACGGTGAGCGACGTCGCGGGCGCCCCCTGCACGGTGACCGGGACCCGGACCGCACGGCCCGCGGGGGAGGTGCCGGTCGCGGACACGTCCGGGGTGAAGCGGACGGCGGACAGCGGGATCGGGGTCTCGGTGTCCTCGGGTGTGGTCTTCGAGCGGAACCACCAGGTCGCGGTCACCTTGGAGGAGGTGGCGGACACCGTGCCCGTGCGGGTGGCCGAGGTGACCAGCTTGTACGGGGCCTCGGCGGCCGGGAGGCCGAAGGTCCCGGCGTCACGGACCTCGCGGTCCCGGGTGTCGACCGGCACGCCGTTGCGGTAGAGAACCGTCCGGCCCGTGGAGAGGTAGTCCGAGCCCGCGTGCCCGGCGCCGTCCGCGAGCAGCGGCAGCGTCCCCCACAGTGCGTCGCCCTGCCGGTAGAGGCCGAGGGCGGCCGCGCCGTCGACCCGCGGGCCGAAGACCGCGCCGTTGAAGCGCTCCCGGTAGGTCCGGCCGCCCTGGTAGGAGCGCGGGCCGTCCGTGCCGTACCCGGTCTCGGCGATCGGGAAGCCGTTCTCGTCGCGCCCGCCGGACTGCACGGCGTGCAGCGCCCACTGGGCCCCGTCCACCGCCGACAGGTACAGCGTCACCGTGCCCGGCAGGCCCCTGGTGTGGCTCGACGCGCTGGAGCCGCTCGCGCCCGGCAGCAGGCCGGTGGCGGCGACCTCGCCCTCCTTGCCGGGCACCGAGGCCGCCTGCTCCGCCACGATCCTGGCGAGCTCGGCGGGCTTGATCTGCCGCACGTATCCGGTGGCCAGGCGGGTGACCGGACCGCCGAGGACGGCGTGGTACTCGTCCGCGGGGCCGTCCGTCCAGTGCGCGTCCCACTCCTGGAACAGGGTGGTCCCGGACGGCACGTCCGGGCCCTGGCCGCGGGTGCGCAGGCCGGTGTAGGAGTCGAGCCACCAGCCGAAGGCGTGCTCCGAGCCACCATCCGTCCGCACCTCGTAGCTCGGTACGGCGAAGTCCATGGCGGCCGTCCGCGAGGGCACGGTGATGTCCACCGGCTCGGCGGTGCGGGCGTCGAGGGTCAGGGTGGTGTCCCCGGTGATGTCCAGGCGGGGCTGGGCGATCCAGTCGATGCCGCGGGCGAAGTCGTCCGGATCGACGACGATGTTCGTGTTGAGCAGGTATCCGCCCGCCGGGACGCGCACGGTCTGCGGTCCGGAGTCCGGCGTCCACGAGAGCCGCATGCCGGTGCCGGGGCCCGTCAGGCCGCGGACGTCGGAGCGGTAGGCCGTGGCGGCCTTGCCGTCCCGCCCGAGGTGCCGGAGGGTCAGGTCGTACGACTCGGGCTCGCGCTGGACGGCCACGGCGGTGGTGACGCGCTGTCCGGCGGGGCCGGTGGCCGACACGTGCGCCGTGTAGGTGCCGTCCGCCGAGCCGCCGATCCGGGTGTCGACGATGACGCCGACGGAGGCGGCGCCGCCCGCGGGAACCGTCACCCGGGGCGCGTCGAAGGTGACGAAGCCCTCCTGGACGGGCTTGCCGTCGGCGTCGCGGACGGCCGCGGCCAGGTCGAGGGTGACCGGGGCGGTGCCCAGGTTGCGGTAGGTGAGCCGCTTCTGCTGCGGGGTGTCGTCGTCGTGGGGCCACGGCTGGCCGGCGAAGGTCAGCGAGACCGGTTCGGCGACGAGGTCCAGGCGCAGCGCGTTGTCGACGGCGATCCGGCCGGTGCCCTGCTGGAAGGCCCCGGTCCGGTTGGGTTTCGCGGACCCCGCGAGGACGCCCTTCAGCTCGGTGCCGGTCCACTGCGGGTGCTGCTGCTTGAGCAGCGCGGCGGCGCCGGCGGCGTGCGGGGCGGCCATCGAGGTGCCGGATTTGGTGGTGTAGCCCTGCGGGTCCGGCCCGCCGCCGGTGCCGGTGGCGGCGGCCGCGGTGATGTCGACGCCCGGTGCGGTGACGTCCGGCTTGACCGCGCCGTCGCCGAGGCGCGGTCCGGTGCTGGAGAAATCGGCGATGCCGTCGTCGTCGTTGACCGCGCCGACGGTGAGCGCGGCGTCCGCGCTGCCCGGGGAGTTGATGGTGCCGGTGCGCGACTCGCCGCTGTTGCCCGCCGCGATGGCGAACAGCACGCCCCGGTCGGCGCTCAGCTGGTTCACGGCCGCTTCGAGCGGGTCGATGCCGGGGGTGTCGGCGCCGCCGAGGCTGAGGTTGACGACGTGCGCGCCCTGGGCGACGGCCCATTCGATGCCGGCGAGGATGCCGGAGTCCTCGCCGGAGCCGCGGTCGTCGAGGACCTTGCCGCTGAGCACCTTGGCGCCGGGGGCGACGCCCTTGAACGCGCCGCCCGAGCCGGCGCCCGTTCCGGCGGCGATGGAGGCGACGTGGGTGCCGTGCCCGTGCCGGTCCTTCGCGTCGGCGGAGGCGGAGAAGTTCTGTTCGGCGAGGACCTGCCCGGCGAGGTCGGGGTGGGCGGCGTCGACGCCGGTGTCGAGGACGGCGATGGTGACGCCGGTGCCGTCGTAGCCGGCGTTCCAGGCCTGGTCGGCGCCGATCTGCCGGGTGCTCTTGTCGAGGGTGGCGTCGCGCAGGCCGTCCAGCCAGACAGTGGCGATGCCCGGTGCGAGGCCGGGGGCCGTGCCGGGGGCGGCGCCGCGGGCCTGGGCGCCGGTGAGGGCGGTCCAGACGGCCGCCGCCGCGCCGGGGGCCGCGCTGACGGCCTCGGCGCCGAGGAAGGCGTACGTACGGTCCACCCGGAGCCCGCCGCCGGCGCGCAGGGCGGACGGGGCCGCGGGGGCCGCGCCGGCCTCGTAGCGGACGATCAGCTTGAGCCGGTCGCCGCGGGTCTCCCGGTAGGCGGGCCTGCTGAGTTCCGTGATGTCGAACAGGCGGGGGTCGAGGCGGCCGGTGTCGATCAGGCGCCGGGCGTCCGCGGGGACGAGGCTGGTCCGCCCGCCGGCGCGCTCCACCGAGACGGGTATGCGTTCGCGCCCCGGGGCGGCCCGGAAGCCGATGGGGCGGCCCCCGGCGTCGACGGTGACCCGGTCGCCGGTGATGAGGGTGAGGTGGGTCGGGCCCTGCCGGGCCGACGGGTGGCGCTGCCGGTCTCCGGACGGGCCGGGTGTGGGCGCGGCCGCGGCGGGTACGGTCAGGCCCGCCGCGAGCGCGAGGGCGGCGACGGCGGCCGTCGCGGCCGCCCCCGTCCGCCGATTGCGAGGTATCCGCACGTCAATTCCCCCTGGGTGAACGGCGATCTCTCGCTGGGCGGGTCCAGCCCAGCGGATCCCGAAGTATCACCCTAGGGGTGACGAACACTCAACTATGCGTCAGAACAAGATTGTTGGGGCGATTGAAGGTGCGCCGGTAGGCGATCGGGGAGACGCCGAGGGCGGTCCGCATGTGCTGGCGCAGGGAGTTGGCCGAGCCGAAGCCGGCCCGGTGGGCGACCAGGTCGACGGGCAGGTCGCTGGACTCCAGCAAGTGGCGGGCGATCTCGAGGCGTTGGGTGGTGAGCCACTGCACCGGGGTCATGCCGACCTCGTCGCGGAACCGCCGGGTGAAGGTGCGCAGGCTCATCCGGGCGTGGGCGGCGAGCTCGGCGAGGGTCAGCGGTTCGGCGAGGCGTTCCAGGGCCCAGGCGCGGGTGGCCGTGGTCGTGGCGATGGTGGGCTCGGGGACGGGCCGGTCGATGTACTGGGCCTGTCCGCCGTCGCGCCAGGGCGGTACGACGCACAGCCGTGCGGCGCGGTTGGCGACGGAACTGCCGTGGTCCTGGCGGATCATGTAGAGGCAGAGGTCCACGCCTGCGGCCACGCCCGCCGAGGTGAGGATGTCGCCGTCGTCGACGAAGAGGACCTCCTCGTCGAGGCGCACGCGCGGGAAGCCGCGCTGGAACTCGGGGGCGTGCACCCAGTGCGTGGTGGCGGTCCGGCCGTCGAGCAGCCCGGCCGCCGCGAGGACGTACGAGCCGGTGCACAGGGAGACCAGCCGGGTACCGGGCCTGATCGCGGCGAGCGCGTCGGCCACCTCGGGCGGCAGGGGCGCGCCCTGCACGAGCTCGTCCATGGCGTGCGTCGGCGGGACGATCACGGTGTCGGCCTCGGCGAGGGCTTCGGGGCCTGCCGTGCCACTGATGGTGAAGCCCGCGTCGCTGGTCACGGGCCGCCCGCCGGGGGTGCAGACGGTCAGCTCGTAGAGCCGGTTCCCGGCCTCGTCGTAGGCGTTGCCGAAGACGCGGGAGGGAATGCCGAGCTCGAACGGGGCGACCCCTTCGAGGGCGAGGACGGCGATACGGTGCATGGCCAGATCCTGTCACATGGTGGCCGTCCGGCCAACACCACGAGCGCCGCCCGGAGCCGAAGCTGGTGCCACAGCAGCACAGCAGCGCTGCAACCAGCGAAAACGCACCTGAGGAGACACATATGCGCGCCGTCGTCGTCAGCCAGTGGGGCGGACCCGAGGTACTGACCGAGACCGAGCTGGACCGGCCGGAGCCGGGCATGGGCGAGATCCTCGTGCGGGTCCGCGCGGCCGGGGTGAACCCCGTCGACTGGAAGACCCGGGCCTCCGGCGCCCTGATCCCCTGGGGACCGGTCCCGCAGGTCGGCTGGGACGTGTCCGGCACGGTCGAGGCGGTCGGACCGGGCGTGACCCTCTACCGGGCGGGCGACGAGGTGTACGGGATGCCCCGCTTCCCGCAGCAGGCCGGCGCCTACGCCGAGTACGTGACCGGTCCCGCCCGGCACTTCGCCCGCAAGCCCGCCTCGCTGGACCACGTGCAGGCGGCCGCGCTGCCGCTGGCGGCGCTGACGGCCTGGCAGGCGCTGGTGGACACGGCGGGCGTCTCGGCCGGGCAGCGCGTGCTGGTGCACGCGGCGGCCGGCGGGGTCGGGCACCTGGCGGTGCAGATCGCCAAGGCGCGGGGCGCGTACGTGATCGGCACCGCGAGCGCGGGCAAGCACGAGCTGCTGCGCGGCCTCGGCGCCGACGAGGTGATCGACTACCGCACCACGGACTTCGAGGGCGCCGTCACGGACGTGGACGTCGTGATCGACGCCATCGGCGGGGACTACGGGCAGCGCTCGCTGAGCGTGCTCAAGCCGGGCGGCCACCTGGTGACCCTGCCCGGCCCCGACGGCGTCCCGGCCGACACGCGGGGCGTGCGGGCGGCGTGGGTGCTGGTGGAGCCGGACCTCAAGGGTCTTCAGGAGATCGCGGCCCTGGCCGACCAGGGGCTGCTGAAGCCGCTGGTCGACACGGTGCTGCCGCTGGAGCAGGCCGCGAAGGCCCACGAGATCGGCGAGCGGGGCCGGACGACGGGCAAGATCGTCCTGACGGTCGCCTAGGCGGAGGCGGCGGCCGTGGCCCGGGTGGTCGTGGCGATGGTGGCGGAGCCGACCACGCGGGTGCCGTCGTAGAGCACGATCGCCTGGCCGGGGGCCACGCCGCGGACCGGCTCGGTGAAGGAGACGCGCAGCTCGCCGTCCACGACCTCGGCGAAGACCTCGGTCTCGCCGCCGTGGGCGCGCAGCTGGGCGGTGTACGTGCCCGCGGTGGCGGCCTGTGAACCGCACCAGCGGGGGCGGATCGCGGTGAGCGCGGTGACGTCCAGGGCCTCGGCGGGGCCGACGGTGACGGTGTTGTTCACCGGGGAGATGTCGAGGACGTAGCGGGGCTTGCCGTCGGCGGCGGGGTGGCCGATGCGCAGGCCCTTGCGCTGGCCGATGGTGAAGCCGAAGGCGCCGTCGTGGGTGCCGATCTTCTCGCCGGACTCGTCGACGATGTCGCCCTCGGTCTTGCCGAGGCGGTTCGCGAGGAAGCCCTGGGTGTCGCCGTCGGCGATGAAGCAGATGTCGTGGCTGTCGGGCTTCTTGGCCACGGCCAGGCCGCGCTGCTCGGCCTCGGCGCGGATCTCTTCCTTGGTGGTGAGGGTGTCGCCGAGCGGGAAGAGCGCGTGGGCGAGCTGCTTCTCGTCGAGGACGCCGAGGACGTACGACTGGTCCTTGGCCATGTCGGAGGCGCGGTGCAGCTCGCGGGAGCCGTCCGCGTTCTCGACGACGGTGGCGTAGTGGCCGGTGCAGACGGCGTCGAAGCCGAGGGCGAGGGCCTTGTCGAGCAGCGCCGCGAACTTGATCTTCTCGTTGCAGCGCAGGCAGGGGTTCGGGGTGCGCCCGGCCTCGTACTCGGAGATGAAGTCCTCGACGACGTCCTCGCGGAAGCGCTCGGCGAGGTCCCAGACGTAGAAGGGGATGCCGATGACGTCCGCGGCGCGGCGGGCGTCGCGGGAGTCCTCGATGGTGCAGCAGCCGCGGGCGCCGGTCCGGAAGGACTGCGGGTTCGCGGAGAGCGCGAGGTGGACGCCGGTCACGTCGTGCCCGGCTTCGACCGCGCGGGCGGCGGCGACGGCGGAGTCCACGCCGCCGGACATGGCGGCCAGGACGCGGAGGGGGCGGGCGGTGCGCGGCAGGTTCTCAGTCATAGCCCATCCAGAGTACGGGGGAACCGAGCGGGGTCACAGCGCGTTATCGGCTACGGGGGGTGGATCACATGGCCGAGCAGGGGAACAAGGCATCGAAGCCGGGCAGGACCCGCAGGGCGGTGCTCTTCGGCGGGCTCGGGCTCTTCACGGTCGCGGCGATCGCCGGGCGCGAGGAGATCGGGCGGGCGTGGTGGCTGGTGCCGGGGGTGAGCAAGCCGCGCAAGGAGGGCGAGCTGGACCACGTCGGCGCGAGCTGGACGGCGGCGTCGCCGGCGAACTGGCGGATGGCGGACCGGCCCGACGACTACCGGGTGGACCGGATCGTCGTCCATGTCACACAGGGTGGCTTCGCCTCCTCCGTGGACGCCTTCAAGAACCCCTGGCACAAGGCGTCCGCCCACTACATCGTGCGCGGCGACGGCCACATAGAGCAGATGGTGCGCGAGCTGGATGTGGCGTTCCACGCGGGCAACCGCTCGATGAACGAGCGCAGCATCGGCATCGAGCACGTGGGTTACGTGGACCGGCCGAAGGACTTCACGGACGCGATGTACGCGGCCTCGGCCCGCCTGGCGGCCGATGTCTGCCGCAGGTACGGCATACCGGCGGACCGCAAGCACATCGTCGGCCACTCCGAGGTCCCGGGCGCCGACCACACGGACCCGGGCCGCCACTGGGACTGGGACCGCTACATACGCATGGTCGGCGAGGCGCTCCGCGTCCCTAGCTGAGGCCCGCCGTGCGGGCGCGTTCCACGGCCGGGCCGATGGCCGCGGCCAGGGCGGCGACGTCTTCCTTGGTGGAGGTGTGGCCCAGCGAGAAGCGCAGGGTGCCGCGGGCCAGCTGGGGGTCGGTGCCGGCGGCCAGCAGGACGTGGCTGGGCTGTGCCACGCCGGCGGTGCAGGCCGAGCCCGTGGAGCACTCGATGCCCTGGGCGTCGAGCAGCAGCAGGAGGGAGTCGCCCTCGCAGCCGGGGAAGCTGAAGTGGGCGTTGGCCGGGAGCCGGTCCTCGGGGTCTCCGCCGAGGACGGCGTCGGGAACGGCCGCGCGGACGGCGGCGACCAGCTCGTCGCGCAGGCCGCCGATCTCGGCGGCGAAGCGTTCGCGCCGCTCGGCGGCGAGGACGGCGGCCACCGCGAAGGAGGCGATGGCCGGCACGTCGAGGGTGCCGGAGCGGACGTGCCGCTCCTGGCCGCCGCCGTGCAGTACGGGGACGGGGGTCTGGTCGCGGCCCAGCAGCAGGGCCCCGATGCCGTACGGGCCGCCGACCTTGTGACCGCTGATGGTCATGGCGGCGAGGCCGCTGCCGGCGAAGTGGACGTCGAGCTGTCCGAAGGCCTGGACGGCGTCGGAGTGCAGCGGGATGCCGTGTTCCCCGGCGACGGCGGCCAGTTCGCGGATCGGCATGACCGTGCCGATCTCGTTGTTCGCCCACATGACGGTGGCCAGGGCCACGTCGTCGGGGTTGCGCTCGACCGCCTCCCGGAAGGCGTCCGCGTGGACCCGCCCGTAGTGGTCCACGGGCAGGTACTCGACCCGGGCACCCTCGTGTTCGGCGAGCCAGTGCACCGCGTCGAGCACCGCGTGGTGCTCGACGGGGCTGGCCAGGATCCGCGTTCTGCCCGGGTCGGCGTCCCGGCGGGCCCAGTAGAGGCCCTTGACGGCGAGGTTGTCGGCCTCCGTGCCGCCGGCGGTGAAGACCACCTCGCTGGGGCGGGCGCCGATCGCGTCGGCGAGGGCCTCGCGGGCCTCCTCGACGGTTCGGCGCGCCCGGCGGCCGGCGGCGTGCAGGGAGGACGCGTTCCCCGTGGCGGCGAACTGCGCGGTCATCGCAGCGGCGGCCTCCGGCAGCATCGGGGTGGTGGCGGCGTGGTCGAGGTAGGCCATGATCCCTCGATTCTACGAGCCCGCCGGGCCGCCCTCGCCCGCCCGTCAGGTACGCGGGGCGCGGGCCAGCTGCCGGGACTGGGCGACCAGGTGGCCGGCCGAGTCCCAGACCTCCGCGTCCTCCTCGAGGAAGCCGCCGGCCAGGTTGCGGGTGGTGATGGCGATCCGCAGCGGGCCGGGGGCCGGGCGGCGCCGGATGTGGGTGGTGAGCTCCACGGTCGGGGTCCAGCCCATCAGGCCGAGGTCGAAGGCGGTCGGCGGCAGCGCGTCCACCGCCAGGAGCATGGACAGCGGGTCGGCGTCGCGGCCGTCGGCCAGCTCGAACCAGGCCCGCATCTCGCCCTTGCCCGAGGGCGCGCCCAGCGCCCAGCCCGCGGTCGCGGGGTCCAGCCGCAGCCGGAGCCGGTCGACGATCGCGGAGCTCCCGGGGATCGGCGCCGGGCCGGCCTCGGGGCCGATGCAGTCCTCGTAGGAGGGCATGACGGGCGGCAGCGCCGTGGTCCGCACGTCGTCGGACAGGGCGGAGAGGTCGCCGTAGGAGGCGAGGACGCGGATGCGCTCGACCTCGGCGCCGCTCTCGTCGTACTGGAACAGGGAGGCCTGCCCGGTGGACAGGGTGCGGCCGACGCGGACGACCTGCGTGCGGATCACGGCGGGGCCGGGCACGGAGGAGGTCAGGTAGTGCGCGGAGACGGTGAAGGGGTCCGGGTGCGGCAGGGCCGCCGACAGGGCCCGGCCGACCAGGGCCAGCAGGTATCCGCCGTTGACGGCGCTGATGATCGTCCAGCCGGAGGAGAGCTCCGCGTCGTACACACCGGGCTCGTCCGCGCGCGCGGTGATGGTGGTGTCGCGGTCGAACTCACTGTCGCCGATGGTTGCCTGGGCAGCTGCGTGTGACATGAAACCGACGGTACACCCCTTACCTACTAAGCGGTAGCTTTCTTTTGTTACGGCTCTTCGGCCACCGAGGAGCGGCGGTTCCAGGCCAGGGGCGCGCGCCAGTGGTAGCGCATGGCGAGCAGGCGCAGCACGAAGGTGGTGACGATGGCGAGACCGGTGGTCACGGCGTTGAGGACGTCGAAGCCGATGAAGACGGCGACCATCGAGGCGCCCACGACGGCGGGCACGGCGTACATCTCGCGGTCCCGCAGCAGCGAGGGCACCTCGTTGACGAGTACGTCGCGCAGGACGCCGCCTCCGACGGCCGTGGCCAGCCCGAGGGCGGCGGACGCGGTGAGACCGAGGCCGTATTCGTAGGCCTTGGTCGTGCCCGTCACGCAGAACAGCCCGAGGCCGGCCGCGTCGAAGACGTTGATGGCGCGGTTGATCCGCTGGACCTCGGGGTGCAGGAAGAAGACGATCGCGGCGGCGATCAGCGGGGTGAGGAAGAAGCTGAGCTCGCCGAAGGCGGCCGGGGGGACCGCGCCGATGACGAGGTCGCGGAAGAGGCCGCCGCCGAGCGCGGTGACCAGGGCGAGAACGGCGATGCCGAAGACGTCGAAGTTCTTGCGGACGGCGAGCAGGGCGCCGGCGGTGGCGAAGACGAAGATGCCGGCGAGGTCCAGGGCATGCTGAATCCCCGGCGGGAAGAGATCGTGGAGCACCGGGCCATTGTCGCCTGTGGCGGGCCGGTCCCCCGCCGGGCAGCCGGGAGGTGCCCTGAGCCGGGCCACCGGGGAAGCTCGGAGGCGGGCCGGGGGGAGGGGTGCCGGCGGGGCTGGAGGGATCCGGCCCCGCCGGCGGATTCGGCCGCTACTCCGAAACCGTGGCCACCGCGTCCGCCGCGCCCGGCAGGGGCTCGTCGCCCGGTGCCTGGTCGGGGGCGTTCTCCGGGTGGTGGCAGGCCACCTGGTGGCCGGTCTTCAACGCCAGGAGCGGCGGCTCCTGCGTCGTGCAGATCTGCGTCGCCTTCCAGCACCGCGTGTGGAAGCGGCAGCCGCTCGGCGGCGAGATCGGCGACGGCACGTCGCCCTTGAGCAGGATGCGGCCGCTCCGCGCGCCGCGCCGCCGCGGGTCCGGCACCGGCACGGCCGACATCAGCGCCGTGGTGTACGGGTGCATCGGCGCCTCGTACAGCGACTTGTTGTCCGCCAGCTCGACGATCTTGCCGAGGTACATCACCGCGATGCGGTCCGAGACGTGCCGGATCACCGACAGGTCGTGCGCGATGATCACGTACGTGAGGCCGAGCTCCTGCTGGAGGTCGTCCAGCAGGTTGACCACCTGGGCCTGGATGGAGACGTCGAGCGCCGAGACGGGCTCGTCGGCCACGACCAGCTTCGGCTTCAGCGCCAGGGCCCGCGCGATGCCGATGCGCTGGCGCTGGCCGCCCGAGAACTCGTGCGGGTAGCGGTTGTAGTGCTCGGGGTTGAGGCCCACGAGGGACAGCAGCCGCTGGACCTCCGCCTTGAGCCCGCCCTCGGGCTCCACGCCCTGCAGCTTGAAGGGCGCGCTGACGATGGTGCCCACCGTGTGCCGGGGGTTCAGCGAGCCGTACGGGTCCTGGAAGATCATCTGGATGTCGCGGCGCATCGGCCGCATCCCGGCGACGCCGAGGTGCGTGATGTCCTTGCCCTCGAACTCGACGGTGCCGCCGGTCGGCTCGAGCAGCCGGGTGATCAGCCGGCCCATGGTCGACTTGCCGCAGCCGGACTCGCCGACGACGCCGAGGGTCTCACCGCGCCGGACGTCGAAGTCGATGCCGTCGACGGCCTTGACCGCCCCCGCCTGCCGCCGCAGCAGCCCCTTCGTGATGGGGAAGTGCTTGGTCAGGCCGGTGACCTTGAGCAACAGCTCAGGAGCGTCGGGAGAGTCCGTGGCCTGCTCGGGAATGACGGCCGGATCCGTCTTCTGGGTGTCGGTCACAGCTTCGGCGCAATCTCTTCGGTCCAGATCCGGGTCCGCTCCTCCTGCGACATGTGGCAGGCGGACCAGTGGCGGGTGCCGTCTTCCTCGACCAGCTCCGGGCGCACCGTGCGGGTCACGTTGCCCTTGGGTACGTCGGCGTACGGGCAGCGCGGGTTGAAGGCACAGCCGCTCGGGATGTTGATGAGGCTGGGCGGCGAGCCCTTGACCGGGATCAGGCGCTCGGTCTGCTCCCGGTCGATGCGCGGCATCGAGCCGAGCAGACCCCAGGTGTACGGGTGCCGGGGCTCGTAGAAGACCTTCTCCGCGGTGCCCCGCTCGACGCACCGGCCGCCGTACATCACGAGGAGTTCGTCGGCCATCTCGGCGACGACGCCGAGGTCGTGCGTGATCATGATGACCGCCGAGCCGAACTCCTGCTGGAGGTCCCGGATGAGGTCGAGGATCTGCGCCTGGACGGTGACGTCGAGGGCGGTCGTCGGCTCGTCCGCGATGAGCAGCTCGGGGTTGTTGACCAGCGCCATCGCGATCATGGCGCGCTGGCGCATGCCGCCGGAGAACTCGTGCGGGTAGCTGTCGACCCGCTTGTGCGGCTCGGGGATGCCCACGCGGTCCAGCAGCTCGACGGCGCGCGTGCGCGCGGCCTTCTTGTCGACCTTGTTGTGGACCCGGTAGGCCTCGGCGATCTGCTTGCCGATGGTGAAGTACGGGTGCATCGCGGACAGCGGGTCCTGGAAGATCATCGCGATCTCCCGGCCGCGCAGCCTGCGCACCTCGTCCTCGTCGGCGGAGAGCAGTTCCTTGCCGTTCAGCCAGATCTCGCCGGAGATCTGCGCCCGCTGGCGGCCGTACTGGCCGACGCGGTGCAGGCCCATGATGCCGAGCGAGGTGACCGACTTGCCGGAGCCGGACTCGCCGACGATGCCGAGGGTCTTGCCCTTCTCCAGCGAGAAGGAGAGTCCGTCGACCGACTTGACCAGTCCGTCCTCGGTCGGGAAGTGCACCTTGAGGTCGCGTACCTCGAGGAAGGCGGTGGAGGGCCGCGTGCCGTCGACGGGCTCGTTCAGAGCGCCGGTCTTGGTGAGATCGGTCATGACAGCCTCACTCGGGGGTCGATCACCGCGTACATGAGGTCGACGATGAGGTTCGCGGCGACGACGAAGAACGCGGAGATCAGGGTGATGCCCAGGATGACCGGCAGGTCGTGGTCGCTGATGGCGCGGACCGCGTTGTAGCCGAGGCCGTGCAGCGAGAAGGTGGACTCGGTCAGCACCGCGCCGCCCATCAGGGCGCCGAGGTCCAGGCCGAGGACGGTCAGGATCGGCGTCATCGTGGAGCGCATGGCGTGCTTGCCGATGACGACGGGTTCCGTCAGGCCCTTGGCGCGGGCCGTGCGGATGTAGTCCTCGTTGAGGACTTCGAGCATGGTCGCGCGGGTGAGCCGCGCGTACATCGCCGCGTAGAGGAAGGCGAGCGAGACCCACGGCAGGATCATGCCGTTGAACCACTTGCCCGGATCGGCGGCGAACGTCGCCTCGGGACGTCCGAACCAGCCGAGCTGGTCGGAGAAGAAGGCGATGAAGAGCATGCCCGTGAAGTAGATCGGGAGGGAGACGCCGGCGAGGGCGACGCCCATGGCCGAGCGGTCCAGGACCGTGCCGCGCTTGAGGGCGGAGACGACGCCGGTGGCGACACCGCCGATGACCCAGAGCACGACGGCACCGGCCGCGAGCGAGAGGGTGACCGGCAGCCAGTCCAGCAGCAGCGGCCACACCTCCTGCTCGGTCTTGAAGGAGTAGCCGAAGCAGGGCGCGGCGCATTGCGTGACGTCGGAGCCGTTGGCGTACGTACGACCCGCCACCAGCCCGACGACGAACTTGCCGAACTGGACGAGGATCGGGTCGTCGAGACCCATCTTCTGCCGGATGCCCTCGATGGCGGCGGGGTCGGACTGCTTCCCGACGAAGTACAGCGCCGGATCCGTCCCGATCAGCTTCGGGAAGAGGAAGAAGATTCCGAAGGTCACCAGCGAGATGACCAACAGCATGACGATGACGGCGAAGATCCGTCGGATGAGATATGCAAGCACTGCGCTCGGCCTGGCTGCGGCCCGGGGGCGCCCCCTTCTGGAGAGCGCCCCCAAGCCGTAACCGCGGCCATCACCTGCCCTTCGTGCCTAGCGGGTGTGGCACTGGAACACTGGAACTGGACTGCCTGGCTGACTGCCTGACGGACGAACCGTTACTTCATGACGCCCAGCGACGCGTAGTCGTACCGGCCGTTGTAGGCGTCGGAGGTGTAGGCGTTCGTCAGACGGCTCGAACGCCAGGTGATCGTCTTGTCGTAGACGAAGGGCAGGTAGACCGCGGCCTCGGAGACCTTCTGGTTCATCTGCTTGTAGATCTCGCCGGCCTTGTTCGGGTCGGTCTCCGCGATGGCGTCGTCGAACAGCTTGTTGATCGCCGGGTCGTTCAGCTCGGAGAAGTTGTTGTTGCCGCTCTGCAGGATGAAGCGGCCGTCGACCAGCGGCTGGGAGAAGCCCTGCCCGGTCGGGAAGTCGGCGCCCCAGCCCATGATGATGATGCCGTAGCCCTTCTCCTTGACGACCTTCGGCGAACCGATGATGCCGGAGGTCTGGGCGCCGTCGAACTGGTCGACGTCGGCCTCGATGCCGACCTGCTTCAGGGCGTTCTGCAGGGAGACGGCCGTGGCGACCTCGACCGGCTTGTTGTTGCGGACCGCGATGGTGGTCTTGAAGCCTTCCGGCTTGCCGCAGGCCTTGAGGGCCTCCTTGGCCTTCTCGACGTTCGGCTTGCCGTCGTTCTTCAGGACCTCGTACGGGTCGTACTTGCCGTCGGAGCCCTTGATGCCCAGCGGGAGCATGTTCGGGGCGATGTCGCCACCGGCCTGCGGGCCGCCGCGGGCGGTCTGCAGGGACTTCTTGTCGGCCGCGTAGATGACGGCCTTGCGGCACTCGATGTTGTCGAACGGCGCGACGGTCTGCGGGAACACGGCGTACCGGATGAAGCCGGTCTGGCCGTTGTCCAGGTTGTCCTTGTGGTCCTTCAGCGCGGTGGCGCGGGCCGCCTGGCCGATGCCGGTCGCGTTGAGGTCGAGGTCGAACTCGCCGTTCATCAGACGCTTGTCCATGTCGTCCGCGTTCGACATGAACGTGACCGAGATGGAGTCCGGGAGCGCCTTGCGGATGGTGTCCGACTCGGGCTTCCAGTGCTCGTTGCGCGAGAGCTTCATGCTCTTGTTGGGCTCGTACGAGTCGATCTTGTACGGGCCGTTCGAGAAGGGCTTCAGGCCGTACTTGGCCGCCGTGTCCTTCTCCTGCTTGACCGGGCTCGCCGCCGGCATGGCCAGCATCTGCTCGAAGTCACCGTTGGGCGCCGGGAGCTTGAAGATGATGGTCTTCGCGTCCGGGGTCTCGATCGCCTTGAGGCCGAGCTTGTCCGGGGCGGTGTCCTTGTACGGGCCCGGGTACTCGGTCTTCGGGTCGAGGACCTGCATCAGGTAGACGGGGCCGCCGGAGATGACGTCCTGGGCCCAGGTGCGCTCGATGCCGTACTTGATGTCCTGGGCGGTGACGGGGGTGCCGTCCTCCCAGGTCACGTTGTCCTTGAGGGTGTACTTGTACGTCTTGCCGCCGTCGCTGATCTCGGCCTTGGCCGTGGCGAGGTCGGGGACGAGCTCGGTGCTCTGCTCACCCGGGGCCGGCTTGTAGCTGACCAGCTGGCGGGTGTAGTAGCGGGAGAAGTCCCACATGAAGCCGTAGTAGCCGCGCTGCGGGTCCCACGAGTCGGCTTCCTGGGTACCGACGAACTTGAGCTCGCCGCCCTTCTTGTCCGAAGCGTTGGCGATCTTGCCGATGCCGGCGTTGAAGCCTCCGGCGGACGCCGGCTTGTCTTCCTTCTTCTCGTCTCCGCCACAGGCGGTCGCGGTCAGCATGACCGCGAGCACGACGGCTGTGCCAGCGGCAAGCCTGCGCTTCGACGTGCGATGGGTAGTCACGATGCTCGCAACCCTCCGTTGTAGTTACGGTGTACGTACGGCTCGGAGCCGGTTCCTGGTGTGCCCTGCGATGGCTAGCGGGAGCCCTTCGGGTCGAGGGCGTCACGGACGCCGTCGCCGAAGAGGTTGAAGGCCAGCACGGTGATGAAGATCGCTACGCCCGGGAAGATCATGAAGAGCGGATCGTCCTCGTAGGTCCGCACGGCCGTGGAGAGGGTTTCCCCCCAGGACGGCGTGGGCGGCTTGACGCCGACTCCGAGGAAGCTCAGGGCGGCCTCGGTCAGCACGTTGGTGGGGATCATCAGCGTCGAGTAGACGGTGATGGGCGCCACCAGGTTCGGGAGCAGTTCGCGGAAGAGGATGTACATGCGGCCCGCGCCGAGGCTGCGCGCGGCTTCGACGTACTCGCGCTCGCGCAGGGACAGGGTCTGCCCGCGCACGATGCGGCCGATGTAGGGCCAGCCGAAGAAGCCGATGACCAGCACCAGCACGGCGATCCGCAGGCCCGATCCCTCGAAGCCCCAGAGCTTGCTGGGGATGACGGAGATCAGCGCGATGATGAAGAGCAGTTGCGGGAAGGCGAGCAGCAGGTCCATCACGCGGCTGATCGCCGCGTCGATCCAGCCGCCGAAGTAGCCCGCGATGATGCCGAAGAAGGTGCCCAGCGTGACCGCCACGAAGGCGGACAGGAAGGCGACCAGGAGCGAGATCCGGGCTCCGTAGACGATCCGGCTGAAGACGTCGCGGCCGTTGACCGGCTCGACGCCCAGCAGGAAGTCGCTGCTCATGCCGCCCCAATCGCCGGCCGGCAGGCCGAGCAGCGGGTCCAGCAGGTCCTCGTGCAGCTCCTCCGGCGGGTGGCCGAAGGCCTTGACGATCAGCGGCGCGAAGATCGCGACGAGGATCAGCAGGAGGACGATGACACCGCCCGCCAGGGCGACCTTGTCACGCTTGAGGCGCAGCCAGGCGATCCGCCACGGCGAACGCCCCTCGATCGCCTTCTGGGGAACTCCGGGGGCGGCCACGGCTGCGGGCTCGGCCGCGCTGGTGTCGTGCAGTGGTGCCGTCATCGTGGTGGGGACCCCTCTCGGCCGACGGTGGCCGGCCCATGCCCGCCGCTGTGGCGGCTTGTTTCTTTCGGCGTCGCTTGATGGTGCGATGGGCGCGAAATGCGCCTGAAGTGCACGTGAAGGGCTGGTGATTGTCTGATTGACCGGCCTTCGGTGGGGGGAGTCTTCAACGCCCTCTCAATCGGCCGCCAGACCTGCCGGGGATGTGATGCGCAACCGTGATCTGCACCGACACCTTCCGTTATCCGAACCGCGCGCTCTGTTGAGCGGTGAAACACCGCCCGTTCGGCGCGGAACGGACATCCGGCCCAACTGCCGTTTCGGGCATGGATCTTGGGCGCATTCGGTGGATATGCGGAAGGCCGCACCGGTGGGTCCGGTGCGGCCTTCGAGGCGAATGTCTCGCTCTGCGGATGTCTGGAATGCGGGCGGCGGGGGCCCGGCGCTCGGGTCAGTACGCCGGCGCCTGGCCCTCGCGGTCGTAGAACGGGCGGGTCTGCGCGCGCAGCCACATCGCGACGGGGTCGTGCTCGTCCGCCAGCGCCACCGTGCACACGGGGACGCCCTCGGGGACCACGCCGACCGACTGGCGCATCATCTCCCGTACGGACTCCAGCGCGGGCGCGGAGGCGTCGTACAGGTCGAGCCCGACCGCGAGGTACGCGGACCCGAGCGCGGGCTGCACCCAGGCGCGGCGCAGCGACCGGACGGCCGGGGTGCGGTGCGCGTGCTGGGTCAGCAGCCCGTAGAACTGCGGGAGCTCGAGGGAGGGCTCGGACAGCCGCAGCGGCCCGGCCGGCATCCGGTCCAGGCCGGTCGCGATGCGGCGCAGGTCGGCCCACGGGACGCCGAGGCCGCCGCCCTGGGCGTGCGGGTTGAGCCACAGGCCCCAGCGGTCCGGGTAGAGCGCGCGGGCGATGTCCCGGCCGGTGACGACCTCGTAGCCCCGGTTCCAGCCGCTGGCGGCCAGCTCCTGCGGGGAGGTCACGCAGGGCGCGTAGCCGAGGCTCTCGACCTCCATGCCGCCGTACTGGGCGTCGGGGGAACCCGGCTGCCCCTGCCAGAGCAGCATCCACAGCCGGCCCTCGGAGAGGGCATGCAGGAGTGACTCGTAGCTCTCATAGCGCCCGGGAGTCACCTGGCGCAGCATGTGCTCGACCTGCCCGGCCGCGGCCGTGCCTGACGCACTCACCCGGTACCCCTCTTCGTCCGCCCGTCGTCCACGCGTACCCAGCTTAAGCGGCGCTACGGCAGGTAGAAGGGGCGTACGCGCTCACGAATCCAGTCTGTGACCGGGTCCTGCACGGCGTCGAGGAGGATCAACTGCACGGGCCAGGGCGCCGGAACGCGGGCCAGGGCCCGGCCGAGGGCCTCCATCGGCGCGTTTCGCATCTCAGGCTCCCATCCCACCAGGCGGACACCGATGAACAGTTCCGGGTCCCCGCCCTCGACGCTGGCGAGGCAGCGGTGGGCGGCGGCGACCACGCCGGTGGTCCGGAACTCCTCCGCGGCGGCGGTCAGGAAGTCCACGGGGTCCTCCTGCCAGTCGGGCTCGTAGAGCCGGACCCGGCCGCCGGTGGACGGCCCGTCGAGCGGGCTGCGCCCGGTGCGGCACAGTTCCGCGACGGCGGGCGGGGGCAGAGGGACGCCGACGGCGCCCTCGGGGTTGAGCGCGATGCCGAGCTGCGGGGGCAGGCCGCGGGCGAACGCGACGGCGGGGGCCACGGCGAAGTCCATGCCGGGGCCGACGCACTGGCGGAACTGGGCCTCGGAGCTGTAGACCGGGACGTACGCGGCCCCGCCGATGTCCATGGTCGGCAGGTCGAGAGCGGCGGCGTCGGGGGCGCCGCCGGCGGGCAGCGGCACCCAGACCTCGCTGCGCCCGAGCACCTCCAGGATCCGGCCCCCGGCATCCGGCTGCCCGAGCGCCGCCCCGAGCACCTGCTCCAGCTCATTCCCCGGCCAGCCGCCGCCTTGCATGTGCCCCTGCTTCCGTCACCCGCGGGTTGTCGCCCCGCAGGCTACCCGCCCGCCCCCCGGCTGCGCCCAACCCCCCGGGGCTCCGCCCCGCACCCCGCGCCTCAAACGCCGGCGGGGCTGGATTCGGGCCATGCCGTCCGCCCGGCGCGACTCAAGGTGCTCCTCAAACGCCGGAGGGGCTCGATTCGGCTGATGCCGGCACAACCCAGCCCCTCCGGCGTTTGAGGAGCGGGGTCTGGGGCGGAGCCCCAGCACCAGCGGCGGTCAGCCGTGGAAGGCGATCCGCGTCACCTCGGCGGCCGAGCGGCGGTCCAGGAGGGTGACCGAGGCGCAGCCCGGCGGCGGATGGCCCGCCTCCGCGAAGCCGAGGAGGCGTGCCACCGCGGTCCGGTGGCGGGCGAAGGCGTACGCCGTGACCCGCCGGCCCCGCGCCGCCTGACCGGACAGCGCCTCCTCCGGGCTGCTGTCCAGGAGCAGCAGGTGCAGCGCCCGGCCCCGGCGGCGCGCGGCCGCCGCGAGCAGGCCGCGCACCCAGGCCTGGGTGCCGCAGTCGTGGACGATCACCGAGGCTCCGGAGCGCAGGGTCCGCCACAGCCCCCAGTAGTGCGCGGCGCGCACCAGCGGCCGGTACACCCCGTACGGCAGGCCCGCCGGCATCCGCCGCTCCCAGCGCTCTCGCGTGTCCTGGGAGTCGATGGCGGCGCCCTCGCCCGCCGCCCTCTTGATCAGCGTGCTCTTGCCCCCGCCGGGCAGGCCGGACACCACGACGATGTCACCCTGGGCGAAGCCGAGCCGGCGCGCCCCCCGCGCCCCCGGCCCGCGCAGGTCCCGTACCCGGCCGCCGCCGGTACCGGCGCACGCCGTGCCGGCGCCGTCGGCGGCGCCGACGCCGCCCACGCCGCCGACGGCCCCGCGCGGCACCGGGACCGCGTCCACGGTCCCCGCAGCCGCCGCGCTTACGAATCTCCGCACAGTGTTCGCCTCCCCCGAATCGGGTCACCCGGACCCTTGCCCACTGAGTGTAAAGAGACGGTAATCCGGCAGCACCGGTTTCCGTCCGGCCCTGCCGGCCCCCGCACGGACTTTCGGGGCCCCACGCCCGATCACCGCGGTGGCGTGCAATGATGTGCGCCATCTGGACCAACTGCATACCGGCCGCTTGAATCCGCGCGGGAGAGTCCCGGCACGCCGCGAGGCCGTGCACGGGCGCCGAAGGAGCAAGAACCTCCCTTGAATCTCTCAGGCCCCGTACCGCGTGGATGAGGCAGATCTGAAAAGCGAGCCGTCCGACCGACGGCTCCACCCAAGGTGCAAGCCGAGGGTCTCCGGCGACGGGGGCACTCTCGGCGAACCTCTCAGGTTCCGATGACAGATGGGGAGGACCTTCCTCGTCATGTCATGCCCTGGGACTCGGGAGCCACACCCATGAGCACTTCCCCCCGTCTGACCGCCCTCGATGCGCTGCACCGCTCGCTCGGTGCGACCATGACCGACTTCGCGGGCTGGGACATGCCCCTGCGGTACGGCAGCGAGCGCGACGAGCACAACGCCGTGCGCACCAAGGCCGGACTCTTCGACCTCTCCCACATGGGCGAGATCACCCTCACCGGCCCGGAGGCCGTCAAGGTCCTGGACTACGCGCTGGTGGGCAACATCTCCACCGTCGGCGTCGGCCGCGCCCGCTACACGCACATCTGCCAGGAGGACGGCGGGATCCTCGACGACCTGATCGTCTACCGCCTCGGCGAGACCGAGTTCATGGTCGTCGCCAACGCCTCCAACGCCCAGGTCGTGCTGGACGCCCTGACCGAGCGCGCCGCCGGCTTCGACGCCGAGGTCCGCGACGACCGCGACGCGTACGCGCTGATCGCCGTCCAGGGCCCCGAATCCCCCGGCATCCTCGCCTCGCTCACCGACGCCGACCTGGACGGGCTCAAGTACTACGCCGGCCTGCCGGGCACGGTGGCCGGAGTGCCCGCGCTGATCGCCCGTACCGGCTACACCGGCGAGGACGGCTTCGAGCTGTTCATCGCCCCCGAGCACGCCGTGGAGCTGTGGCAGGCGCTGACCAAGGCGGGCGAGGGCGTCGGCCTGGTCCCGGCCGGCCTGTCCTGCCGCGACACCCTCCGCCTGGAGGCGGGCATGCCGCTGTACGGGCACGAGCTGACCACCTCGCTCACCCCGTTCGACGCGGGGCTGGGCCGGGTGGTGAAGTTCGAGAAGGAGGGGGACTTCGTCGGCCGTGCCGCGCTGGAGGCCGCCGCCGAGCGCGCCGCCGGCAACCCGCCGCGCAAGCTGGTCGGCCTGATCGCCGAGGGCCGCCGCGTCCCGCGCGCCGGGTTCGCCGTCGTGGCCGACGGCCAGGTCATCGGCGAGGTCACCTCGGGCGCCCCGTCGCCGACGCTCGGCAAGCCGATCGCGATGGCGTACGTCGACGCGGCCCACGCCGCGCCCGGCACCTCCGGCGTCGGCGTGGACATTCGCGGTACGCATGAGCCGTACGAGGTCGTGGCCCTGCCGTTCTACAAGCGGCAGAAGTAACCCTCCGTACGCCGGCTCCGCAGTACCGGTCGTCTCAGTACCCAAGACCGCAGTCGTATCCACTCCCCCGCATCCAGGAGAATCAGGTCATGAGCAACCCCCAGCAGCTGCGTTACAGCAAGGAGCACGAGTGGCTGTCGGACGCCGAGGACGGCGTCGCGACGGTCGGCATCACGGAGTTCGCGGCCAACGCGCTCGGTGACGTCGTCTACGCCGACCTCCCCTCGGCCGGCGACACGGTGACCGCGGGCGAGACCTGCGGCGAGCTGGAGTCGACCAAGTCGGTCAGCGACCTGTACTCCCCCGTCTCCGGCGAGGTCGTCGAGTCCAACCAGGACGTCGTCGACAACCCGGCGCTCGTGAACACGGACCCGTTCGAGGGCGGCTGGCTGTTCAAGGTGCGCGTCGCGGAGGAGCCGGCCGACCTGCTCTCCGCTGACGAGTACGCCAAGCTCACCGCCGGTAACTGACCCAGGGGATCCTGATGTCCGTACTGAACACCCCTCTCCACGAGCTCGACCCCGACGTCGCCGCCGCCGTCGACGCCGAGCTCGTGCGCCAGCAGTCGACCCTGGAAATGATCGCGTCGGAGAACTTCGCTCCGGTCGCCGTCATGGAGGCCCAGGGCTCGGTCCTGACCAACAAGTACGCCGAGGGCTACCCCGGCCGCCGCTACTACGGCGGCTGCGAGCACGTCGACGTGGTCGAGCAGATCGCGATCGACCGCATCAAGGCGCTGTTCGGCGCCGAGGCCGCGAACGTCCAGCCGCACTCGGGTGCGCAGGCCAACGCCGCCGCGATGTTCGCGCTGCTGAAGCCGGGCGACACGATCATGGGCCTGAACCTGGCCCACGGCGGTCACCTGACCCACGGCATGAAGATCAACTTCTCCGGCAAGCTCTACAACGTGGTCCCGTACCACGTCGACGAGACCGGCCAGGTCGACATGGCCGAGGTCGAGCGCCTCGCCAAGGAGTCCAAGCCGCAGCTGATCGTCGCGGGCTGGTCCGCCTACCCGCGCCAGCTGGACTTCGCCGCCTTCCGCCGCATCGCGGACGAGGTCGGCGCGTACCTGATGGTCGACATGGCGCACTTCGCCGGCCTGGTCGCCGCGGGTCTGCACCCGAACCCGGTGCCGCACGCCCACGTCGTCACCACCACCACGCACAAGACCCTCGGCGGTCCGCGCGGCGGTGTCATCCTGTCGACGCAGGAGCTGGCCAAGAAGATCAACTCCGCGGTCTTCCCCGGCCAGCAGGGCGGCCCGCTGGAGCACGTGATCGCCGCCAAGGCGGTCTCCTTCAAGGTCGCGGCCTCGGAGGAGTTCAAGGAGCGCCAGGTGCGCACCCTGGAGGGCGCGAAGATCATCGCCGAGCGCCTGGTGCAGCCGGACGTCACCGAGGTCGGCGTCTCCGTCCTCTCCGGCGGTACGGACGTCCACCTGGTCCTGGTGGACCTGCGCAACTCCGAGCTGGACGGCCAGCAGGCCGAGGACCGGCTCCACGAGATCGGCATCACGGTCAACCGGAACGCCATCCCGAACGACCCGCGTCCGCCGATGGTCACCTCTGGTCTGCGCATCGGTACGCCGGCGCTCGCCACGCGCGGTTTCGGCGCCGAGGAGTTCACCGAGGTCGCGGAGATCATCGCGGCCGCGCTGAAGCCGGCGTACGACAGCGAGTCGCTCAAGGCCCGCGTCTCCGCGCTCGCCGCGAAGTTCCCGCTGTACCCGTCGCTCTGAGCAACGGCTAGGGGGGCCCGGCCTTGTTTCGCACAGGGCCGGGCCCTTTCTCATGGCCCGAACCCGGTCCTGGAGGCCGACGCGGCCGGGCGGGGCGAGCGGCGGCTGCGGAGTGTGAGCCCGACACCCGCCCGACCCGTCCCCGTCATGCTCACCACGTCCTGCGGCGGACGAGCCGTTCATTTCCCCGCGATAAGCTCGTCTGCCGGACAAAATCCGAACAATCCACCTCTCCTGCCCCCTCCACCCCACGAGCAGACAAGGGAGTCCGCCACCGTGGCCATCTCCGTGTTCGACCTCTTCTCCATCGGCATCGGCCCCTCCTCCTCCCACACGGTCGGTCCGATGCGGGCCGCCCGGATGTTCGTGACGCGGCTGAAGAAGGACGGGGTGCTCGCCCAGACCGCGTCCGTGCGCGCGGAGCTGTTCGGCTCCCTCGGCGCGACCGGCCACGGCCACGGCACCCCCAAGGCGGTGCTGCTGGGCCTGGAGGGCCACTCCCCGCGCACGGTGAACGTGGAGACCGCGGACGACGAGGTGGAGCGCATCCGCAAGAGCGGCCGGCTGCGGCTGCTGGGCGCGGAGATAGGCGATGGCCACGAGATCGCCTTCGACGAGCCGAACCAGCTGATCCTGCACCGCCGCCGCTCGCTGCCGTACCACGCGAACGGCATGACCCTCTTCGCGTACGACGCCTCCGGCACCCCGCTGCTGGAGAAGACGTACTACTCGGTCGGCGGCGGTTTCGTCGTGGATGAGGACGCGGTCGGCGAGGACCGGATCAAGCTCGACGACACGGTGCTGAAGTACCCCTTCCGCTCCGGCGACGAGATGCTGCGCCTGGCGAACGAGACCGGCCTGTCGATCTCCTCCCTGATGCTGGAGAACGAGAAGGCCTGGCGCACCGAGGACGAGATCCGCGAGGGCCTGCTCGAGATCTGGCGCGTCATGCAGTCCTGCGTCGCGCGCGGCATGTCCCGCGAGGGCATCCTCCCGGGCGGGCTGCGGGTCAAGCGCCGGGCCGCCTCCACGGCGCGCCAGCTGCGCACCGAGGGCGACCCGATGATGCACCGCAGCGAGTGGACGACCATCTACGCGATGGCGGTCAACGAGGAGAACGCGGCGGGCGGCCGGGTCGTGACCGCCCCGACCAACGGCGCGGCCGGGGTGCTGCCGGCGGTCCTGCACTACTACACGAACTTCGTGCCCGGCGCGGACGAGGACGGCGTGGTCCGCTTCCTCCTCGCCGCCGGCGCGATCGGCATGCTGTTCAAGGAGAACGCCTCGATCTCCGGCGCCGAGGTCGGCTGCCAGGGCGAGGTCGGCTCGGCCTGCTCGATGGCGGCCGGCGCCCTCGCCGAGGTCCTGGGCGGCACCCCGGAGCAGGTCGAGAACGCGGCCGAGATCGGCATGGAGCACAACCTGGGGCTGACCTGCGACCCGGTCGGCGGCCTGGTCCAGATCCCGTGCATCGAGCGCAACGGCATGGCGGCGGTCAAGGCGGTCACCGCGGCGAAGATGGCCATGCGCGGCGACGGCAGCCACAAGGTCTCCCTCGACAAGGTCATCAAGACCATGAAGGAGACCGGCGCGGACATGAAGGTCAAGTACAAGGAGACCGCCCGCGGCGGCCTCGCGGTCAACGTCATCGAGTGCTGACGCCACACGGCCCCCGACGCCCGGCCTAGGCCCGCAGGGCCTTGAGGCAGCCCTTCGCGAAGTCCGCCACGGACGCGTCGAACGCCTTGAGGCTCTCGGGGGTGGGCAGCGAGCGCGCCTCGGCCGTGACGGTGATGTCGATCATCAGGTTGCTGTCCCGGAGGCGCAGCTCCCGCACCTGGCGCCGGTCGTCCGGCGCGTTGAAGCCGAACTGGTAGGCCTCCCTGCCGACGCCCTTGACCTCGGCGAGGCCGAGGTCGGGGTTGTCCGTGCGGGTGTTCTCGCGGGCCCTGGCGAAGACGTCCTTCGCGAAGTCGACGCTCTGGCCGTAGGCGAGGTCCAGCTCGACCTTGACGTTCCCGTACTTCGCCGGGCCGGTTTCGACGAGCGGCTGGACGCACTGGACGCCCGGGGCGCCCCCGCCGGACCGCTTGACCCGGTCCGCGGCCTCCTCCCGCGCGCCCAGCGGGTCGGCGAGCTCGCCGTAGGGCAGCACGTTGCAGATCTCGTCCGTGGCCTTCCACGGGTAGCCGCCCTTGCCCTCCTGGGAGACCTCGCGGTCCGCGTCGCCGCCGCAGGCGGTGGCTGCCAGGAGCAGGACCAGGGCGACCGCCGCACGGCGGGGAAGACGGGGACGACGCATCCGGTTCTCTCCTGTCGAACGGGGCCGGTACTCCACTCAACCACCCTGCCATCAAAGGAGGTTGCGCACCGGCGGAAAAGCCGAACAGGAAGTGGAACTGCGAGGTCCACGGCGGCGTCCTAGGCTGTGTCACAAGTCCCCGTCTCTCGAGAATCGAGGGGACGTCATGATCCACGCACGTCTCCGGCAGTTCACGGCCCTGGCATCCGGCGCTCTGCTCGTCGCCTGCCTCTCGTTCGCCGCGCCTGCCTCGGCCACCACCGCCGCCGCCGCTGCCACCGCCGGCGCCACCACCCAGACGCAGACCCCGCTCGTCGTCAACGCCCGCTGGGGCGGGCACGCCACGTACGACCGGATCGTCATCGACACGCAGGGGTACGTCCCCACGGTCACCGTCACTCCCGTCCCGCAGCTGTTCCACGACGGGTCCGGCAAGCCCGTACCGCTGGCCGGGAAGTACTTCCTGGAGATCCGCCTCAACCCCGCCGCCGCGCACGACGACGCGGGGCAGAGCGTCTACCAGGGGCCCAGGCTCCAGAAGATCTACCTGGGCAAGCTCAAGGGACTCGCCCTGACCGGCGACTACGAGGGGTACGTGACCTTCGGCGCCGCCTTCGACACCCTGCCGTACTACCGCGCCTACGCCCTGCACTCACCGGAGCGGTTCGTCGTGGACATCGCGCACTGAGCCGGTGCGGCGCCTACCGGTGCTCGGGGTTCGGGAAGTCGAAGCGGCAGCCCGCGTCCCACAGCGAGCGCTGGTTCCCGTGGGCCGGGATGCCGCCCGAACGCTTGAGCAGGGCGGCCAGGTGCATCAGGTTCCACGACATGAAGGCGGTGTTGCGGTTGGTGAAGTCGTTCTCCGGACCGCCCGAGCCCGGGTCGAGGTAGGAGGGGCCCGGCCCGGCCTCGCCGATCCAGCCGGCGTCGGCCTGCGGCGGGATCGCGTACCCGAGGTGCTGGAGGCTGTAGAGGACGTTCATGGCGCAGTGTTTGACGCCGTCCTCGTTGCCGGTGATCAGCGCCCCGCCGACGCGCCCGTAGTAGGCGTACTGGCCGCTCTCGTTCAGGAGGGAGGAGCAGGCGTAGAGCCGCTCGATGACCTGCTTCATCACGGAGCTGTTGTCGCCGAGCCAGATCGGGCCGCAGAGGACGAGGATGTCGGCGTCCATGATCTGGCTGTAGAGGACCGGCCACTGGTCGCTCTCCCAGCCGTGCTCGGTCATGTCCGGCCAGACGCCCGTGGCGATGTCGTGGTCGACGGCGCGGATGAGCGAGGTCCGGGCTCCCGCCGCTGCCATGACCGCGCGGCTCTTGTCGATCAGCCCGTCGGTGTTGCTGGTCTCGGGCGAGCGCTTGAGCGTGCAGTTCACGTAGACGGCGGTCAGGTCTGAGTAGTCGTAGTCGGCAGCCACGGTCCCAGCCTGTGCGGGGCCGGCCGGGGCCGCCACCGGGCCGCGCCCGTACGGGGGCCCGTCCCGGTCGCGCGTACGGAACGGCGCGGCGCGGCGGAAAAGGCCGTATCCGGCCGTCACCGCGACGGCGAACTCCCGTGTCGGCGGGGGCCCTTGGTACGGATGGTGCCGCAGTGGCCGCGCCCCGTGACCGGCATACGGAATCCGGCCACCTCGTGGCCCGTTCGAGGCGGGTTGTTACCGGTCCCCACGTCCGACTAGGGTCAGCGGGCCTTGGTGTTCGGGAAACCGGTGGGAAACCGGTGCGGCCCTCGCCACTGTGATCGGGAAGTCCGGCTCCATCCTGCGGGAAGCCACTGGGCCCGCGCGGGATACCTCGCGGCCCCGGGAAGGCGGAGCCCGGGCATCAGCACCCGTGAGCCAGGAGACCGGCCGGGGCGCGTTGTCCATCCACGAGGTGCTGGAGAGGTCTCCCCACTCATGCATATAGCCGAGGGTTTTCTACCCCCGTTGCACGCGGTCGCCTGGGGCGCCGCGTCCGCTCCCTTCGTCGTCCACGGCGTCCGGGCCCTCACCCGCGAGGTGAAGGCCAATCCCGAGAGCACGCTCCTGCTCGGCGCGTCCGGGGCGTTCACGTTCGTCCTGTCGGCGCTGAAGGTCCCTTCGGTGACCGGCAGTTGCTCCCACCCCACCGGTACCGGGCTCGGGGCCATCCTCTTCAGGCCGCCGATCATGGCGGTGCTCGGCACGATCACCCTGCTCTTCCAGGCGCTGCTGCTGGCGCACGGCGGGCTCACCACCCTCGGCGCCAACGTCTTCTCGATGGCGATCGCCGGGCCCTGGGCGGGCTACGCCGTCTACCGACTGCTGCGCACGTTCGACCTGCCGCTGATGGTGGCGGTGTTCTTCGGAGCGTTCTTCGCCGACCTGGTCACCTACTGCGTGACCTCCGTCCAGCTGGCGCTGGCCTTCCCCGACGCGGCGACCGGGTTCACCGGCGCGCTGGTGAAGTTCGCGGAGATCTTCGCGCTCACCCAGATCCCGCTCGCGGTGAGCGAGGGGCTGCTGACCGTGCTCGTGATGCGCCTGCTGATGCAGTCCAGCAAGTCGGACCTGGTCCGGCTCGGCGTCGCCAAGCTCACCGGATCCGAGAAGCAGCGGGGGGCGACGGTCTGATGACCAGGAACGCGAAGATCAACTCCCTGCTGCTGCTCCTGGTGGCGGCGCTGGCCGTGCTCCCGCTCGCGCTGGGGCTGGGGGACGACAAGGAGGAGCCGTTCGCCGGCGCCGACGGCCAGGCCGAGGCGGCCATCACCGAGCTCAAACCCGACTACGAGCCGTGGTTCACGCCGCTGTACGAGCCCCCCTCCGGGGAGATCGAGTCGGCGCTGTTCTCCCTCCAGGCGGCGCTGGGCGCGGGCGTGCTCGCGTACTACTTCGGCGTCCGCCGAGGCCGGCGCATGGCTGCCGCGGGCATGACGGCGACCGGTACGGACACCGCCACGACCCCGGACGCGGGCCCGGACGCGACCCCGGACACGGGCCCGGCAGCCGGCGCGGAGCGCTAGGCGGTGCTGCCGATCGACGCGGCGGCGCACAGCAGCCGCTGGCGCCACCGCCATCCGCTGGAGAAGGCGCTGCTGGGGATCGGCCTGACGGTCACCGCGGTGTGCCTGCCGCCCTGGCCCGGCGGTCCGCTGGTCGGAGCGGCCACCCTGTGCGTGCTCCTGGGGCCCGCGGGGGTGGCCGGGCGGCAGCTGTGGCGGGCGTTCCGGATCCCGCTCGGCTTCTGCTTCACCGGGGCGCTGCCCCTGCTGGTCGCCGTCGGGGGGCCGGCCGGGTTCGTCTCGCTGGCCCCGGACGGCCCCCGGCAGGCCGCCGAGCTGCTGCTGCGCACCTCGGCGGCCTCGCTCGGCGTGCTGCTGTTCGCCTTCACCACCCCGGTCTCGGACGTGCTGCCGCGGCTGGTGCGGGCGGGGGTCCCGGCCCCGGTGGTGGACGTGGCCCTGGTCATGTACCGGATCGGGTTCCTGCTGCTCGACTCGCTGGCCCGGATCCGCCAGGCCCAGGCGGCCCGCCTGGGCACCACCGGCCGGGCCGCGGCGTGGCGTTCGGTGGCGGGGCTCGCCGCGACCTCGTTCGTACGGGCCTTCGACCGCGCGGCGCGGCTCCAGTCGGGCCTCGCCGGGCGGGGCTACGACGGCGCGCTGCGGGTGCTGGTCCCGGAGTCCTCGCTGTCCTGGCGGTTCCTGACCTGGTCCGGCGTACTGCTGACCGGCCTGGTCGCCGTCACTCTCGTGCTGAAGGAGCTGTACCTGTGAGGCCGTTGGTGGAACTGGTGGGCGCGGGCTACGCGTACGAGGACGGGCCCGCCGTGCTCTCCGGGGTGGACTTCGGGATCCCCGAGGGCCGGGCGCTGGTGCTGCTCGGCCGCAACGGCAGCGGCAAGACCACGCTGATGCGGCTGCTGAGCGGCGGCCTGAAGCCGGGCTCGGGCGCGCTGCACCTCGACGGCAGCGTGGTGACGTACGACCGGGCCGGCCTGACCCGGCTGCGGACGGCGGTCCAGCTCGTCGTGCAGGACCCGGACGACCAGCTGTTCGCGGCCTCGGTGGAACAGGACGTCTCCTTCGGGCCGATGAACCTGGGCCTGGAGGTCGCGGAGGTCCGCGAGCGGGTCGATTCCGCCCTCGCCGCGCTGGACATCACCGCGCTGCGGGACCGGCCGACCCACCTGCTCTCGTACGGGCAGCGCAAGCGCGCGGCGATCGCGGGAGCGGTGGCGATGGCTCCGCGGGTGCTGATCCTGGACGAGCCGACGGCCGGTCTGGACCCGGACGGCCAGGAGCGGCTGCTGGAGGTCCTGGCGGGGCTGCGCGCCTCGGGGACCACGGTGGTGATGGCCACGCACGACGTGGACCTGGCCGTGCGGTGGGCCGACGACGCCGCGGTCCTGACCCCGTCGGGCATCCGCGTGGGCCCGGCCCAGGCGCTCCTCTCGGATCCGGCCCTGCTGGCCGGGGCGGGCCTGCGCCAGGCCTGGTCCCCGGCGGTGACGGCCCTGCTGCGCGCCCACGGCCTGCTCGCCGCCGGCCTCCCCGGCCCGCGCACCCCGGAGGCGCTGGGCGACTGGCGCTGAGCCACGGGCGCCGAGCGGCCTCGGGCCCTGCCCGGGGGCGTCCCTAGGATGGCGTCATGTCGCTCCCCCACGCCATCCTCACCGCCCTGCTCGAGAAGCCCTCGTCCGGGCTGGAGCTGACCCGGCGGTTCGACAAGTCGATCGGGTACTTCTGGTCCGCGACGCACCAGCAGATCTACCGGGAGCTCGGCAGGCTGGAGGAGTCCGGGCTGATCCGGGCGCTGCCGAGCGAGGTGCCCGTGCGGGGGCAGAAGAAGGAGTACGAGGTCCTGGCGGCGGGCAGCGCGGAACTGGCGCGGTGGGTCGGCGAGAGCCAGGACCCCAAGCCGATGCGCGACCCCCTGCTGCTGCGCATCCGCGCGGCGGGCGTCGTGGGGCCGCAGGGGCTGGGCCCCGAGCTGCGGCGCCACCTGGAGCTGCACCGGCGGCAGCTGGCGCAGTACGAGGCGATCGAGGAGAAGGACTTCCCGCCGGAGCGCGACGCCGTGGAAGACCGGCTGCGCCGCCTGGTCCTGCACGGGGGGATCGCCCTGGAGTCCTTCTGGCTGCACTGGCTGGAGGAGGCCCTGCGCGAGGTCGGGGAGATGACGGCCGACGGCTCAGGCCCCGGCCCCGGCCCCGGTTCCGGTTCCGGTCCCGGCGCCGGGGCATGAGTGCGCCCCCGTCCCGGCAGGCGGGACGGGGGCGGCGCGGGACCCACTACTTGCCGAGGGCGGCCCAGAACTCGTCGAAGCTCAGCAGGCCGTCGCCGTTGGCGTCCTTCGCGGCGAGCACCGCGTCCGCGACCGCGCCGGTGACGTAGGCGTCACCCATGGCCTTCATGGCCGCGCTGTACTCGTCCGCCGTGATGAAACCGTCACCGTTCACGTCGAACTTGTCGAACGTCGCCCGTGCGCTCTCGATGTCCGCCACTGGGTCCACCCCTTCTTGCTGCTTGTTGACCGGCTCAGGGTAGCCGCCCCGCCCGCCGGCCCCCGCTCCGGGTCTCGATAGCCGCCGGGCGCGGCCCTGCCGTGCCCGCTACCGGAAGATGCCGGTGTGGCCGAGCGAGTAGCGGCCGGGCTGCGGGTACACGGCGAGGCCGTGCGGGCCGCCGCCGACCGGGATCCGGGCGAGCTGCTTGCCGGTCACGGTGTCGATCGCGTAGACCTCCGAGTTGTAGCGGCCCGAGAGCCACAGCACCTTGCCGTCGGCGGAGACTCCGCCCATGTCCGGGCTGCCGCCGTCGGGCAGCGTCCACTTCTTGGTGAGCTTGCTCTTCGGGAAGTCGAAGACCGAGATGGTGCCTTCGCCGCGGTTGGAGACGTACATCTCCTTCGAGTCGCGGCTCACGTACAGGCCGTGGCAGCCCTTTCCGGTCGGCAGGAGCTTGGGGACCTCGAAGGTGTCGCCGCTGAGCACCCACATGCCGTGCGCCATCATGTCCGCGACGTAGAAGGTCTTTCCGTCCGGGGAGACCTTGACGTCCTGGGGCATGGCGCCCTCGAACGGCAGTTTCTGCTGGCCGATGACCTCCATCTTCTCGGTGTCGACCTTGAGGAGTTCGCCGGAGAACTCGCAGCTGACGATGAAGTAGCGGCCGTCGGCGGAGAAGTCCGCGTGGTTGACGCCGTAGCAGGTCACCGGGACGGTCTTCACGCGCTCCATCGTGTGCGGATCGCGGAAGACCAGCTCCTTGTCCATCGAGGCCATGACGATCGCGTACTTGCCGTTCGGCGTGAAGTACAGGTTGTACGGGTCGTGGACCTCGACGGGCTTTCCGGCCTCGCCGGTGGCCGGGTTGATCGGGGTGAGGGTGTGGCCGCGGTTGTTGTTGACCCACAGCGTCTTCAGGTCCCATGAGGGCACCACGTGCTGGGGCTGGACGCCGACCGGGATGGTGTCGATGACCTGGTACGTGACCGGGTCGATGACGGACACCGTGTTGGAGTTGGTGTTCGGCACGTAGACCCGGGACGGGAAGTCCTTGACCACCGGCGAGAGTTTGTTCGGCCGGTCCGCCGCGTACACGTCCTTCGGATCGAGGAGCGGGGGCATTCCGGGCAGGCCCGGCGGCGCCGCGGGGACGGCCTTCGGGGGTCGGGCCGGGCCCTTGGTGCCGAGCGCCTCGGCGGGTCCCTTGCCGGCCGATCCGCAGCCGGCCAGGGCGGCGAGGACCAGACCGGCCAGCAGCACGGCGGCCTTCCGGGGAAGGCGGGTGGTCTTCATGGCGTCAGCAGCTCCGTGGTGGTCACCGCGCGCAGCTCGCGGCGCGCGAGTTCTTCGAGGAGGGGCGGCATCGCGGCGGCCGTGTCCGCGTAGCCGAAGTGCAGGCTCACCACCGATCCGGGTCGGATCGTCCCGGTGACGGTGCGGGTGACGGCCGCGGCGCCGGGCGAGGTGAAGTCGAGGGAGTCCACGTCGTAGGAGAGGACATGCGGGTAGCCCGCTCGCTGGGCCAGCTTCTGGACGAGCGGGGTGGCGTGCTGGGTCTGGGAGGGCCGGAACCAGGTGCCGATGGAGCCGGTGAGCCGCCGCAGCCGCTGGGCGCAGCCGGTGATCTCGGCGTAGGCCTCCGCCTCGGGCAGGTCGTTGATGGCGAGGTGGCGCTGGGTGTGGTTGCCGAGTTCGTGGCCGCCGTCGAGGATCCGGCGGGCCAGGTCCGGGTGGGCGTCGAGCCAGCTGCCGACCGCCAGTACGGTGACGCGCGCACCCGCCTTCTCGGCCTCGGCCAGCACCGCCCGTGCGGTGGCGGGGTCTCCGTTGCCGTGGAAGGTCAGGGCGACCCGGGGGCGGTCGCGCGGGCCGTGGGCGATTTCGGCGGGCCGGCCGGCGTACCGGCGCGGGACGGCGGGCGCCGCGGCCGCGGCCGCCCCGGACGGCCGGGCCGGTCTGGCGGGGCCGGGGGGCGTGGTGGCGGGTGCGGCGGCGGGGCGGCCCGGTCCGCAGGCGGCGGTGAGGCCGGCCACGGCGGCTCCGGCCGTGGCGAGACCGCCCGCGCGCAGGACCGCGCGGCGGCCTGGAAGTGAGAGCACCTGCCCATTTAAGGGGTGGAAGGACCGTAAGGTAATGATTGACCCAATTCGGGACCTTCGCCGGAGTCGGTCGGCCGGGCCCCTGTTCGCTAGGTGATCAACGATTTACACCGAGCGTTCGATAGTTATTCATCGAATGCGAGGCGAGTGGCCCACCTCACCTAGGATTTAGCTAGAAACTCTCACTATTTGAACACTTATGTCCGACTAGGGACTTTTGGCGTTTGGGGTCGCGTCTGCCATAGTCGGAACCGCGACTTCCCCATTGACCCGAGCGAAGTCACCACGCCGGGGACCACACCCCATCGGTCCTCGGCGCACCCATGAAGCCCCCGCACCGCCCCCACCACGGCGACCAGGGGGCTTCAGGCGTTCTGGCGGTCCGCCACGCGCATCTCGAACCAGGTGATCTTCCCGCGGGGCAGCAGGTCGGCACCCCAGCGGTCGGAGAGCTTGTCGACGAGGAAGAGCCCGCGCCCGGTGGTGTCCAGCTCGTGGACCGGCATCAGACAGGGCAGCCCGCGCGAGGGGTCGCGCACCTCCACCCGGATCCAGCCGCGCCGCCGGAGCATGCGTAAGCCGAAGGAGCGGGCCCCGGTGTGCCGGACCGCGTTGCCGACGAGTTCGGAGACCAGCAGGACGGCGTGCTCGGAGATCTGCGGGGACAGCCCCCAGAGCCGTATCACCACGCACTGCGTGAGCCTGCGCGCGGTGCCGGCCGATTCCGGCATGGACGGCAGGATCACTTCCGCCTCAGCCGGATTCCCGTACAACTCCAGCGCCTTGAGGCCCTGTTCGTCCTCCGCTGCCGCCGTGAGCCGTACGGCCGAAGCGCTGCTGCGCTGCCGCGGCTGTTCCACACCCTCCAGGCCCGCCATGCACCCATCATGGAGGGCCGAACTGCCCCTCCGGGCCGTTCCACGGGAAAAGCCCCTGCGGAATCAAGGATTCCGCAGGGGCGTTCTGTCATATGCGAACGGCAAGGCGAGGTCAGGCGCACGATCCTGACCAGCAGTGACGCACAGCAGGAAAGTGATCACTGTGAGTGGATCACCGATGCGGCTTAAGGCTCCCTTAAGGCCTGGCTAATCCACTCGCAGGGGTCATGCGACGTGGCTCATGCGAACTTCGCCTTGCCCGGGCCCTCTTCGACGAAGCTGCGCATGCCGCGCTCGCGGTCCTCGGTGGCGAACAGCCCGGCGAACCAGTTGCGTTCGATGGTGAGCCCGGTGTCGATGTCGGCCTCCAGGCCCGCGTCCACGCACTCCTTGGCGGCGCGCAGCGCGATCGCCGGGCCCTGGGCCAGCTTCGCGGCCCAGGCGTGCGCCTGCTCGTACACCTCGGCCGCCGGGACCACCCGGTCGACGAGGCCCAGCGTGAGCGCCTCGTCGGCCTTGACCATGCGCCCGGTGAAGATGAGGTCCTTGGCCCGGGAGGGGCCGATGAGCCGGGACAGCCGCTGGGTGCCGCCGGCGCCCGGGATCAGGCCGAGCAGGATCTCGGGCTGGCCGAGCTTCGCGTTGTCGGCGGCGATCCGGTAGTCGGCGCAGAGCGCGAGCTCGCAACCGCCGCCCAGCGCGTAGCCGGTGACGGCCGCGACGACCGGCTTGGGGATGCGGGCGACGGCGGTGAAGGCGTCCTGCAGCGCACGGGACCGGGCGACCATCGCCGCGTGGTCCATCGCCTGCATCTCCTTGATGTCCGCGCCGGCCGCGAACACCTTCTCGCCGCCGTAGATGATCACCGCGCGGACGTCGGCCCGGTCGGTGGCCTCCACCGCGAGCTCGCGCAGCCGGTCCTGGGTGGCGATGTCCAGGGCGTTCATGGGCGGCCGGTCCAGGCGGATGGTGCCGACGCCTTCGGAGACTTCGAGAGAGATGGTCATACGGGGAAGGTTAGCCGCGGGGGGTCCGGGGGGGGTCCCCCGGAAAGGCGCAGCACGCACGGTGGTCCGGTGCTGTGTGTCACAGCACCGGACCACCGGGACGGCCTCATGCGGGGCTTACTTGATCCACTCCGCCCAGTCCATGTTCCAGCCGTTGAGGCCGTTGTCCGGGGCGATCTGCTTGTCCTTGGAGTTCTTCACGATGACCACGTCGCCGATCAGCGACTCGTTGAAGAACCAGGCGGCTGGCTCGCTGCCGTCACCGGCGCCGCGGACGTCCTTCAGGCCGATGCAGCCGTGGCTGACGTTCGCCGAGCCGAACGTGCTGGAGGAGGCCCAGTAGTTGCCGTGCACGAAGGTGCCCGAGTTCGACAGGCGCATCGCGTGCGGCACGTCGGAGATGTCGTACTCCCCGCCGAAGCCCACCGTCGCGCCGTTCATCCGCGTGACCTTGTACTTCTCGCTGATGACCATCTGCCCGTTGTAGGTGGTCGTCGCCGGGGCGCCCGCGGTGATCGGGATGTTCTTGAGCAGCTGGCCGTCGCGGACGACCTCCATGGTCTTCGCGCTCGCGTCGACCGTGGAGACCTGCGAGCGGCCGATCTTGAAGGTGACCGTGCGGGTCTGCTTGCCGTAGACGCCGGGGCGGCCTTCGACTCCGTCGAGGGCGAGCTTCACGGTGACCGTGGTGCCCGGGGCCCAGTACTTCTCGGGGCGGAAGTCGAGGCGGTCGTTGCCGAACCAGTGGCCCTCGACCGGCACGGCCGGCTCGGCCGTCACGGTGATGGCCTTCTCGACGGCCTCGGGGTTGGTGATGCCGCGGGTGAAGTTGATCGACACCGGCATGCCGACGCCGACGGTGGAGCCGTCCTCGGGCGTGTAGTGCCCGATGAAGGTGTTCGTCGGGGTCAGGGTGGTGAAGGTGGTGTCCTTGGCGGACTCCCGGCCGGCCTCGTCCTTGGCGACCGCGTGCACCTTGTACTCGGTGGCGGAGGCCAGGTGGCGGGCCGGCTCCCAGCTCGCGCCGTCGTCGGCGAGCTTGCCCTCGACCGCGTTGCCCTTGGTGTCGGCGACGGTCACCGTGGTGAGCTTGCCGCCCGTGCTCGTTATCTTCAGGACGCCGCTGGTGGCGACCTCCTTGGCGCCGTCGTCCGGCTTGATGCTGACCACGGCCTTGGACGCCTCGGTGCCGGTCTTGGCACCGCCCCCGGCGTTGTCGCTGCCGCTGCCGCCGCCGTTGTTGCCTCCGCCGCCGCCGCTGCACGCGGTGGTCAGCAGCAGGGCGGCCCCCAGCAGAAGGGCCGGCAGGCCGGTGCGGACGCGGCCGCGTATCGGCTGCAGGTTCACTCGTGTTCTCCCCATGTCCCCCGCGCGCGGGCAGTCGCGCGCTTGTCGACAGGTAATCACATGGGGACAACACGAAAAGCCACGGTCTTGTCACCGTTCCGTCCCAAGTGCGGGGCGTCAGGCGATGGCGGAGCCCGCGACCCAGTCGGCCCAGGACATGTTCCAGCCACCCAGGCCGTTGTTCGGGGCCACCGTCTTGTCCTGCGAGTTGACGACCTCCACCACGTCGCCGACCAGGCTCCGGTCGAAGAACCAGCCGGCCGGGGTGTCCGAGCCGCCGCCCTTGTCGTCCCGCAGGCCCACGCAGCCGTGGCTCACGTTGGCGTGGCCGAAGGTGTCGGGGCTGGCCCAGTAGTTGCCGTGCAGGAAGGTCCCGGAGGAGGTCAGCCGCAGGGCGTGCGGGACGTCGGGGATGTCGTACTCCCCGCCGAAGCCGACGGTCTGGCCGTTCATGCGGGTCACGTCGAAGAGCTCCATCACCACCATCTTCCCGTTGTAGGTGGTGGTCTTGGGCGCCCCGGCGGTGATCGGCAGGGTCTGCAGCAGCTGCCCGTCCCGGCGGACCTCCATGGTGTGCGCGGCCGCGTCCACGGTGGAGATCTGGGAGCGGCCGACGGTGAAGGTGATCGTCTTGTCCTGGATGCCGTACGAGCCGGGGGCGCCCTCGATGTCCCGCAGGTTCATCTTCACGGTGACCTCGGTGCCGGCCTTCCAGTACGCCTTGGGCCGGAAGTCGAGCCTCTCCTTGCCGAACCAGTGGCCCACGATCTCCACGGGCGGGTCCGAGGTGACGGTGATGGCCCGCTCCACCTCGGCGCGTCGCGCGATGGCCCGGCTGAAGTTGAAGGAGACGATCATGCCGGTGCCGACGGTGGAGCGGTTCTCCGGCTTGAAGTAGCCGATGAACCGCTCCTCGGGAACGTAGGTGGTGAAGGTGGTGTGGCGGGCCTGGCGGCGGTCGTGTCCGTCGAGCGCGACGACGTCCACGGTGTACTTGGCCGCGAGCGAGAGCCGAGCGGCCTCCGGGTCGGGGCTCCAGCTGAGCCCGTCCTCGGCGATGGTGCCCGGCACCCGCTCCTCCTGCGCGTCCTCCACCTTGGTGACCACGACCCGCTCGAGCCGGCCCTCGGGAACGGTGACGCCGAGCCGTCCGTCGGCGGGCACCCCCTTGGCGTTGTCCTCAGGGGTGATCCGGATGGCCTCGTCGGGCGAGCGGGGTTTGCCGGGCAGCTCGATCTCGACCGGGGAGCGGCCGTCCTGGGTGCATCCGGCCAGGCCGCCGAGCAGGCCCGCCCATGCCGCCACGGCGGCCAAGCCCGCCCCTGCCCGCCTCGTCAGAAGTGTCACGCCCCCTCCAACGACCGGGCCCCTCCGGGGGAAACGTGAGCGGCGCGCACGTTCCGGGCGGAACAGTCCGGGCAGAACAGTGTGAAGGACCAGACGGGGACGGGCCCGGGCCGGGACGCCGGGGCCGCACTCCCCTCCCCCGCAGGTACCCAGGAGCCGTGGAGGCGGGCAGTGTCGAGCGCAGCAGAGCAGGAAGAGGCGGTGGAAGCCGTCGCAGACGCGGCGGACGCCGCGGTCCGGGGCGGGGGCCGTACCGCGCCCGTGCCGAACGGCCAGGTCAGGGGCCAGGGCTCAAGGGCGTCCGGGCGCCCGGGGCCACGCGTGTGGCCCGGGTCCTCGCATCCCCTGGGGGCCCGGTTCCACCCCGGGCCGGACGGGACGGCGGGCACCAACTTCGCCCTGTGGGCGCAGGGCGCGGAGGCGGTGGAGGTGTGCCTGTTCGACGAGTCGGGGGCCGAGACCCGCTGCGCCCTGGCCGAGCTCACGCACGAGATCTGGCACGGCTTCGTGCCCGGCGTACGCCCCGGGCAGCGGTACGGATTTCGGGTGCACGGCCGCTGGGACCCCTGGACCGGGGCCCGGTACAACCCGTCGAAGCTGCTCCTGGATCCGTACGCCCGGGCCGTGGACGGCGAGTTCAGCCTGCCGCCGGAGGTGTACGGGCACGTCCGGGACTGGCCGCAGCAGTACATCGCCGACACCGTGCGCGACGACCGGGACTCGGCGCCGTTCGTGCCCAAGGGGGTCGTGGTCCACGATGACGACGACTGGGCGGACGACGTCCGGCCGAAGACCCCGTGGGCCGATTCGGTGATCTACGAGCTGCACGTGCGCGGCTTCACGATGCGCCATCCCGGGGTCCCCGCGGAACTGCGCGGCACATACGCGGGCCTCGCCCACCCGGCGGCGGTCGAGCACCTGGTGAAGCTGGGCGTGACGGCGGTCGAGCTGCTTCCGGTGCACCAGTTCGCGCACGAGGACCACCTGCTGCGCCGCGGGCTGCGCAACTACTGGGGCTACAACTCGGTCGGCTACTTCGCCCCGCACGCGGGCTACTCCTCGAGCGGTACGGCGGGCCAGCAGGTCGGGGAGTTCAAGCGGATGGTGCGGGCCCTGCACGCCGCGGGGATCGAGGTCATCCTCGACGTGGTCTACAACCACACGGCGGAGGCGGGCGAGCTCGGTCCGACGCTGTCGCTGCGCGGGATCGACAACCGGGGTTACTACCGGCTCCAGTCCGACCAGCGCCGGTACGCCGACTACACGGGCTGCGGGAACACCCTGCACGCCGGGCGCCCGCACGTGCTGCGCCTGATCACGGACTCCCTGCGGTACTGGGTGACGGAGATGGGGGTGGACGGCTTCCGCTTCGACCTGGCGGCGGCGCTGGCCCGCTCGATGCACGACGTGGACATGCTGTCGCCGTTCCTCGCGGTGATCGCCCAGGACCCGGTGCTGCGGCGGGTCAAGCTGATCGCGGAGCCCTGGGACGTGGGCTCGGGCGGCTACCAGGTGGGGGCCTTCCCTCCGTTGTGGACGGAGTGGAACGACCGGTACCGGGATGCCGTCCGGGATTTCTGGCGGGGCGCGCTGCCCGACGTACGGGACCTCGGCTACCGGCTGTCGGGGTCGAGCGACCTCTACGCGTGGGGCGGCCGGCGCCCGTACGCCTCGGTGAACTTCGTGACCGCGCACGACGGGTTCACCTTGCGGGACCTGGTGTCCTACGAGCGCAAGCACAACGAGGCCAACGGGGAGGACGGCCGGGACGGGACGAACGACAACCGGTCGTGGAACTGCGGCACGGAGGGCGATCCGCCCGGGGGCACCGATCCCCGGATCGCGGCGCTGCGCCGCCGGCAGCTGCGCAACCTCCTCACCACGCTGCTGCTGTCGACGGGGGTGCCGATGCTCGTCGCGGGGGACGAATTCGGGCGCACCCAGGGCGGCAACAACAACGCGTACTGCCAGGACAACGAGACGGGCTGGGTGGACTGGTCGCTGCTGGAGGATCCGGCGTGGCGGGAGCTGTTCGCGCTGACCGCGCGGCTGATCTCGCTGCGCCAGGCCCATCCGGTGCTGCGGCGGCGGGCGTTCTTCTCCGGGCGGCCGCAGGCGGTGGACGGGCTGCGGGACCTGGCCTGGTTCACCCCGGCGGGCCTGGAGATGACGGAGCGGGACTGGTACGCGCCGGCGGCGGCGCTGGGGATGTACCTGTCGGGGCGGGACATCCCGGGCCGTGACGAGCGGGGCCGCCAGGTGACGGACGACAGCTTCCTGGCCCTGCTGCACACCGGGGACCGGCCGGTGGCGTGGGTGCTGCCGGGGGCGCCGTGGGCCGAGGCGTACGAGGTGGTCCTGGACACCTCGCGCGAGGCCCAGTCCGAGGCCCCGCTGACCCGCCACCGCGGCGGGGAGAGCCTGACGGTCCCGGCGCGTTCGGTCCTGCTGCTGCGGGTGACCGGTTAGGGGGTCTCTGGTGGATCGGGTCCGGGGGGCGGGCCCGGTCCTCGGCGTTCGCCGACGAAATAGTCTTCCTTGCCATGACCCCGACCATCTGGCGGCTGCTGGCCGGCCGTACGTTCGCCGCCTTCGGCACCGCCCTCATCCCCACCACGCTCACCCTCGCGGTGGTGCACACCGGTTCGGCCGGCGATCTCGGCCTGGTGCTCGCCGCCGAGATGGTGCCGATGCTGCTCCTGCTGCCCGTCGCCGGAGTGGTCGCCGACCGCTTCCCCGCCCGGCGGGTGGTGCTCGCCGCCGACCTGGCGCGGGGCGCGGCCCAGGTGGGTACCGGTCTGCTGCTGCTCTCCGGCCCCGTACGGATACCGGAGCTCGCGCTGCTGTCGGCGGCCACCGGGGCGGCGGTGGCCTTCGGGAACCCTTCCGCCCGCACGCTGGTGGCCGCCGTGGTCGCCGGGCCCGAGCGGCTGCGGGTCAACTCCCGCCTGATGGTGGCCCAGGGGCTCGCGACGGTCGCCGGGCCCGCCGTCGCCGGCACGCTGATGCTGCTGATCGGCGGCGGCTGGGCCTCCCTGCTGACCGGCGCGCTGTTCGCCGTATCCGCGCTCACCCTCGGCGGGCTGCGCACCCCGGCCCGCCGGTCCCCCGGCACCCGGCCCGGGTTCACCGCCGAACTGCGGGCCGGCTGGACGGAGACCCGCCGGCACCCGTGGTTCCTGGCCAACGTCATGGCCCACGGGGTCTGGCATCTGGCGGCCGGGCTGCTGCTGACCCTCGGGCCGCTCATCGCCGTGGAGTCCCTCGGCGGCGAGGGCTCCTGGGTGGTGGTCGCCCAGGCCGGTACGGTCGGCCTGCTCGTCGGCGCCTGGGCCGCCGGCCGGCTCCCGGTGCGGCGGCCCCTGGTCTGGGTGGCGGTGGCCTCCGCCGTGTTCGCCGCGGCCCTGGCCGCGTTCGGGCTGCGGCTGCCCGCGTCGGTGGCCGCGGCGGCGTACTTCCTGGGCATGGGCGGGGTGGGGCTGCTCAGTCCGCTGTGGGAGACCGAGATCCAGCGGCGGGTTCCGGCCGAGGCCCTGGGCCGGGTGGGCGCGTTCGACACCCTGATCTCCTTCGCCGCCCGCCCACTGGGCCTCACGGTGGCCGCCCCGCTCGCCGCCGTCACCGGGACCGCGGCCGTGCTGCTGGCCGCCGCCGCGGTGACGGCCGCCGCCAATCTGTCCGTGCTGCTGCTTCCGGACGTACGCGAACACCCCGAGCCGGAGCCCGCTTCCGCCCTGCGATGATGTGTTCGACATCGTCATTTTGGGGGGCCGCGCATGGGCAGAGTCGGATTCGCGCTGCGGGAGCTGCGCGGAGCGCAGAAGTCGGCGAAGGGCGTTTCGCTCTACTCGCGGTTCGTGAACCGGCCGACCGGGCGGTACCTGGCCGCCGGGTCGTACGCGCTCGGGCTCACCCCGAACCAGGTGACGCTGGTCAGCGCCGCCTTCAGCTTCGCCGCGGCGGCGGCGGTCGCACTGGCCGCGCCCTCCTGGGGGCTGGGGATCGCCGTGTGGGCCGCGCTCGCCGTGGGGTTCGCGTTCGACTCCGCCGACGGCCAGCTGGCCCGGCTGCGCGGGAGCGGCAGCGCCGCGGGCGAGTGGCTCGACCACGTCGTGGACTGCGCCAAGCTCACCGCGCTGCACTCCTGCGTACTGATCGCCTTCTACCGCTTCCCCGAGGCCTACGGGACGGGCGGGGACGGCTGGCTGCTGGTACCGCTGGGCTTCCAGTTCGCCGCGATCGTGACCTTCTTCGGCGGGCTGCTGACTGAGAAGCTCAAGCCGCGGCCGGCTCCGGGCAGCCCCGCCGCCGCGCCGTCGACCGTCCGCGCGGTGGCGTTGCTGCCCGTGGACTACGGGGTGTTCTGCCTGGTGTTCCTGCTGCTCGGCGGCGGAAGGCTGTTCGCCTGGGCGTACGCGGCCTTCGGGGTGGTCGCCGGGCTGTTCCTGCTGGCGTTCCTCGCGAAGTGGTTCCGGGAGCTCAGCGCCGTTCCGCGGTGAACGGCTCCGTCACCTTGGCGGGTTCGGCGAGCGCGTCCAGTGCCCGGCGCAGCTGGGTGCTGGAGGTGTGGACGGTGTAGGGGAAGTAGACGACGTCGACGCCGTGGGCGGCGAAGTCCTTCTCCAGCTTGTCGCCCTTGGGGGTGCCCCGCCAGTCGTCGCCCTTGAAGATGACGTCGAAGCGGACCTGCTTCCAGGTCTCCACCTTGTCCGGGACGGTCTCGACGAAGGCCGCGTCCACGTACTTGACGCTGCGGACGATCTCCAGCCGCTCCACGAGCGGGATCATCGGGCGGCGCCCCTTGGCGAGTTCGGCCATCTCGTCGGAGACGACTCCGGCCACCAGGTAGTCGCACTGACTGCGGGCGTGCCGGAGGATATTGAGATGTCCGATATGGAACAGATCGTACGCACCCGGCGCATAGCCGACCCGGTACGGTCTGCGCGCGGGCGCGCCAAGTTCGGACATTTCCCGCTCCGTCATCTCTTACCCCCCAGCAGCCACACCCCCCGGTGTAGCGGATTAGCAGACAATAGCGTGCACGTTCCGCAGCACGCGGGTGAACGAATAGGGTGACGTGCGCATCATCCAGGGGAGAAGGGGACGCTCAGTGTCCAGATCCGGTCACCGGCGCCTGCTGCTGGTCTCCACCAACTACGCACCCGAGCACGCGGGAATCGGGCCGTACGCCACTCAGATCGCGGAGCACTGGGCGCAGGATCTCGGCCACGAGACCCACGTCCTCGCGGGTATGCCGCACTACCCGGCATGGTCGCTCGAGCCGGAGTACAAGGGGGCGCTCCGGCGCACGGAAGAGCGCGCGGGCGTCATCGTGCACCGGCGTGCGCACACCGTGCCGCAGCGCCAGACCGCCGTGAAGCGGGCCCTGTTCGAAGGATCGATTCTGCTGCACGGCGCCGCGGCTCCGCCCCGGATGCCGAAGCCGGACGCGGTCCTGGCCCAGATGCCCAGCCTGGCCGGCGGGGTGCTGGCCGCCCGGCTCGCGGCACGGTGGAAGGTCCCGTACGTGCCGGTCGTCCAGGACCTGATGGGCGCCGCCGCAGCGCAGAGCGGGATCAGCGGCGGCGACAAGGCGGCCGCCATCGCCGGGCGCGCCGAGGCGTACGCCCTCAAGCGGGCCACCCTCGTCGGCGTCATCCACGAAACCTTCGTGGACCGGGTCGTCGGCATGGGCGTCGACCCGGCGAAGATCCGCCTCGTCCCCAACTGGTCCCACGTGGCCGTGCCCACCAAGCCGCGCGGCGAGACCCGCCGGCACCTCGGCTGGGCCCCGGACCAGACGGTCGTCCTGCACTCCGGGAACATGGGCCTCAAGCAGGGCCTGGAGGTCCTCGTGGCCGCCGCCCGGCTCGACCCCGGCGTCCGTTTCGTCCTGATGGGCGACGGCAGCCAGCGCTCCGCGCTCGCCGAGATGTCGGCCGACGTACCCAATCTGGACATCATCCCCCCTGCCGCCGACGGCGAGTTCCCCGATATCCTCGCCGCGGCGGACGTGCTCGCGGTCACGCAGCACGCCGCCGTGCTGGACATGAGCGTTCCGTCGAAGCTCACCTCCTACTTCCAGGCCGGCCGGCCCGTCGTCGCCTCCGTGGCCGCGGAGGGCGGGACCGCCCAGGAGGTGGAGCGCTCGGGAGCAGGGGTGCTCGTACAGCCGGAGGACCCCGAAGCCCTGCTGAAGGCCGTACGGGTCCTGGCCGAGGACCCGGACGGCGCGGACGCACTGGGAGCGGCCGGGCCCCGCCACGTGGCGGCCCACCTGAGCCGCGAAGCGGGCCTGGCCCGCATCGACGCACTGATGGACGAAGCACTTGGGGGTCCCCGGCCGTGATCGAGACGAACCGCCCGGCTGCCGCACCGGCCGAGGACGAACCCGATCTCCTCCGGGACCAGTTCCGCCAGCTCCTGCGCTACCGCCGGCTCCTCGGCGCGGGCATCGGGGTCGGCCTGCTGGGCGGCGTCTACCTCGGCATCTCCACGGCCGACACCTACGTCGCGACCGCCGACGTGGTGCTGCGCGCCCCCACCGACGACCCGTTCAACCCGAGCCTCGCCCCCGACAAGGCGATCAACATCGGCTCGGAACGCCAGGTCGCGCTCAGTTCCTCCATAGCCAACGAGGCGGCGAAGAAGCTCGGCGTGTCCGCCTCCGGCTTCGCGGCCCTGCGCAGCGGGCTCCAGGTGACCAACCCGCCGCAGACGATGGTGCTCCGCTTCACGTACACGGCGTCCTCCCCCAAGGAGGCCGCCAAGCGCGCCAACGCGATGAGCGAGGCGTACCTGCTCAAGCGGCAGGAAGCCCTCGACGTCACCCGCGACACGATGGTCAAGGGCTACCAGGACCAGCGCGACCCGGTCGCCAAGTCCCTCGACGAGCTCGTCAAGCAGATCAACTCGATGCCCGCGGGACCGGGGCGTGACGCCGCGTACTCCTCCAAGACCGACCTGCAGAGCAAGGTCAACACCCTCAACAGCAACATCGCCAAGCTCCAGGCCCTGGACATGACACCCGGCCGGGTCACCAGTGCGGCGACCCCGCCCGCCGCGCCCGACGGGCCCGGGCTGCCCATGTCGCTCGCGCTCGGCGCGGCCGTGGGCCTCGCGCTCGGCTTGCTGGCCGCCTGGGTCCGGCTCGTGTTCGATCCGGCGCCGCGGTCCGAGGGCGACGTGGCGCGCGCCCTGCGCGCGCCCGTCCTGGGCTACCTGCCCCGCGACCGTACGGGCGGCGGGCCGCTGCTCGCCGCCGGCGAGGCCGATCCGCGGCTCGCCGAGGAGTACCGCTCGGTGGCCTTCCGGCTCGCCTACGACTCCCGCTTCGCCGACCGGCGCCGGCTGCTCGTCGTCGCCCCGCGCGGCAGCAGCGAGACCGCCGCAGCGGTGGCCGTGAACCTCGGCGCCTCCTTCGCGGAGACCGGCAAGGACGTCCTGCTCATCGAGGCCGACCTGCGCACCCCGGTACTGGCCAGCCAGCTGCCGACCGACGCGGGCGGCCGGCCGCGCTGGAGCCAGACGCCGGGCGGACAGGGCGGCGCGAAGCACGGGGACACCGAGTGGCCCGACGGACGCCAGCTGGTCGTCGACGCGGGCGAGTCCGGTGCCTTCGACCTGATCCCGGGCGAGCGGGTGCGCAACGTCGCCCGCGCGCTGACCTCCCCGCGCGCCACCCGGCTGATCTCCGAGGCCGACTCCCCCAACGCCACCGTCGTCGTGCTCGCGCCGCCGGTGCTCTCGTACGCCGACGCCCTCGCGCTCGTCGACCGCGTCGACGGCGTCCTGGTCGTGTGCGACCCGCGCGCCGTCCACCGCTCCGACCTGTCCCGGATCCGCGAACTGATCAGCGGCGCCGGGGGTACGGTGCTCGGCGCGGTGCTGCACGCCCCGCTGCCCGGCGAGAAGCGCGGGAAGGGCGGAAAGGCCGGGAAGGGCGGGGGGACCGCGCCCGCCCCCGCACCGGCTCCTTCGGCGTCCGCGCCGCAGCCGCTGACGCGCGAGTCGGCCGGGCCGGAGCAGCACATCCCGGGCGACGGCACCGACACGGTCGCGCTGCGCACCGTCCGCATGGGCCGGAGATGAGCCGGCGCGGACTCGCCGCCGTCTCCTCTGTCCTGGACCAGGCCGCCTCCAGCGCCACCAACATCCTCGTGGTGGTGCTGGCCGCCCGGCTGTCGTCGGCGGCCGGGTTCGCCGACTTCTCGATGGTGTACGTGGCCTTCACCGTGCTCCTGGGACTGAACATGGCCTACGTCGGCCAGAGCCTCGTCCTGGAGAAGGCTTCCGAGGGGCTGGGTGCGGCGTGCCGGTCGGCCGTGGGCTTCACGGGGGCCGCCTCGGCCGCCGTGGGCGCCGTGCTCGCCGTGGCGGGCCTGCTGCTCGGCGGGGCCGGCGGGCGGGCCTTCCTCGCGCTGGGCCTCGTACTGCCGCTGGTGCTCGTGCAGGACGGGCTGCGGTACTGCTTCTCCGCGCTGCGCGCCCCCGAACTGGCGCTGGCCGCCGACGCGCTGCGGCTGGTGTGCGTGGTCGCGGCGCTGGCGGTACAGCCCTCCGGGGCGCCGGCGGGGCGGCTGGTGCTCGTGTGGGGGCTGTCCGCGCTGCCCGCGCTGGGGCTGGGCCTGTTCCTGCTGCGGCCGTACGTGCGCGGCGCGCGGGCCGACCTGGGCCCGTATCTGCGGCGCGGGCACCTGGGGCAGCGGTTCGTGGTCGAGTTCGCGGTGGGCAACGGCTCCAGCCAGCTCGCCGTACTGGGCCTCGGCGTCTTCGCGACGCCGCTGGCCGTGGGTGCGCTGCGCGGGGCGACGACTCTCTTCGGGCCGCTGAACGTGCTGTTCAACTCGGCGAACTCCTTCGGGCCGCCGGTGCTGTCGCGGGTCGGCGGGCGGCGGGCCGTGGTGCGGGCGACGGCGGCGCTGGGCCTGATGTTGGCCGCGATCGGCGCGGGCTGGGCCGCGGTCCTCGCGGTGCTGCCCGACCGGGTGGGGCGGCAACTGCTGGGCGAGACCTGGGCGCCGGCGGCCGCGCTGCTGCCGGCGACGGGGGCCCAGTACGCGGTCATGGGCCTGGGCACGTGCGCGCTGCTCACCCTGCGCGTCCTGGCCCCCAAGGCCACGCTGTCGGTGCAGGTGGTCTTCTCCGTGCTGTCGGTGGCGCTCCTGCTCGGCGGTTACGCGGCATGGGGCCCGCTCGGCGCCGCGTGGGGCCTGGCGGCGGGCTCGGCCCTCAAGGCCGCGGCCGCGTGGTTGCGCGTGGCCCGCCTCTCGCCTGCGGCGAAGCCCGCCCCGACCCCGGCCTGACCCGACCGCCGAGCGGCCCAACCCCTGGGGCTCCGCCCCAGACCCCGCGCCTCAAACGCCGGCGGGGCTGAGTTGTGCCCCGGCGCGCTGGAGGGTGCAGCGCCGCTGCGGGGGCTCCGCCCCCGAACCCCCGCGCCTCAAACGCCGGCGGGGCTGGATTGTGCCCGGCCCGCACCTTATAGGCGGCATCAGGCAAATCCAGCCTCGCCGGCGTTTGAGGCGCGGGGTGCGGGGCGGAGCCCCGGCAGCGGCGCGCGCCGTCAGCGCAGGGTCGTGCCGCGGTCCTGGCGGTACGTGGCGACCAGCGCCAGGCACAGGGCCGCGATCGCCACGCGCCCAGAGGCCTGGAGCAGCGGTCCGCGCAGCAGGATGAAGGAGTAGCCCGCGACCAGCGGGACCACCACCGAGATCAGGCTCCCCGGCGGAGCCCTCCTGGTGGCGCGCTTGGCGTAGCGCCGGTCGACGCGGGCCGACGCGTAGCCCATGCCCAGCAGCCCCGCCCCCATCCCCAGCGGCCCGAAGTCGAGCCACAGCTCCGCCCAGATGGGCGAGGAGAGGTTGGTGTTGACGGTGCCCATCCACTGGCCGACCATCACGCCCGTGTCCCGCGGCTTCCCCGACCACACCGACCTCGGCACCGCGAAGAGGACCGACCCGGCCAGCTGGCGCCCGTAGTAGTGGCCGGGGCCCGACTCGGAGAAGGTGATGGTGTTCGCGAACATGCCGATCTGGTCGTAGTCCTTGAGCGCCATCGGCTCCAGGAAGGACGTGGTCTCCACCGGCTTGTAGTTCTTCTCGTCGTACCGGAAGCGGTCCGCGAACGGGAAGACGAGGAGGGCGACGACCACGGCCATCGACAGCGCCACCCGGTACATCGCCGCGCTGACCGGGAAGACGGTGAAGAGCAGGGCGAACATCACCGTCAGGAACCAGTAGCGCGGGTTCGAGATCGGGTTGTTGACCACCAGGTTCAGCAGGGCGAGCGCCGCCCAGGTGACGATGATCGAGACCTTGCGGCGGGCGTACTTCGAGGTGATCAGCCAGCGCGTGTACAGCAGCAGCGACAGCAGCGCCGGCACGGTGCCGAAGCCGCGCAGCAGGGCCTGTCCGGCCTGGCCGTCGCCGTTGGAGACGCCCGCCTCCTCGATGCCCGCGATGATCTCCTGGCGGCTGGAGAAGAACACCGCCGGGCCGCCGAGCTTCATCACGAAGGCCGCGCTGCACAGGAAGGAGAGGCCGGTCAGCAGTTGGAGCCGGCGCCGGTGGGTCATGACCGGCCGCGACTGTTTCTGCGAGCCCCCCGCGCGGCCGGCCGGCCGGTGGCGGGCGAGCAGGACGCCCACGTCGAAGGCGGTGCAGCCGAGCAGCACCAGACCGATGGCGGCGGTGAGGTCGGAGCGGGGGCCGACGACGGGGGTCGGGACCTGGCCGAGGACGGCCTGGGCGAGCGGGGCCACGCCCATGGCCATGTAGACGAACAGCCAGAAGGAGCCCTGGAGCAGCTTGCGCCGGCTGGTGAGCACCATGGCGGAGAGCCGGGCGCCCGCGTACATGGTGAGCAGCAGCTGGAGCCAGAACGCGGCGTCGCGCTGGCCCGCGCCCGACTGGACGGCGACGAACAGCGGCAGGAAGACGGAGAAGCCGAGGGCGAGCGGGACGGACAGCGCCCGGGAGAGCAGGGTGCGCGGGGTGGTGACCCGGCCCCACAGGGACTCGTCCTCGACGGGGGACGGCGCGGGAGTGACCGGGGGCTTGCGTACGTCCGTTGCCACTGCCGCCCCCGCCCCATGTGCCTGATCCGGGCGCAGTCTAGTCTGAGCTGGCTGCGCCAGGGGAGGCGCGTTCAGGGTGGACGATCGGGGCTTTGAGTTGCGTGACCTTCCTGCCTTCACGCTGGGCGGATACGACAAGGGGCGCGGGCTGCTGACGCAGGCGCTCTGGTTCGCCGTGATGAACACGCTGTTCATGAGCTGGTTCTGTCCGGCGCGGCTGCGGGTGGCCCTGCTGCGCGCCTTCGGGGCGCAGATCGGCGAGGGCGTGCTGATCCGGCACCGGGTGCGGGTGCTGTGGCCGTGGAAGCTCACCGTCGGGGACCACACCTGGATCGGCGAGGGCGTCTGGCTGCTGAACCTGGAACCGGTGACGATCGGTGCGCACGTGTGCCTCTCGCAGGAGGCCATGCTGTGCACCGGCTCGCACGACCACCGGGCCGCCGACTTCCGCTACCGCAACGCCCCGATCACGGTCGAGGACGGCGCCTGGGTGGCGGTACGGGCGACCGTGCTGGCCGGGGTGACCGTCGGCCGCTGCGCGGTCGCGGGCGCGGGCGCCGTCGTGCACAAGGACCTGCCGGAGCTGACCCTGCAGACCCAGGACGGGCGGCGCCGCCCGGTGGAGGAGCCCAAGTGAGAATCCTGCACGCGGTCACCCTGCACTCGCCCTCGCACGCGTTCGGCGGGCCCGTGCGGGTCGCGCTGAACCTGTCGAAGGGGCTGCGGGCCCGGGGGCACGAGGCCCGGCTGCTGGCGCTGGGCGAGGGCTTCGCCGACCCGTGGCCGACGGACGTCGAAGGGGTTCCGGCGAAGCTGTTCCCGGCGCGGCGGATCCTGCCCCTGGGCTTCAGCGGGATGACCTCGCCGGCGCTGCTGGCCTCGGCCGGGCGGCTGGTCCGGGACGCGGACCTGGTCCACGTCCACCTGGCCCGGGACCTGGTGACCCTGCCGGTGGCCCTGGCCGCGCTGCGGGCCCGCAAGCCGCTGGTGCTCCAGACCCACGGGATGGTGGACCCGAGCGGGAGGCTGCTGGCCAAGGTGCTGGACGCGGTGGCGGTACGCCGGCTGCTGCGCGGCGCGGACGCGGTGCTGTACCTGACCCCGCACGAGCGGGCGGGCCTGGACGCGGTCGTCGGCGGTGCACCGCTGTCGCGTGCGGTCCGGCTGGTCAACGGCACTCCGGCGCAGGAGCAGCGCCCTGCCCCGTCCGGTCCGCCGCGCATCCTGTACTCGGCGCGCCTGCAGGCCCGCAAGCGGCCGGTGGACTTCGTGGACGCGGCCCCGGCGGTCCTCGCTTCGCACCCGGACGCGCACTTCGTCGTCGCGGGCCCGGACGAGGGCGAACTCGCCGCCGTCCGCGCCCGCATCACCGCCCTGGGCCTCGGCGACCGCTTCACGGTTCCCGGGGCCCTGTCGGGCGCGCAGGTGCTGGCGGAGCTGCACCGGGCCCACGTGTACGTCCTGCCGTCGGTGGACGAGCCGTTCCCGATGTCGGTGCTGGAGGCCCTCGCGGTGGGCGTCCCGCCGGTGGTGACCCACTCCAACGGCCTGGCCCGCGACATCGCCGCCGCGGGCGCGGGCCGCGCGGTCGACCCGGGCCCGGCGGGCGTGGCCTCGGCGGTGCTGTCCCTGCTGGACCCCGCGGCCAACGCCGCCGCCTCGACGGCGGCCCGCGAACTGGCGGCGGGATCCTTCTCCATGGACGCGGTCCTGGACACCCTGCTCACGGTGTACGAGGACGCCGTCCGGGGCTGAAGGGCGGCGCCAGCGGCACTAGATGTCGCGGCGCTGCTCCACGACCGGGAGGGCGCCCATGGCGCGGCGGCGCTTGAGGACGCTGCTGTAGACGGCGAGGCCGATGAGGCCCACCGCCATCATGATCAGCCCGGCCACGTCGAGGTTGACGCTCTCCATCTCCCAGTCGGTGGCGAACGTGAGGATGGCTCCCACCACGATCAGGCCGATGCAGCCACCCAGGCCGGTCATAGGACTCGCCTCCCTAAGGGGTCGGTTGTCGTCGTGCCGTCGTCGTGCTGTCGTCGTGCTGTCGTCGTGCTCCGGTCCCGCGGGTACCCGCGCCGGGCACGTGAAAACGCCCCCCGCGGCCGGTGGTTCGGCCGCAGGGGGCGTTCTCGTCGCGTGCGGTGCCCGTTACGCCGGGATCCAGGCGTAGCAGCCCGAGGAGGTGAACTCGGCGGTGCCCGGCGGGATCGTCGCCGTGATCTTGTCGCCCGCGTTGGGCGGGGTCTCGGGGCCCGAGGCGAGGATCGAGCCGTCCTTGCCCTTCGCCTCCCACGTGCAGGTGGAGGCCTGGGTCAACGCCCGGTAGCTGCCGGCCGCGGGCGAGGTGCGGGGGCCTTCGGGGAAGCCCTTCTCCGCCGCCGCGAGGATCGGCTTCTGCTCCGGGCACAGGTGGGTGATCGCGTCCTTGGCGCCCGCGATCTCGCCGGTGATGACGGCGCCGGTCGCCGCGTCCTTGTCGCGCTTCGCGGTGCGCGCCACGCGCTGGCAGGCCTCCTGGCCGGACTGCAGGACGGCCGCGGGGTCCATCTTCTCGGGGACCCGACCGCTCAGGTACTTCTTCTCCTGCGCCGTGAAGGTGCCCGTCTTCGGGGTGAGCTTCGCGTCGGGCAGGACGGGGCCCGTCGGCTTCGCGTCGGCGCCGGTCGCCGGGGGCGCCGGGCTGTCCGCCGGGTCGGGGACCGCCGAGGAGGCCGGGGGCTTCGCCTTCGCCTCCGCGCCGGAGTCGGCCTTGCCCCCGCCGGAACTGCAGGCGGTCAGCGTCAGGGCGGCGGTCAGCAGGACAGCGGCCGCTGCGGAGCGTCGGTACATCGGATGGCTCCCGTACTTACTGGGTGGGACAGGGGTGCGGGGCCCGGCCGGGTGGCACCGGCCGGGCCCCGCTCTGCGCTCGTCGCCTACTTCGCGCCGAAGGTGAGGACCAGCTGCGGGACGCCGTCGGCGGCCGTGGCCTCCGAGGACCAGATCCACAGCGGGTCGGTGCCCGTGCTCGTCAGGCCCAGGCTGTAGCTGCTGCCCAGCGCCGCGGAGAGCGCGGTGGTGTCCAGCGGTACGGAGTGGACCGCCGAGCCGTCCGGCACGCCCGCGATGGTGCCCAGCGGGGTGGTGCCGAGGGCGGGCTTGGTGCTGAAGGTGGTGCCGGCGCCGCTCCAGGTGCCGGTGACCGGGACCACGGACACGGTGTCGGCGGTGCCGGCGCCCGTCTGCGTGTTGGTCTTGAACTGGAGCGAGGCGGCCTTCAGCACCTGCCCGGCCGGGGCGGCCGGGACGGCGAAGCGCAGGTAGGTCTCGTACGCCGAGGTGCCGCGCACCGCGAGCGAGGTGGACGTGCCGTACGCGGTGCCCGGGGCGCCCTGGTTGACGTAGGTGTCCTCGGTCGCGTTGACCTTGGAGACCGTGTCGGTGGGCGCCTTGGCCAGGGTGAAGTGGTTCTTGACCTGGGCCTCGGTGAGCGCCGTCGGGTAGACGGCCGTCTCGTCGAGCTGCCCGGCGAAGAAGTTGCTCGTCGGGCGGCTCGGCCAGCCGGTGAGGTTGTCGCCGCCGACGTGCCAGTAGCCCGCGTAGGTCTGCGTGCCGGTCCTGTTGAGCGTGCCCTTGTTCTGGCCGTCCACGTACAGGGTGATGCCGCCGGGGCCCTGGGTGCCGACCACGTGGTGCCACTTGTTGTCGTTGTACGTGTCGAACAGGCCGGTGGAGACGGTCTGGGCGGAGCCGTTGGAGACCCCGAACACCAGCCGGCCGGTGTTGGTCATGTAGAGGTGCTTGTCGTACGAGCCGCTGCTGCGGTCGGTGTTGCTGCCGAAGCCGATCAGCTTGCCGCCGCGGACGGAGCCCGTCTTGAACCAGGTCTCGATGGTGAACGTGCTGCCGACGGTCTGCCGGTGGTCGCTGTAGACCTTCTGGCTGGTGCCGTTGAAGCCCATCGCGGTGCTGGTGCCGGTGATCGCGCCGGGGGTCTGGCGCAGGGCCGGGGCGTTCAGCTGGACCCCGCCGGTGTTGCCGCCGGCCGAGGAGTCGGCGACGTACGGGATCACGCTGTCGTCGAAGCGCCAGTACAGGCTGGCGCCGTCGGCGCGGACCTGGTTCGGGTACGACTGGACCGCGCTCGGGACCGTCACGGAGACGGCGGCGGACAGGGCGCTGGTGTTGCCGGCCGCGTCGGTGGCGGTCACGCGGTAGCTGTAGGCCTGGCCGGCCTTGACCGTGGTGTCGGTCCAGGAGGCCTGCCGGCGCTGCCACTCCAGGGAGTCCGCGTTCACCGTGGCGGCGGGCGTGGCCGAGCCGTTGCGGTAGATGCGGTAGGTCAGCTTGCTGTCGTCGGCGTCGTAGCTGGTGCGCCAGCGGACCTGCGCCTCGCCGGGCTTGACGCTGTCGACGCTGGCCACCGGGGTGGTGGGGGCGCCGACGTCGCCGGTGGAGGCGAAGCGGGTCAGGGCCTGCTGCGGCTTGCCGTTGATGAGGGTGAACTCACCGCCGACCCACATGTACTTGACGTCGTTCTTCTCCGCGACGGCCATGACGCGCGGGCCGATGCCCTCGCCGAGGCCGTCGTTGGCGGTGGGGTGCCAGCCGAGCTTGCCCGGGCCGCGCACGAAGCCGCCCACGGGCGCGGGGGCGGGACCGGTGTGGTCGGTGGGCTGGGCCAGCAGGAAGTGGCGCTTGCCGTCGGGGAACTCCAGCTCGGTGGAGCAGTCGTGCGCGTGCGAGGAGCTGTAGAGCACCCCGTCGTAGGGCAGCACGTACTGGGTGGCGCCGAGGCAGCGGTCGCGCCACTTCTCGCTGAAGTCGGTGTTCAGGCCGATGCGGCCGTCGAAGACGCCGCCGCCGGAGCCCTCGTTGCCGGTGTAGTAGCCCGTCGCGTCGGCCGAGATGTCCTTGACCACGGAGTTGGACGGGATGTTGCTGTAGGTCTTGGTGACGGCGCCGGTGGTCGCGTTCACGACGGCCAGCGCGTGCGTGGTGGAGCCGTTGACCGAGAAGAAGTCGCCGCCCAGCAGGACGTTCTTGCCGTCGTTGCTCACCTCGACGGCGCGGCCGGGCTCGTCGGCGTTGGCCACGAAGGGCTTGAGCGCGCCGGAGCCGGCGTCGACCGCGGCGAACCGCTCGCGGGTCTGGCCGTCGACGGCGTTGAAGTCGCCGCCGATGTACAGGGTGTCGTCGGTGACGGCGAGGGCGCGCACGGTGGCGGGGACGCCCGGGTGGAACGCTGCCTTGGGGGTGCAGGTCGCGATGTCGATCGCGGCGAGGCTGGAGACCGGGGTCCCGTTGACGGCGCCGAAGTAGCCGCCCGCGTAGAGGGTCTTCTGGTCCTTCGAGACCTCCAGCGCGCGGACCGTCGCGGTGCCGTCGGAGACGGTGAAGGCGAGCTTGCACGAGGTCGGGTTGCCCGTCGCGGCGTCGAGCGCGGCGAAGTTGACGGCTTCCTGCTCGGTGCCGGCGGCGCCGGCGGGCGGGCGGACGGCCGAGAAGGTTCCACCGGCGAAGACGGTGCCGTTGGCCTGGGCCATCGCGAACACGATGCCGTCGGGCTGCCACGTCGGCAGGCTGTCGGCGGTGAAGGCCACGGGCGCCGTGATGGCGGACGCCTGCGGCATCAGCACCAGGCCTATCCCGGTGCCGGCACCGGCCAGTGACAGGACGAGGGCAGCAGTCAGCCCTCTGGATCTACGCATGAGCCCCCCAGGGCATCGCCCGGTTTGATGGCTGGAACTATCCGAACAGCCATATGTACGGGGGCAGACTAGGGCTCACGCGAGGGCCCGGTCACCTTGCTTGACCCATTGCATACCAACTTGGAATCAACAGGGTTCAGCACGGAGGGTGCACTGCGGACATATGGCAGGTTTGCCCCGGCCACACCCACACAGAGCTGTGGGTATGACCGTGACACGGCAAATCGTAGGCGAAATATAAGGCCTCAGCGGTCGATGCGGACCGTCACGCCCGCCAGTTGGTCCTCGACCTGGCGGATGTCGGCGTCGACCATGATCCGGGCCAGTTCGGACACCAGGACCGTCGGCTTCCAGCCGAGCAGGTCATGGGCCTTGGAGGCGTCGCCGATGAGCGCGTCGACCTCGCTGGGGCGCTCGTACTTGGGGTCGTAGCGCACGTGCTCGTTCCAGTCGAGGCCCGCGTGCGTGAAGGAGGCCTCGACGAACTCGCGGACGGTCGCGGCCACCCCGGTGGCGACGACGTAGTCGGTGGGCTCGTCCTGCTGGAGCATCCGCCACATGGCGTCCACGTACTCGGGGGCGTAGCCCCAGTCGCGGACCGCGTCGAGGTTGCCGAGGTAGAGCTTCTCCTGGAGGCCGGCCTTGATGCGGGCGACCGCGCGGGTGATCTTGCGGGTCACGAAGGTCTCGCCGCGGCGCGGGGACTCGTGGTTGAAGAGGATCCCGTTGACGGCGAACATGCCGTACGCCTCGCGGTAGTTCACGGTGGTCCAGTACGCGAACACCTTGGCCGCGCCGTACGGGCTGCGCGGGTGGAACGGGGTGCCCTCGTTCTGCGGCGGCGGGGTGGCGCCGAACATCTCGGAGGACGAGGCCTGGTAGATGCGGGTGTCGACCCCGCTGGCCCGGATGGCCTCCAGCAGACGCAGCGCCCCGAGGCCGGTCACGTCGCCGGTGTAGAGGGGCGCGTCGAAGGAGACGCGGACGTGGGACTGGGCGCCGAGGTTGTAGACCTCGTCGGGCCGTATCTCGCGGAGCAGGTTCACCAGGGCCACACCGTCGGAGAGGTCGGCGTGGTGCAGGACGAAGGACCGGTTGGCCGTCTGCGGGTCCTGGTAGATGTGGTCGATCCGCTCCGTGTTGAAGCTGGAGGACCGCCGCACCAGCCCGTGCACCGTGTAGCCCTTGGAGAGGAGCAGCTCGGCGAGGTACGAGCCGTCCTGTCCGGTGACGCCGGTGATCAGTGCCGTCTTACCCATGTCGGGTCCCCCTGGTGTTCGTCGCTGTTCGTTGTGCCGAGCGGGCCCGCCCCGTCCGAGCGCCGCGCTGGATGCGTACCGTACACGGCACGCTCCCGCCCCCTTCGGGCGGATTCCACCCACCCGGCGGCGGCGTCGCCGGCCGGGGTCCGGGCCCGCGGGGCCTGGACTGCTGCCACCCCCGCGGGAGCGGGCTGGCATCATCGGCGGTATGACAAGTTCGCTGCCGCTCCTGCCCCCGAACGCCCGCGTCTTCGTCGCGGGCCACCGCGGCCTCGTGGGGTCCGCGGTCGCCCGCCGGCTCACCGCCGACGGGCACGAGGTGCTCACCCGGGGCCGCGCCGACCTCGATCTGCGCGATGCCGCCGCGACCGCCGCGTACCTGGCGGACGTCCGCCCGGACGCCGTGGTGCTGGCCGCCGCCAAGGTCGGCGGGATCATGGCCAACAGCACGTATCCGGTGCAGTTCCTCGAGGAGAACCTGCAGATCCAGCTCAGCGTGATCGGCGGCGCGCACGCCGCCGGGGTGGGCCGGCTGCTGTTCCTCGGGTCCTCCTGCATCTACCCGAAGCTGGCGCCGCAGCCCATCCGCGAGGACGCGCTGCTGACGGGCCCGCTGGAGCCGACCAACGAGGCCTACGCCCTCGCGAAGATCGCCGGCATCGTCCAGGTCCAGTCGTACCGCAAGCAGTACGGGGCCTCGTACATCTCGGCCATGCCGACCAATCTCTACGGCCCGGGCGACAACTTCGACCTGGAGTCCTCGCACGTGCTGCCCGCCCTCATCCGGCGCTTCCACGAGGCTGCCGCGGAGGGCCGCGACGAGGTCGCGCTGTGGGGCAGCGGCACGCCGCGCCGCGAGTTCCTGCACGTGGACGACCTCGCCGCCGCGTGTGCGGTGCTGCTGAACAGCTACGACGGCGACGAGCCCGTCAACATCGGCTGCGGGGAGGACCTGACGATCCGGGAGCTGGCCGAGACCGTCGCCGAGGTGACCGGCTTCCGGGGCCGGCTCGCCTGGGACACGTCCAAGCCGGACGGCACCCCGCGCAAGCTGCTGGACGTCGGCCGGCTGGCCTCGCTCGGCTGGAAGCCCGGCATCGGGCTGCGGGACGGCATCGCCGCCACGTACGCGTGGTGGCTGCGCGAGCAGCAGAACGGCTGATCCCACCCGGAGCTCCTCAGTACGCTCCGCGGCCGTCGACGACGGCGCGGAGCGTACGGCCCATCACGTCGACGTCGCTGGTGAAGGACCAGTTGTCGACGTACTGCAGGTCGAGCTGGATCGTTTCGTCCCAGGACAGGTCGGACCGTCCGCTGATCTGCCACAGCCCCGTCATCCCGGGCCGTACGGTGAGCCGGCGCAGTTCGACCTCGTCGTACTGCGCCACCTCCTCCGGCAGCGGCGGGCGCGGGCCGACCAGCGACATGTGTCCGGTGAGGACGTTGATGAGCTGGGGCAGTTCGTCCATGGAGGTGCGGCGCAGCAGCCGGCCCACCCGGGTCACGCGGGGGTCGCGGCGCATCTTGAACATCAGGCCGTCGTTCTCGTTGTGCCCGGCCAGGTCGGCCTTGCGGGCGTCGGCGTCCACCACCATGGTGCGGAACTTCCACATGACGAACGGGACCCCGTCGCGGCCGATGCGCCGCTGCCGGTAGAAGGCGGGGCCGCGCGAGCCGAAACGTATCGCCAGGACGATTCCGAGGAAGAGCGGGGAGAGCAGCAGCAGTCCCGCGGCGGCGCCCACCCGGTCCAGCACCGACTTGAGCAGGGGCTGCACGCCCCGGCTGACCGGCGGTGCGACCCTCAGCACGGCGAGTCCGCCGGCGGACAGGGTCTCCAGCCGCTTGACGGAGACCTCGACGAGGCCCGGGAAGACGGCGAGTTCCAGCCCGGCGTCGTGCAGGGCCCAGGCGATCCGGCGCAGGCGCTCCCCGCCGATCCGCGCACCGGGGGCGACGAGCACCAGGTCGGCGTGGTGGCTGCGGACGGCGCCGAGCACGGCCGCGGAGTCGCCGTTCGGCGCCTGCGGCATCCCCGCCCCGAGGCGGCCGGCGACCGGCACCCCGCTGGAGAGGTCCCCGGCGCCGACCGGGACCACGCCGACGACCACGTACGGGTGGTCGGTGCGCGCGGCCAGGTGCGCGATGACGTCCTCGGCGGCGTCGGGCTCGCCCACGACCAGGACCCGGCTGACGGCCTGGGCCTCGCGGCGGGCCGCCGAGAGGTGGCGGTAGGTCAGCTTGTGGCAGGCTACGGTGATCAGCAGGGCGGGCAGCAGGGCGCCCAGGGCGGAGAGCCGGGGCGTGTCCTCCTCGGTCACCACGCGGACCACGGCGAGCACGCCGATCAGAATCAGCCAGTCGTGGACCACGGGCAGGACTCCCCGGGACTCCCCGAGGGCCCGGGCCGTGTACCTCCGGCGCAGCGCCTGCACCCCGGTCCAGGCGACGGCGGCGGCCAGGGCGCAGACGAGGGGCCGGACCTGCTGCGCTGCGTCGAAGACGAGGCCGACGGGCACGGCGGCGCCGAGCACGTCGGCGCTGACGGCGGCCGGCAGGTACCAGCGGGCCTTGTCACCGAGGCGCCGCGCGGGCAGGGCGGTCCCCCGGGCCGCCCCGGCCACTCTTTGCGCAGGAAAATGGACATGCCTCATGGGCCCCCCTGGCACGTGGTCTATGGCAGTGGCGAGCGTCCATGGCTTCCCCGGGCAACGGACGTGTGTCGCACCGGGAAACAGTACGACAAACACCCGTACGGTAAATGCGGATTGGGGCAACCCAGCCTCTTGTTGCTCAAGTGTTAGCAACCGGTACCAGCTGTTCCGAATACCGGAGCCCTCTTTCGCACGCAAAGGTGAAGGGTTCGGATACCGGATACGTCTCCTCGGAGAACGAACCGTTTCCGGCCAACCTTTTGACGCGCTCCTGACATTGCGGCGAGCAGCTGGCACTCTTCGACCGTTCATCGCACCAGCCCTGTTCTGCCCGGAGGCCCACCCAGCCTTCCGGAACCCCCCTTGCAGAAGGAGTCTGCGTTGAGGTCCACCCCCCAGAGACGAGCCACCGCGGCCGGCGCGCTCGTAGCCGCGGCAGCCATGCTCGCCGTAGGCATACAGACCGGCACCGCCACCGCCGACGCCACCGCGTCACAGGCCCGTACGGCCGCCCAGCCCAACCCGGGTGCGGCCAACCGCGTACTCAGCGCTTCGGAGCGTGCGACGCTCCTCGCCGAGGCGAACTCGACCACTGCGCAGACGGCCAAGGCCCTCGGTCTCGGCAGCGGCGAGAAACTGGTCGTCCGCGACGTCGTCCAGGATGCGGACGGCACCACGCACACCACCTACGAGCGGACCTACGACGGTCTGCCCGTCCTCGGCGGCGACCTGACGGTCCACGCCAAGGACGGCGCCACCAAGAGCGTCACCAAGGCCACCCAGCACGAGATCAAGGTCGCCGACACCACCGCCACGGTGACCCCGGCGGCCGCGGAGAGCCAGGCGGTCTCCGCGGCCAACGCCGAGGGCTCCAAGGAGGCCAAGCCCTCCAAGAGCGCCCGCAAGGTGATCTGGGCGGCCGAGGGCGTTCCGGTCCTCGCGTTCGAGACCGTCGTCGGCGGACTCCAGCACGACGGCACGCCGAACGAGCTGCACGTGGTGACCAACGCCAAGACCGGCGCCAAGATATCCGAGTGGCAGGCCGTCGAGACCGGCACCGGCAACACGATGTACAGCGGCCAGGTCACCCTCGGGACCTCGCAGTCGGGCAGCACCTGGAACCTGACGGACGCCGGCCGGGGCAACCACAAGACGTACAACCTCAACCGCGGCACCTCCGGCACCGGCACGCTGTTCTCCGGCCCGGACGACATCTGGGGCAACGGCCTGCCGGCCAACCTGGAGACGGCCGCCGCCGACGCCCACTACGGCGCGCAGGTGACGTGGGACTACTACAAGAACGTGCACGGCCGCAACGGCCTGCGCAACGACGGGGTCTCCCCGTACACCCGCGTCCACTACGGCAACAACTACGTGAACGCGTTCTGGCAGGACTCCTGCTTCTGCATGACGTACGGCGACGGTGACGGCAACGCCAAGCCGCTCACCTCCACGGACGTGGCCGCGCACGAGATGACCCACGGCCTCACCTCGGTCACCGGCAACATGACCTACAGCGGTGAGCCCGGCGGCCTGAACGAGGCGACCTCCGACATCATGGCGGCGGCCGTCGAGTTCTACGCCAACAACCCGCAGGACGTCGGCGACTACCTGGTCGGCGAGAAGATCGACATCCGCGGCAACGGCACCCCGCTGCGCTACATGGACAAGCCCAGCAAGGACGGCTCGTCCAAGGACAACTGGTACTCGGGCATCGGCTCCATCGACGTCCACTACTCCTCCGGTCCGGCCAACCACTGGTACTACCTGGCCTCCGAGGGCTCGGGCGCCAAGGTCGTCAACGGGGTGAGCTACGACTCCCCGACCGCGGACGGCCTGCCCGTCACCGCGATCGGCCGCGACGCCGCCTCGAAGATCTGGTTCCGGGCGCTGACGGTCGGCTACTTCAAGTCGACGACGAACTACGCCGACGCCCGCGTCCAGACGCTGAGGGCCGCCGCGGACCTCTACGGCCAGGGCTCGGCCATCTACAACAACGTGGCCAACGCGTGGGCCGGCGTCGCCGTCGGACCCCGCATCGTCAACGGTGTGACGGTCACCCCGATCGCCAACCAGAACACCCAGGTCAACACCGCCGTCAGCCTGCAGGTCCAGGCCACCAGCACGAACCCGGGTGCGCTGAGCTACGCGGCGACCGGCCTGCCGGCCGGGCTGTCGATCAACTCCTCCACCGGCCTGATCTCGGGAACGGCCACCACGCAGGGCACGTCCAACGTGACCGTCACCGTGACCGACTCGCAGAGCAAGACCGGGACGGCCTCCTTCACCTGGACGGTCGGCACCAGCCAGCAGAACGTGTTCGAGAACCTGGCCGACTACCAGATCGCGGACAACGCCACGGTCGAGTCGCCCATCACGGTGACCCGTACGGGCAACGCCCCGAGCACCCTCAAGGTGGACGTCAACATCGTCCACACCTACGTCGGTGACCTCAGGGTCGACCTGGTCGCCCCCGACGGCACCGTCTACAACCTGCGCAACCGCTCCGGCGGCAGCGCGGACAACATCGTCCAGTCCTTCACCGTGAACGCCTCCTCCGAGGTCGCCCAGGGTGTGTGGAAGCTGCGGGTCGCGGACCTCGCCAGCCTGGACACCGGTTACATCAACAGCTGGAAGCTCACCTTCTGACCCCCACCGGGCTGAGGAGAGCACCTGCTGACACCGCATGACCACGGGGCCGCCCGGGAGAAGACCTCCCCGGGCGGCCCTGTTCCATGGAGCCGCCCCCCGGACCGGTCGCCGGGACGGGACACGGGACCGGCGGTCAGCCGATCGAGCGGAAGACGTGGGCGAACAGCTCCTCCGCGCCCTCCGCGAATCCCTCCCCGGAACCCGCGCCGGTGCCGGCGGCACCGTCCTCGCGGCCGGTCTCGCCGCGGCCGCCATGGTCCCCGCTGCCGTCGCCGTTGCCTCCGACGTCACCGCGGCCGTCGCCATGGCCGTCGCCCCCGCCGTCGCCCCCGCCGTCGCCCCCGCCCTCGCCCCGGCCGTCGACCGGCTTGAAGAAGACCGCGATGACCTCGACGTTCCGCGCCCGCTCGCCCGGCGCGAGAACCCTCTCCGCCCTTCCCGCGCAGCCGTCGTTGGCGAAGAGGAGGGCCTGCGACCGGGTCTGGTTGACCACGTCGACGGCGGGCTCGTCGCGGGAGGTGTGCGTCAGCAGGTAGCAGGTGTCGTTGTCCGCGGGACGGATCTGCGCGCGGCGCTCGGCTCCGTCGTCGAAGAACCGGTAGTGGAGCGTGCCGAGGTCGCGCCCGCCCGGGTCCTCGTCGGCCAGCGCGTGGCCCGCGGAGGGCAGGACGAGCGCGAGGGCTCCGGCGAACACGGCGGCGGTGGTGCGAAGACGCATGGCGAAAGTCCGTTCCTCGGGTCCGCGGATGCCGGGTCCCCTGGCACCCGCGGGCAGCGTAGGAGCGGGCGGGCGCGCTGCGGCGATCCGGCATGCCCGGCACGTCGGAGGTTCACCCGGGAGGCCCGCCGGGCTGCTCGCGGGATCCCGCGAGGGAGGGGCGGGCGGACGAGGGATCCGCCGCCCGCCCCCGCACCACCGGGCCCGCGTCACCGCAGGAGTACGCCGCCCCCCGCGTCCGTGCCCGCCGGGGCCGCGACCAGCCCGAGTTCGGCCGGGCTCGCCAGCAGCGGGTGCGCCGGCAGGATGCGCACCGTGTAGCCGAAGGGCCCCGTCCGGTCGAGCGCCAGCGGGCCCTCGTACACCCAGCGCCCGTCCAGGTCGGGCCCGGCGGCCGGCTTGAGCGGGAAGGTCCGCCCGTCCCGGATCACGTCCTGCGGGTCCACCCGCCCGGCGACGGCCTGTACCTCCACGTCCTCCGGCAGCAGCGCGTCCAGTGCCACGTGCACGCGCAGCGTGAGGGTGGCCCCCAGCTCGGCGGTGCCGTTGACCGGGGCCGCCGCGAGGGCTTCGACGTGCTCGACGCCGACCCGCGGCCAGGCCGCCCGGACCCGCCCCTTCCACCAGGCGAGGTCCCGTGCCGCGTCGGGGCCCAGCGTGCGGTGGGCGTGCGCGGCGGGCGCGTAGAGCCGCTCCACGTACTCCCGCACCATCCGCCCGGCGAGGACCTTGGGCCCGAGGGAGACCAGCGTGCGCCGGACCATCTCGATCCACCGCACCGGAAGCCCGGTGCGCCCGGTCCGGTCGTAGAACCGGGGCGCGACCCGGCCCTCGATCAGCTCGTAGAGGGCGTTGGCCTCCAGGTCGTCGCGCCGCTCCTCGTCCGTCCCGATCCCGTCGGCGGTGGGGATGGCCCAGCCGAAGTCCGGCTCGAACCACTCGTCCCACCAGCCGTCCAGCACGGACAGGTTGAGGCAGCCGTTCAGCGCGGCCTTCATCCCGCTGGTGCCGCACGCCTCCAGCGGCCGCAGCGGGTTGTTCAGCCAGACGTCGCAGCCCGGGTAGAGCTTCTGCGCCATGGCCATGCCGTAGTCGGGCAGGAAGACGATCCGGTGGCGCACCCGGGGGTCGTCCGCGAAGCGCACCAGCTCCTGCACCAGCCGCTTGCCGCCGTCGTCCGCCGGGTGCGCCTTGCCCGCGACCACGATCTGCACCGGCCGGTCCGGGTCGAGCAGCAGCCTGCGCAGCCGGTCCGGATCGCGCAGCATCAGCGTGAGCCGTTTGTACGAGGGCACGCGCCGGGCGAAGCCGATGGTCAGGACGTCCGGGTCGAGTACGGAGTCCACCCAGCCCAGTTCGGCGTCGGCGGCCCCGCGCTGGCGCCAGGAGGCCCGCAGCCGGTCCCGTACCTCCTGGACCAGCTGCTCGCGCAGCACCCGGCGCAGGTCCCACACGTCCTGGTCGGGGATGTCGGCGACGGCGTCCCAGCGCCGGGAGCCGCCGACGGACAGCGCGTCCTCGGTGCGGCCCGCCCCGATCTGGCGGGCGCCGAGCCGGACGACCTCCGGGGCCACCCAGGTCGGGGCGTGCACCCCGTTGGTGACGGAGGTGATGGGCACGTCGGAGGGGTCGAAGCCGGGCCAGAGCCCGGCGAACATCTCCCGGCTGACGGAGCCGTGCAGGGTGGACACCCCGTTGGCGCGCTGCGCCAGGCGCAGTCCCATCACGGCCATGTTGAACACCCCGGGGTCGCCGCCGGGGTAGCTCTCGGCACCCAGCTCCAGGATCCGGTCGACCGGGACGCCCGCCAGCTCCCCGCCCTCGCCGAAGTGCCGGGCGACCAGGGACCGCTCGAAGCGGTCGATGCCGGCCGGGACGGGGGTGTGCGTGGTGAACACGGTCCCGGCGCGCACGGCCTCGAGCGCGGCGTCGAAGCCGAGGCCCTGCTCCCGTTCCAGTTCCCTTATGCGCTCGAGCCCCAGGAATCCCGCATGGCCCTCGTTGGTGTGGAAGACCTCGGGGTCGGGATGCCCGGTGATCGCGCAGTACGTGCGCACGGCACGGACCCCGCCGATGCCCAGGAGCATCTCCTGGAGGAGGCGGTGGTCACTGCCGCCGCCGTAGAGCCGGTCGGTCACCTCGCGGGCCGCGGCGTCGTTGTCCTCGACGTCGGAGTCCAGGAGCAGCAGCGGGACGCGGCCGACGCGGGCCTGCCAGATGTGCGCGTGCAGGGCGCGTCCGCCGGGGAGGGTCAGGCGGACGCGGGCGGGAGACCCGTCGTCCTGCCGCAGCAGGCCGAGCGGGAGTTCGTTGGGGTCCAGTACCGGATAGTGCTCCTGCTGCCAGCCGTCGCGGGAGAGCGACTGGCGGAAGTAGCCGTGCCGGTAGAGCAGTCCCACGCCGATGAGCGGGACGCCGAGGTCGCTGGCGGCCTTCAGGTGGTCCCCGGCGAGGATGCCGAGGCCGCCGGAGTACTGGGGCAGGGCGGCGGTGATGCCGAATTCGGGGGAGAAGTACGCGATGCCGGCGGGCAGTTCCGCGGTGTTCTCCTGACTCTGGTACCACCTCCCGCCGTTCACGTAGTCATCGAGGTCGGCGGCGGCGACGGCGAGCCGCCGCAGGAACCGGCGGTCGCCGGCGAGTTCCGCGAGCCGGGCGGCGGAAACGGCGCCGAGCAGCCGGACGGGATCGCCGCCGGCGGCCTGCCAGCCCTCGGGGTCGACGGATTGGAAGAGGTCACGGGTCTCGGCATGCCACGACCAGCGCAGATTGCGCGCGAGGTCGGTGAGCGGCAGCAGGGTCTCGGGAAGAACGGGACGCACGGTGAATCGACGGATAGCCTTCATCAAACCTCTCCCAGGAGGCTCTGGCCGTCAGGCCGGGGAGGAACGGGTTCTTGGTGCGGTGCCGCATGGCGGCGGAGCTTTCGGGTCGGCCGTGACCTGTGCTTTCGGCTGTTGTCAGTGGCTGGGGCTACGTTGGCCGGGTGAAGTTGGTAGTGCAGGTGAAGCTGCTGCCGTCGCCCGAAGAGGCGGAGGCGACCATCAACTCGGTGCACAACCGGCCGTGCGTACGGTGAAGAAGGTCGTGGACGCGTATGTGACATTGCGCGCCAACCTGCGGGCCGGGAATCTCGGCCCGGTCGGCTCGAAGCGCCGCCCAAAGGCGGAGTCGAAGGCGATCGCATTCCGTCCGGATGCGGCGCAACCATTCGACGACCGGATCCTGTCGCTCGACGGCATCCGCGACCGGGTACGGCCTTCCCGCGACCAGCGGGCCGCGCTCTCCTCCTGGCCGTTCCATCAGCTCGAAGAACGCATCCGGTACAAGGCCCGGCGGGTCGGCGTACCGGTCATCGCGGTGGACGCCCACGACACCTCGCAGATGTGCCCCAGATGCGGGCACACCGAGCGGGGCAACCGCCCCTCGCCCGACCATTTCCGCTGTCGTCGGTGCGGGCTCGCCGGCCCCGCCGACGTCGTCGCCGGGGTCAACGTGCGCAACCGCGCACGCTCGGCGTGGGTTCTCGTCAACGGACCCGTACCACAAAGGGCTTAACCTCCCCCGACTGGTGGATGCGACCCGTGACCGCCCCGTCGTAGGGGGCAGTCGGGAGCGCGACAAGGCAGAGACGACCGAGCCAACACACTCGATCATCAACGGCCGAGAAGTTGACACGTTCCACCTTCGCAGGGGATTGCGGATCGGAGCGGCCGCACCACGCTGTGCATCCGCGCATCACCCCCGGAAGGCTAGCGCCGCCCCCGCCTCCAGGACCATGGCGCCTGGGTCCGGCCCCCGGGGCCGCGTTCCGCTCCTCGGTCCGGACCACCCCGCCGCCGTCCCACTCCGTGGGATGCCGGGTGTCCGTATCCGATGTCCCCGTGGGTGCCCCGGTGCGGCCGGCCGTGCGGGACCGGCCAAGTTTCGGCGGGTCCGGCCGATACCCGGCGGGCCCGCGTATCCGTACATCCGTACGGAGACATCCGCGATATGACCGTTTCCTCCCTATACATCCCTGTGACGCGAAGGGCTCGGTGAGGGAAGGGTGACGGGTGGGCCTGGTGATGGGTGTCGCTACATCAGGTAGTCCTGCGCGACTTGACGGAGCACGCACGGATGTCGAGCGAGGGCTTGGTCTTGGCCGCGCCACTACGTACGAGTAGTTAACCAAGGGCGCGGATTGGGCGGGGAGAGAGTGGGAAGGGCTCACCGGGTACACGTGGTACTTGCACGGCGCACCCGCCCCCAACCTCTCCCCGCCACCCGAGTGAACGCGGACAGGAGCGGCCATGCCCGCAGCCCAGCCGTCCACCGAGCGGCTAGAAACAGAGCGAACAGAGCGTGCACTACCAGCCGCGATACCGGCTGGCCTGTTGTCACCGAGCCCTGCGAACTGCCCCCAGGTGATCCCATCATGATCGGTCGCATTCCCGTGCTGGACGTCCGCCCCGCCGTCGACTGCGGCGCCAGACCCGCCAAGGCGGTCGTGGACGAAGTATTCGAGATCTCCGCAACCGTGTTCCGCGAGGGACACGACGCGGTCAACGCACACGTCGTGCTCCGCGACCCGAGCGGCCGGCTGCGGCCCCCCGTGCCGATGCGCGAGCTCGCCCCCGGCACCGACCGGTGGGGCGCGCGGATCTCCGCCGAGGTCGAGGGGAGGTGGACGTACACCGTCGAGGCCTGGAGCGACCCGATGGCCACCTGGCGGGCCCATGCCGCGATCAAGATCCCCGCCGGGATCGACACCGGCCTCACCCTCCTGGAGGGCGCCGAGCTCTACGCCCGCGCCGCCGCCAGGATCCCCAAGCGGGACGGCCGCGCCGACGTGCTGGCCGCCGCCGAGGTCATGCGGGACGAGGACCTGGAGGTCTCCGTACGGTACGCGGCCGCCCTCGACCCCGCCGTGGACGCCGCGCTCGCGAAGAAGCCGCTGCGCGAGCTCGTCAGCGCCGCCAAGCCGCTGCCCCTGCTGGTCGAGCGCAAGCGGGCCCTCTTCGGCTCCTGGTACGAGATGTTCCCCCGCTCCGAGGGGGCGGTCGTCGAGCCCGGCGAGGCCCCGGTCAGCGGGACGTTCCGGACGGCCGCCGAGCGGCTGCCCGCGATCGCCGCGATGGGCTTCGACGTGGTGTACCTGCCGCCGATCCACCCCATCGGCTCGACCTATCGCAAGGGACCGAACAACACCCTGTCCGCGGGAAGTTGGGACCCGGGCGTGCCGTGGGCCATCGGCTCCACCGAGGGCGGCCACGACGCCGTCCACCCCGACCTCGGCACCATCGAGGACTTCGACGCCTTCGTCGCGCGCGCCCGCGAGCTGCACCTGGAGATCGCCCTGGACTTCGCCCTCCAGTGCTCCCCGGACCACCCGTGGGTGGAGAAGAACCCGCAGTGGTTCCGCCACCGCGCCGACGGGACGATCGCGTACGCCGAGAACCCGCCGAAGAAGTACCAGGACATCTACCCGATCCACTTCGACGCCGACATGGCCGGCATCGTCGAGGAGACCTGCCGGATCCTGCGGTACTGGATGGGCCACGGCGTCCGCATCTTCCGGGTCGACAACCCGCACACCAAGCCCGTGGTCTTCTGGCAGAAGGTGATCGCGGACATCAACAAGTCCGACCCGGACGTGATCTTCCTGGCCGAGGCCTTCACCCGCCCGGCGATGATGCGCGCCCTGGCCGCCGTCGGCTTCCAGCAGTCCTACACGTACTTCACCTGGCGCAACACCAAGGCCGAGCTCACCGAGTACCTGACCGAGCTCGCGGACACCCGGTCGGCCTCCGTCATGCGGCCGAACTTCTTCGTCAACACCCCGGACATCCTCCACGAGTACCTGCAGAAGGGCGGCCGTCCCGCCTTCGAGGTGCGGGCGGTGCTCGCGGCCACCCTGTCCCCCGCCTGGGGCGTCTACGCCGGGTACGAGCTGTGCGAGAACACGCCGGTGCGGGAGGGCAGCGAGGAGTACCTGGACTCCGAGAAGTACGAGTACCGGCCGCGCGACTGGGCCGCCGCCGACCGCGAGGGCCGCACCATCGCCCCGCTGATCACCTCGCTGAACCGGTTGCGCCGGCGCAACCCGGCCCTCCAGCAGCTGCGCGACATCCACTTCCACTCGACCGACAACGAACAGGTGATCGCCTATTCGAAGCATGCCGGGGCAAATTCCGTACTGGTGGTCGTCAACCTCGATCCGCACCACACCCAGGAGGCGACGGTCTCGTTGGACATGCCGGTACTCGGCCTCGACTGGCACGGGTCCCTCGCGGTGCGCGACGAGCTCACCGGCGAGACCTATCACTGGGGCAGGGCGAACTACGTGCGCCTAGAGCCGGGCCGCACGCCCGCGCACGTACTGACCGCCCTGCGACCGTCCCCGCCCACCGGAGGGTCACCCACCACATGATGATCAACGATCCCGTCCACGACACCTTCGAGGACACCCCCGCCAAGGACCGCGATCCCGACTGGTTCAAGCGGGCCGTCTTCTACGAGGTGCTGGTCCGCTCCTTCCACGACAGCAACGGCGACGGCGTGGGGGACCTCAGGGGGCTCACCGCCAAGCTGGACTACCTCCAGTGGCTCGGCGTCGACTGCCTCTGGCTGCCGCCGTTCTTCGCCTCGCCGCTGCGCGACGGCGGCTACGACGTCTCCGACTACACCTCCGTCCTCCCCGAGTTCGGCGACCTCGCCGACTTCGTCGAGTTCGTGGATGCCGCGCACCAGCGGGGCATGCGGGTGATCATCGATTTCGTCATGAACCACACGAGCGACCAGCACGAGTGGTTCCAGCAGTCCCGCAAGGACCCGGACGGGCCGTACGGCGACTACTACATGTGGGCCGACAACGACAAGCAGTACCAGGACGCCCGCATCATCTTCATCGACACCGAGACCTCGAACTGGACGTACGACCCCGTACGCAAGCAGTACTACTGGCACCGCTTCTTCTCGCACCAGCCGGACCTGAACTTCGAGAACCCGGCCGTCGTCGAGGAGGTCCTGTCCGCCCTGCGCTTCTGGCTGGACCTCGGCATCGACGGCTTCCGGCTGGACGCCGTGCCCTACCTGTTCGCCGAGGAGGGCACCAACTGCGAGAACCTCCCGCGCACCCACCGGCTCCTCAAGCGGGTCCGCGAGGAGATCGACGCGCACTACCCCGACACCGTGCTGCTCGCCGAGGCCAACCAGTGGCCCGAGGACGTCGTCGACTACTTCGGGGACTTCGCGAAGGGCGGGGACGAGTGCCACATGGCGTTCCACTTCCCCGTCATGCCGCGCATCTTCATGGCCGTACGAAGAGAGTCCCGCTACCCGGTCTCCGAGATCCTGGCCAAGACCCCGGCCATCCCGGACCGCTGCCAGTGGGGCATCTTCCTGCGCAACCACGACGAGCTGACCCTCGAGATGGTCACCGACGAAGAGCGCGACTACATGTACGCCGAGTACGCCAAGGACCCGCGGATGCGGGCCAACATCGGCATCCGGCGCCGCCTCGCCCCGCTGCTGGACAACGACCGCAACCAGATGGAGCTGTTCACCGCCCTGCTGCTGTCGCTGCCGGGCTCGCCGGTGCTCTACTACGGCGACGAGATCGGGATGGGCGACAACATCTGGCTGGGCGACCGCGACGGCGTGCGCACGCCCATGCAGTGGACTCCGGACCGCAACGCCGGTTTCTCCTCCTGCGATCCGGGCAGGCTGAACCTGCCGGTCATCATGGACCCGGTCTACGGGTACCAGGTCACCAATGTCGAGGCCGCGATGGCATCGCCCTCCTCACTGCTGCACTGGACCCGCCGGATGATCGAGGTCCGCAAGGCGAACCCCGCCTTCGGCCTCGGCTCGTACACCGAACTGCCCTCGTCCAACCCGGCGGTACTCGCGTTCCTGCGCGAGTTCGGGGACGACCTGGTGCTGTGCGTGCACAACTTCTCGCGCTTCGCGCAGCCCACCGAGCTGGACCTGCGGTCGTTCAACGGGCGGGTCCCGCTGGAGCTCACGGGTGATGTGCGCTTCCCGCCGATCGGCGAGTGGCCGTACCTGCTGACCCTGGCGGGACACGGCTTCTACTGGTTCCGGCTGCGCGCCGAGCAACGCGGCGCGCTGCGCGCCGACTAGGGACACGTCCCGGCAGGCCGGGTACGGGGCGGGCAGCACGCGAATGGGTCAATCGCCCGCCCTGTACGGATCATCCTGACCCGACACTCGCACTTACCGGAGAAGCAACTGCCGCACATCCGGGACACTCTGCGCATTCTGTGACGGCCCGGGGAAAGGACGCGACGCCATGTCGGAGGCTGCATCCGCCCGGAGCCGGCTGACGGCCGACCGGGCCGCCCTGCTGACCGGGACCGGCCCGCTGGAACCGATCCTGCGGACCTGGCTGCCCACGCAGCGCTGGTTCGCGGGCAAGGGCCGCGCCATCGGCGCCCTCAAGACCGTCTCGGCGGCCGAACTGCTGCCGCCGGGGTCCGTCCCCGGACTGCTGCACCTGCTCCTCGACGTCGACGGGGACTGCTACCAACTGCTGCTGGGCATCCGCCCGTCCCTGCCGCCCGCGCTCGCCCACACGCTGATCGGCCATCCCGAGGAGGGCCCGTACGCGGGGCGGGCGGTGTACGAGGGGCTGGGCGACCCCCGGCTCGCGGCGATCCTGCTGGAACGGTTGCGCTCCCCCGGCGCACTCGGGCCGCTGCGCTTCGAGCGGGACCCGGACGCCCCCGTCCCGGCCGGTCTCACCCCGCGGCCGCTGTCCGGCGAGCAGACCAACTCCTCGCTGATCTACGGGGATTCCTACATCCTGAAGGTGTTCCGGCGGGTCGGCCCGGGGATCAATCCGGACCTGGAGCTGCCCCGGGCACTGGCCGCCGCCGGCTGCGCCCGCGTCCCGGCCCCCGTCGCCTGGTACGAGGCGGACGCGCCCGGCAGCGAGCCGCTGACCCTGGGCGTGCTGCAGCCGTACCTGCGCGGCTCCGACGACGGCTGGCAGCTCGCGCTGCGCCGGCTCGGCGCCGGGGACGACTTCACGGCCGAGGCGCACGCGCTGGGCCGGGCCACCGCCGAGGTGCACAGCGCGCTCGCCGCCGCCCTGCCCACCGTCGCGCTCGGCCCGGAGCAGACGGCCCGGCTCGCCGCCGGGATGACGGCCCGGCTGGCCGCCACCGCCCGTGAGGTGGCGGCGCTGCGGCCCTACGAGGCGGGGCTGCGGGGGGCGTTCGACGCACTGGCCGCCTCCCGCGGGGCCGGGGTGCCGGCCCAGCGGATCCACGGCGACCTCCATCTGGGCCAGACCCTGCGGGCCGTCGACGGCTCCTGGTCGCTGATCGACTTCGAGGGTGAGCCGGCCCGGCCGCTGGCCGACCGGCGCCGCCCCGAGCCGGCCGTGCGCGACATCGCCGGAATACTGCGCTCCTTCGACTACGCCGCACGCTCGCACCGGCCGTTCGCGCCCGCCTGGGCGGACGGCTGCCGGGCCGCCTTCTGTGAGGGCTACGCCCGCACCACGGGCCGCGACCCCCGCGAGGATCCGGTCCTGCTGCGCGCGTACGAAACCGACAAGGCGGTGTACGAGGCCCGCTACGAATCCCGGCACCGGCCCGACTGGCTGCACGTCCCGATGGCCGCGATCCGGCGGCTGTCGGAGCCCCAGCGGCCCGCCCACCGGGTGCCGCCGAACCCGCCCGCCCCCGGCACCATCTCCCCGCACCCCCAACCCCGTCAGAAGCCCCCGAGGAGGCCGCTCGCGTGAGCGCCGCACGACAGCCGTCACCGACCGTCCGCGACGAGACCGGCGCCGTCCCGGCGTCCGCCAAGACCGCCACAGGGGCTGGGCGCACGCCCCGGGCCCGGCGCGGCGACCCACCCCACGGGGTGCGGCCGGCGCCCGCGCTCGGCGGGGAGGAACGCGCCCGGCTGCTGGAGGGCCGCCACCACGACCCGCACGGGGTGCTGGGCGCCCACACCCGGCGCGGCGGGGTGGTGTTCCGCGTGCTGCGCCCGTACGCGCAGGCGGTCACCGTCGTCGCCAAGGGGCTGCGGGCCGAGCTCTTCGACGACGGGGACGGGCTCTTCTCCGGGCTGCTGCCGCTGACCGCGGTGCCGGACTACCGGCTGCTGGTCACCTACGACGGCGAGGAGATCGAGACCCACGACCCGTACCGGTTCCTGCCCGGACTCGGGGAGCTGGACCTGCACCTGATCGGCGAGGGCCGGCACGAGCAGCTGTGGAAGGCGCTCGGGGCCGAGCCGATGGAGCACCAGGGCGTGGCCGGCACCCGGTTCACGGTGTGGGCGCCGAACGCGCAGGGGGTCCGCGTCTGCGGGGACTTCTCGTACTGGGACTCGACCGCCTACCCGATGCGCTCGCTCGGCGCCACCGGCGTGTGGGAGCTGTTCCTGCCCGGTGTGGGCGCCGGGGCGCTGTACAAGTTCGACATCACGCGGCCCGACGGCAGCCACACCCTGCGCGCGGACCCGATGGCCCGCTCCGCCGAGGTGCCCCCGGCGACCGCCTCCCGGGTGACCGCTTCCGCGTACGCGTGGGGGGACGCGCAGTGGATGGCGAACCGCGGGGCCCGGCCCGTGCACGAGGCCCCGTTCTCCGTCTACGAGCTGCACCTGGCGTCCTGGCGGCCCGGGCTCTCCTACCGCCAGCTCGCGGAGCAGCTGCCGGGCTACGTGAAGGAGCTCGGTTTCACGCACGTGGAGCTGATGCCGGTGGCCGAGCACCCCTTCGGGGGTTCCTGGGGCTATCAGGTGACGGGCTTCTACGCGCCGACGTCGCGGATGGGCGGCCCGGACGATTTCCGCTTCCTCGTGGACGCGCTGCACCGGGCCGGGATCGGGGTGATCGTCGACTGGGTGCCCGCGCACTTCCCGCGCGACGACTGGGCACTGGCCGAGTTCGACGGACGGCCGCTGTACGAGCACCAGGACCCGCGGCGGGCCGCGCACCCGGACTGGGGGACGCTGGAGTTCGACTACGGCCGCAAGGAGGTCCGCAACTTCCTCGTCGCGAACGCCGTGTACTGGTGCGAGGAGTTCCACATCGACGGGCTGCGCGTGGACGCGGTGGCCTCCATGCTCTACCTCGACTATTCGCGCGGCGAGGGCGAGTGGTCGCCCAACGAGCACGGCGGCCGGGAGAACCTGGACGCGGTCGCGTTCCTCCAGGAGATGAACGCGACCGTGTACCGGCGCTGCCCGGGTGTGGTGACCATCGCGGAGGAGTCCACGGCCTGGACCGGGGTGACCCGGCCGACGGACTGCGGCGGGCTCGGCTTCGGCCTGAAGTGGAACATGGGGTGGATGCACGACACCCTGCGCTACATGTCGAAGGATCCGGTGCACCGCAAGTACCACCACCACGACATGACCTTCGGGATGATCTACGCCTTCAGCGAGAACTACGTGCTGCCCATCTCGCACGACGAGGTGGTGCACGGCAAGGGCGCGCTGGTGTCGAAGATGCCCGGGGGCGACTGGTGGCAGCAGCGGGCCGCGCACCGGGCGTACCTGGGCTTCATGTGGGCCCATCCCGGGAAACAACTGCTGTTCATGGGGCAGGAGTTCGCCCAGGGTGCGGAGTGGTCGGAAGCGCACGGGCCGGACTGGTGGCTGCTGGACGACTCGTACCCGGCGGCCGGTGACCACCGGGGCGTCCGCACCCTGGTGCGCGACCTGAACCGCACGTACACGGCGGTTCCCGCCCTGTGGGAGCGGGACACCGTGCCGGAGGGCTTCGCCTGGGTGGAGGCGGACGCCGCGGAGGACAACGTGTTCGCCTTCCTGCGGTACGCGCGGGACGGCTCACCGCTCCTGTGCGTGTCGAACTTCTCGCCGGTGGTCCGGCACGGGTACCGGATCGGGGTGCCGGAGGAGGTCCCGCTGTGGCGGGAGGTCCTCAACACCGACGAGGAGCAGTACGGCGGCAGCGGGGTGCGCTTCCCGCAGCCGGTGCGGCCCGAGCCGGTCCCCGCTCAGGGCCGCGCGGCGAGCCTGCGCCTGACGCTGCCGCCGCTGGCGACGGTCTGGTTCAGGCCGTAGCGGCGGCGCCGGGCTGCTCCTCCGGTTACCCGGGGGGCAGCCCGCCCGGCGCGTGCCCCGGCCGCCGTCATCCGGACGGGCTCGGCGTCGTGGGAGTGGAGCAGGGCGTCAAGGCAATGTGTGAGAGCTGTGAGGGGTCTTGCGCCGACCGGCTCTGACTGGAACCGTACGGTGTAGTCGATCTTCGAGTGCACCGATTACCGGACGGTCGCCGGAAATACCGGCAAAATGCCGCAACTCCATAGGACGTTCCTACGAGTTATGGGCTTGTTTGATTGGTCTGTAGTCGGCGAGACCCGGCCACTCCTACGGTGTGCCCTGTGCACTCCAGCCCACCTTTCAATGCCCCCGCCGCGCGTCGTCTCCGCGCGGCCCTGGGCATGGCTCCCGGTCATGTCGCCTACGGCCTGCGCGCCCAGTACGGACTGATCGTCGCGCCCGAGACCGTGATGGCCTGGGAGCGCGGCGAGATATCGCCCTCCTCGGCCGAGCTCACGGCGCTCGCCGGCGTCCTGTGGTGCTCTCCCGGGGAGCTGCTCGCCGAGCCGGTGACCCTGCGGGAGCACCGGATCGCCCGGGGGCTGGCGGTGGAGGAACTGGCCCGGCGGATCGGGCTGGAGGCGAACGCCTACCAGAAGATGGAGGACACCGGGCGCTGGAAGGGCAACGAGCGCCAGTCCGCCGCCCTCGCCATGGTGCTGGGGCTGACGCTGGCCCAGTTCGTGACGGCCACCGGCAAGCACGAGGAGCTGGCGGACCTGCTGCGCAGTGCGGTGACCACGCGCTGGCAGGCGTACGTGAAGCCGCTGGGCAAACTGCTGCCGATCCCCAAGGCCCATCTGGAGCGGGTGCTGGAGATGCTGCACGGGGACTACCAGTCGCGGATGATGGCGACGCTCAGCTGGGGCAGCGGCGGCGAGGCCGGGAGCGGGGACGCGGGGCGGGAGTTCCTCGCCGAGATCGTGGACCGGTTCTGGGGTCTCGCCGGTGGTGCGGCGTAGGACACATCCGGGCGGACCGGACCCCTGCCGCAACGGCCCCGGCCCGTCCCGGCGTGGGACGGGACCGGGGCCGTTCGGCGGACGCACACGGGACGGAAGTCCCGGGCCCGGGGGCCGTTACGGACGTCTAGAAGCGTCTAGAAGACGGATTCGGCCTCGTACATGCGGTCCTCGGGGACCCTCTTCAGCTCGGTGACGGCCGAGGCCAGCGGGGCCATCACGATGTCGGTGCCGCGCAGGGCCGTCATGTTGCCGAAGTCGCCGCGGTGCACGGCCTCGACGGCGTGCCAGCCGAAGCGGGTCGCGAGGACGCGGTCGTAGGCGGTGGGGGTGCCGCCGCGCTGGACGTGGCCGAGGATGACCGGGCGGGCCTCCTTGCCCAGGCGCCGCTCCAGCTCGACCGCGAGGCGGTTGCCGATGCCGGCGAAGCGCTCGTGGCCGTACTGGTCGATGGCGCCCTTCTCGTACGGCATGGAGCCCTCGGCCGGGTGCGCGCCCTCGGCGATGCAGACGACGGCGAACTTCTTCCCGCGGGAGAACCGTTCCTCCACCATCTTGACCAGGGCGTCCACCTCGAAGGGGCGCTCGGGCAGGCAGATGCCGTGGGCACCGCCGGCCATGCCGGACTCCAGGGCGATCCAGCCCGCGTGGCGGCCCATGACCTCGACGACCATCACGCGCTGGTGCGACTCGGCGGTGGTCTTCAGGCGGTCGATGGCCTCGGTGGCGACCATGACGGCGGTGTCGAAGCCGAAGGTGCGGTCGGTGGAGGAGATGTCGTTGTCGATGGTCTTCGGCACGCCGACGACCGGCATCCCGGCGTCCGCCAGCATCCGCGCGGCGGTCAGGGTGCCCTCGCCGCCGATCGGGATGAGGGCGTCGATGCCGTAGCGCTTCGCCAGCTCCTGCGCGTTCTCGGCGGCCTCGTGCAGCCGGGCGCGCTCCATGCGGGCGGAGCCGAGGATCGTGCCGCCGCGGGCGAGGATGCCGCTGACGGCATTGATGTCGAGCGGGCGGAAGTGGCCGTCGAGGAGGCCCTTGAAGCCGTCCTCGAAGCCGATGACCTCGTCTCCGTGCCCGACCAGGGCACGGTGTACGACCGACCGGATGACAGCGTTGAGGCCCGGGCAGTCGCCGCCCGCGGTGAGAACTCCGATACGCATCGTGCTGTGTCTCCTGCCGTACAGGTGAAGGGCGTCATGAGGAAGCCTGTCCGATTCTTCCACGGGCCCGGGGTGCCGCGCGTGTCGTGCCCTGCGCCCGGAGAGCCCTTCGACCCCTCCGGCCAGGCCTTTTTCCCGGCGGGCGCCCTATCCACCGGCAGAGGTATTGTCAAGAGGTCAAGCCGCATGTAAAGGGACATTCACAGCATGGACGGAGAGCACGCGTGACGCGCAGCGTGTACGTGACCGGCATCGAGCGGGGGGACGGCCGACAGGTCGTCGAACTGGGGATCATGGAGCTCCTGACCCGGCAGACGGGCCGGGTCGGCGTCTACCGCCCGTTGCTCCACGACGGCCCCGACCGGCTCTTCGACCTGCTCAAGGCCCGCTACCGGATCGACCAGGACGCCGCCGCGGCCTACGGCATGGAGTACCGGGAGGCCTCGGCGATCCTCGCCGAGAAGGGCACCGACGAGCTGGTCTCACGGCTGGTCGACCGCTACCACCGGGTGGCCCGCGAGTACGAGGTCATGCTGGTCCTCGGCACCGACTACGCCGACACCAACCTCCCCGACGAGCTCGCGCTCAACGCCCGCCTCGCCAATGAGCTGGGCGCGGTGGTCGTTCCCGTCGTGGGCGGCGTCAAGCACCAGGCCGACGCCGTGCGCGCCGAGGCCCGCAACGCCTACCGCGCGTACGAGAGCCTGGGCTGCCACGTGGTGGCGATGGTCGTCAACCGGGTGGCCGCCGAGGACCGGGACGCCATAGCCGAGCGGCTGGCCGCCCGCCTCCCGGTGCCCTGCTACGTCCTGCCGGACGACAAGTCGCTCTCCGCCCCGACCGTCGCCCAGATCACCCGGGCGCTCGGCGGCGAGGTGCTCCTCGGCGACGAGGCCGGGCTGGCCCGCGACGCCCTGGACTTCGTGTTCGGCGGCGCCATGCTGCCGAACTTCCTGAACGCCCTGACCCCCGGCTGTCTGGTCGTCACCCCCGGGGACCGCTCGGACCTGGTCATCGGCGCGCTGGCCGCGCACACCTCGGGCACCCCGCCGATCGCCGGCGTGCTGCTCACCCTGAACGAGCGCCCGGGCCCGGACATCCTCACGCTGGCCTCGAAGCTGGCGCCGGGCACGCCCGTGGTGTCGGTGGCCGGCAACAGCTTCCCGACCGCGGCCGAACTCTTCGCGCTGCAGAGCCGGCTGAACTCCGCGACCCCGCGCAAGCTGGAGACCGCGCTCGGCCTCTTCGAGCGGCACGTGAACACCGGCGAGCTGCGCGACCTGCTGTCGGTGGCTCGCTCCGAGCGCGTCACCCCGATGATGTTCGAGCACGAGCTGCTGGAGCGGGCCCGCTCCCAGCGGCGCCGCGTCGTGCTGCCGGAGGGCACCGAGGAGCGCGTGCTGCGCGCCGCGGACGTGGTGCTGCGGCGGGGCGTGTGCGACCTGACCCTGCTGGGCGAGGAGCCGGCCATCCTGAAGAAGGCCGCCGACCTCGGGATCGACATCTCGGGCGCACAGCTCATCGACCCGGCGACCTCTCCCCTGCGGGAACGGTTCGCCGAGTACTACGCCACGGTCCGCGCCCACAAGGGCATGACCGTGGAGCTGGCCAACGACGTGGTCACCGACGTCAATTACTTCGGCACCCTGATGGTCCAGGAGGGCCTGGCCGACGGCATGGTGTCCGGGTCGGTGCACTCCACCGCCGCGACCATCCGCCCGGCCTTCGAGATCATCAAGACCAAGCCGGAGGCCTCCATCGTCTCCTCGGTCTTCTTCATGTGCCTGGCCGACCAGGTCCTCGTGTACGGCGACTGCGCCGTCAACCCCGACCCCGACGCCGAGCAGCTCGCCGACATCGCCGTGCAGTCCGCCGCCACCGCAGCCGCCTTCGGCGTCGAGCCGCGGATCGCGATGCTCTCGTACTCCACCGGCACCTCGGGCAGCGGGGCGGACGTGGACAAGGTCCGCAAGGCCACGGAGATCGTCCGCGAGCAGCGCCCCGACCTGTTGATCGAGGGTCCGATCCAGTACGACGCGGCCGTGGAGCCCTCGGTGGCCGCGACCAAGCTGCCCGGCTCCGAGGTGGCCGGCCGCGCGAGCGTGCTGATCTTCCCCGACCTCAACACCGGCAACAACACGTACAAGGCCGTGCAGCGTTCGGCGGGCGCCGTGGCGGTCGGCCCGGTGCTCCAGGGCCTGCGCAAGCCGGTCAACGACCTCTCGCGCGGCGCGCTGGTCCAGGACATCGTCACCACCGTGGCCATCACGGCGATCCAGGCCCAGTCCCCGGCGCGGGCACGGCCGCAGTCGCAGTCGCAGGCCGCCCGGTAATCCCCCCACCGCACCCCGAAGGAAAGACCCGCATCGTGACCCCATCGCGCGTACTCGTCCTCAACTCCGGCTCCTCGTCGGTCAAGTACCAGCTCCTCGACATGGCGGACCGGTCCCGTCTGGCGGTGGGCCTCGTGGAGCGCATAGGCGAGGAGACCTCCAGGCTGGTCCACGAACCGCTCACCGGTCCCGGCGCCGCGGGCGGGCGGCGGGAGCAGCTCGGCCCGATCGCCGACCACGAGGCGGCGCTCAAGGCCGTGGCCGCGGAGCTCGCCGCCGACGGGCTGGGCCTGGACTCCCCCGAACTGGCCGCCGTGGGCCACCGCGTGGTGCACGGGGGCACGAAGTTCACGCAGCCGACCGTGATCGACGACGCGGTGCTGGCGGAGATCCGCAGCCTGATCCCCCTCGCGCCGCTGCACAATCCGGCGAACGTGACGGGCATCGAGGTGGCGCGGGGGCTGCGCGCGGACATCCCGCAGGTCGCCGTCTTCGACACGGCCTTCCATTCCACGATGCCGGAGTACGCGGCGCTGTACGCGGTCGACGCGGCGACGGCGGACACGTACTCCATCCGGCGGTACGGGTTCCACGGGACCTCCCACGCCTACGTCTCGCGGGCGACGGCCGCGCTGCTGGGCCGGCCGGTGGAGGACGTGAACGTGATCGTGCTGCACCTGGGCAACGGGGCCTCGGCCTCGGCCGTCCGGGGCGGGGTGTGCGTGGAGACCTCCATGGGCCTGACCCCGCTGGAGGGTCTGGTCATGGGCACCCGGTCGGGCGACCTGGATCCGGCGGTCGTCTTCCACCTGGCGCGGGTGGGGGGCCTCTCGGTGGATGAGATCGATTCGCTCCTGAACAAGAAGAGCGGTCTGCTGGGGATGTGCGGCGACAACGACATGCGCGAGGTACTGCGCCGGGCGGGCGAGGGCGACGAGGCGGCGGGCACCGCCTTCGCGGCGTACATCCACCGGCTGAAGAAGTACATCGGCGCCTACTCGGCGGTCCTCGGCCGGGTGGACGCGGTGGCTTTCACGGCCGGCGTGGGCGAGAACGCCCACCAGGTCCGCGAAGCTGCCCTGGACGGTCTGGCCGAGCTGGGCCTGGCGCTGGACCCGGAGGCCAACGCGGTGCGCTCCGCGGAGCCGCGGCTGGTCTCGGCGGACTCTGCGCGGGTGGCCGTGGCCGTGGTCCCGACGGATGAGGAACTGGAGATCGCCACCCAGGCGTACGCGCTGGTTACTCACTAGTCACTTGGACTTTCCACCAGACGGAATATTCCGCTACGAAACAAACGGATAGGATCCGCTCCATGCGCCGTTCCAAAATCGTCTGCACGCTGGGCCCCGCCGTCGACTCGTATGAGCAGCTGAAAGCGCTCATCGAGGCAGGCATGAACGTGGCCCGATTCAACTTCAGCCACGGATCCCAGGCAGAACACCAGGAGCGGTACGACCGCGTCCGGAAGGTCTCCGAGGACACCGGGCGCGCCGTCGGCGTCCTTGCCGACCTCCAGGGCCCGAAGATCCGTCTGGAGACCTTCGCCGAGGGTCCCGTCGAGCTGGTGCGCGGTGACGAGTTCACCATCACCACCGAGGACGTCCCGGGCGACAAGTCCATCTGCGGCACCACCTACAAGGGCCTGCCGGGTGACGTCGCCAAGGGCGACCAGATCCTGATCAACGACGGCAACGTCGAGCTGCGGGTGACCGAGGTCGAGGGCCCGCGGGTCAAGACCATCGTCATCGAGGGCGGTGTCATCTCGGACCACAAGGGCATCAACCTGCCGGGTGCCGCCGTCAACGTCCCCGCCCTGTCGGAGAAGGACGTCGACGACCTCCGCTTCGCCCTGCGGATGGGCTGCGACATGGTCGCCCTGTCCTTCGTCCGCGACGCCAACGACGTCAAGGACGTCCACAAGGTCATGGACGAGGAGGGCCGCCGGGTCCCCGTCATCGCCAAGGTGGAGAAGCCGCAGGCCGTCGAGAACATGGCGGCCGTGGTCGACGCCTTCGACGCGGTCATGGTGGCCCGTGGCGACCTGGCCGTCGAGTACCCGCTCGAGAAGGTCCCGATGGTCCAGAAGCGGCTCATCGAGATGTGCCGCCGCAACGCCAAGCCGGTGATCGTCGCGACCCAGATGATGGAGTCGATGATCACCAACTCCCGCCCGACGCGCGCGGAGGCCTCCGACGTCGCCAACGCGATCCTCGACGGCGCGGACGCGGTCATGCTGTCGGCCGAGTCCTCGGTCGGCGCCTACCCGATCGAGACCGTCAAGACGATGTCGAAGATCGTCACGGCGGCCGAGGAGGAGCTCCTCTCCAAGGGCCTCCAGCCGCTGGTCCCGGGCAAGAAGCCCCGTACCCAGGGCGGCTCCGTCGCCCGCGCGGCCTGCGAGATCGCGGACTTCCTCGACGGCAAGGCGCTCATCGCCTTCACCCAGTCCGGTGACACGGCCCGCCGCCTGTCGCGCTACCGCGCCACGCAGCCGATCCTGGCCTTCACCACGGACGTCAACACCCGCAACCAGCTCACGCTGAGCTGGGGCGTCGATTCGTACGTCGTCCCGCACGTGAACAACACCGACGCGATGGTCGACCTGGTGGACGGCGAGCTGCTCAAGCTGAACCGCTACAACGCCGGCGACACCATGGTCATCACGGCCGGCTCGCCCCCCGGCGTCCCCGGCACCACGAACATGGTCCGCGTGCACCACCTGGGCGGCGGCGCCCGCGACTGACGCCGCCGCACCCGTCGCTTGAACTCTGCCGCACAGAGACCGAGGGCGGCACCCGGATCCCGGAAGGGATCGGGGTGCCGCCCTCGGTGCGTCTGCGGCTCTCAGCCGAGATCAGGACGGACGTTGAAATCGCCGTCCTCGACGAGCGCCCTCTCCAGACCCAACGCCTCCGCGAGCGCGTGGTAACCCGCGACGCGCGGGGGGCCGACCGGAACGAAGTAGGCCTTGAGCACGCGCAGCAGCAGCCGGAAGCCGAGGTCCGGATCGACGTCGGCGACGACCCGCCGCAGCGCCGGAACCACACCGGGCACCGCGGCATAGCCGTGACCGGCCGTGGCCGACTCCAGGTCCTCGGCCACCGGCGCGATCTCGCCCAGCACCGCTTCCGTCAGCCCGCGGGCCGGCGGCGGATCCAGCGGCACGGGTGCGTCCCCGACGTTCCAGGTGAGGCGGTACTCGGCGATCTCCCCGATCCAGGTGAGCCACTGGCGTCCCTCGATCCCGCAGGCCTCCAGGTCGAAGTCCCGGAACGTCCCCGCCTGCCACAGCGCGGACAGCTCCGGGCCGGACAGGTCCGAAGCCAGCAGCCGCTTGGTGTCGTCCAGCAGCTGGTGGGCGAACGCACCGCCCTCGCGTTCCGCGAACCACCCCACGTGGGCGAGGGCGATGGACATCTTGTTCGTCCGGGGATAGTGGAACGTTTTCATCAGGCCGCTGAGCCCGATGTCCGAGCCGAGCCGGCGAGGAACCTGCTTCACCAATGCGTCCTTTACTTCGGGTAGGTCGTGTACACGACGTACCCGTCCTGGTGCTTTCCGTCGACTTTCTTCTTCACCTGTTTGATCTGGATGATCACCGTGTTCCCGACCGGCGTCGACACGAGGGTGGGATTGCCTTGCGCGTCGGGCGGGCCGTACCGCCATTGCCTGCCCAGAGAGCCCTGGCCCCGCAGCTCCCATTGGATCGGGAAGAGGTCGCTGCGCGGATCGAAGCTCGTCTTCTTCTGCTGTGCCTTCAGCCACGCCAGCAGCTTGTCCTTGTTGCCCGGGACCTGGCTCCACTCGTCGAACGCCTGTCGCGTGGAGGAAGCCGCTGTGGCCTCATCGGTCCACTCGGTGACGTTCGGGCCCTTTTCCAGCTTCTCCATGATCTTCGTCCGGCTCAGACCGACATGGTCCGCCAGGGTGTGGGCACCCGAAACGCCCTCGTCACCGACGATGTCCAGGCAGTTGTGGACGAGCACGTCGACCGGCGCCGTGCCCCGGGCCTGGACGTAGAAGGTGTGCAGGCCGTCGACGGTGAGGTCGAACACCTCCACGGGAGTGATGTTCCCCCGGTCGCCCAGCGTTGCGATCGCCTGCTCCCGGCCCTCCGGATCCCGCAGCCGGTCGTTCACTTCCAGGTCCGAGGCGTAGGTCCAGCCGCGGCCCGCGACGAACAGCCGGTGACCGGCCGTGGTGCTCAGACGGCTGCCGTCGGCCAGGGTGATGTCGATCAGCCGGCTGGTGTCGTGCCGGAAGGCGGCGGTCACCTGTTCCGGCCTGGCCGTCCCCGACGCGGTATCGCCTGCCATCACCATGTCACCGACCCGCACCGACCCGATCGGCTTGTGCGAACCGTCCGCCATGAGTACGGGTACCGACGCGGGGAAACTGTTCCGCTTGCACGAGCCGAACAGCCGCTGGGCCAGGTCGGCCTCGCGCTCGAGTGCGGCGATCGTGTCCGGGTCCATCTCGGCCTGCTTGGCCAGCGCCCTGGCCTCGTCCAGATTCGCGCCGGTCCTCATGACGACGCGGTAGGCGTTCATCGCCTGCATCAGGAGTTCCATCCGCTTGGTGGCGGCGCCCATGGCCAGGTCGATGCCCGCCGACATGCACGCTTCCAGCTCACCCTTGGCGCAGTTGAAGAAGTCGTCCGTGAGCATGTGCCAGAGCGTCTTCAGGAACACCTTGTCGAAGATCAGGGCGATCTCCAGGCGGCTGAAGTACACGTCCTTGTAGTACGTCTGCAGGCCCATGTTCTGGACGTGGATCCACGTCACGTACTCGGCCGGGCAGTTCGCCTCGGTCACGTTCTCCGGGGCCGCCGGGTCCGTGCACAGGTAGAAGTCGACCGTCAGGTTGTAGGTGAGCTTGAACTTCACCGTGCAGCCGTCGAAGCCGATGTCCAGGACGCACTTGTTCTGGTCGACCGGCTCCCCCACCGGTTCGATCGTGGAGCGGGTGAACACGCCCTTGAAGCCGGTCACGCCGCCCGAGGCGATGGCATCGCGGCTCTTCTGGTTCTCGGCACGGGTCGCCGCGTCCTGCGCCTCCTTCGCCGCTTCCTGGGCCCGGGTCGCCGCCGCCTCCGCCGTCTTGGCATCGGTCTCGGCCTTGGTCGCGACCGTGTTCGCGGTCGCCGCGTCGGCCTCGGCCGCCGTGGCCGCCTTACGGGCCGAGGCGGCATCGCGCTCCGCGTCCGTGGCCGCGGAATCGGCGGCGGACGCGTAGGTGCCCGCCGTGGTGGCCGCGCTCTGGGCGGCCGCGGCGTCCTGGGTGGCCTGCCGGTGGTACTCGACCGTCCTGGTCTCGGCGGCCTTCGCGGCCTTCGCCGCCGTCGCCGCCTCGGTGGCCGAGGCCTGCGCGGCCTGCGCCGACTTGGCCGCCTTGGCAGCCCAGTCGGCCGCCTGCAGCGCGGCCTCCGCCGCCGCCTTCGCGTTCGTGTCCGCCTGCTCGGCGAGCTTCTTCGCCTCGGCCGCGGCCTTCGCCGCCTGGTCCGCCTTGGCCTGGGCCAGGGCCGCCTGCTGTTCGGCCGCCGTCTTCGCGGCCTGGCCGGTCAGCACGGCCAGGCCCGCGGAGGAATCGGTCTCCTTGTACGGGGAACCCAGCTCGATGGCGTCGTTGGCCGGCTTGACCACCTGCATCGCCGACTCACTGGCGGCCACGGCCGCCCGCGCCGTGGCGAAGGCGAATCCGGCCGTGCGGATGGATTCGGCTCCGGCCGCCACCGCTTCGCTGCGGGCCACCGTGGCATCCGTCTTGGCCTGGTCCGCCTTCTGCCGTGCCGTCTCCGCCTGCGACTTCGCGGTGATCGCGTTCCACTTGGCCGCGTCCGAGGCGTCGATGGCATCGGCTGCCGCCGAGTGCGCCTTCGCCACCGCGGCTTCGGTGACCGCGACGTCCCTCTTGGCCGCGTCCGCTGCCGCCTGGGCGCGCTGGGCCGCCCCCTGGGCACGGGTGGCGGCCGCTCTCGCGTTGGTCGCCGCCTCGGTCGCGGTGTTCGCCTCGGCCCGGGCGGCCGTGGCCGCCGTGGCCGCGTTGTCGGCGGCGGTGCGTGCGGCGGTGGCCGCGGTACGGGACCCTTCGGCCGCGTCCGTGCCCTCGTCCGCGGCGGCCTTGGACTCCTTGGCGTAGGCCTTGGCGTCCAGGGCGTCGCGCTGCTGTTCCGCGTCGACCGCCTTGTTCCGGGCCGTCACGGCCTTCTTCTCGGCGTCGAGCGCGTCCTTCATCTTGTTCTCGGCGGTGGTGCCCGCGGTCTGCGCCGCGGACAGCTGGTTCCCCGCCGCCGTCCGCTGGGTCTGGGCCCTGGCTTCCGCCGCCGCGGCCTTCGCCCGCTCCGCTTCGGCAAGCTCCTTCTGCGACTTGGCGTAGTCCCGCTCCGCCTCGGCCTTCTCCCGCTTGGCCTTCGCGTCCGCCGCCGCGGTCTTGGCCTCCTTCTCGGCGTTCTCCGCCTTGACCTGCGCCGCCTTCGCCTTCGTGGCGTTCTCCGCGGCCTTCACCGCCTGCGCCGCGGCGCCCTCCGCCGCGGACTTCGCCTGCGCGGCGGCCTCTTCTGCGGCCTTGCGGCGGAACTCGGCCTTCGAGGCGTGCGCCTGCGTCATGGCCAGCGAGTTCAGGGTCTTGCTGTCGGCCGCCGAGGCGCGGGTCGCGTTCAGCGCGGTCTCGGTGGCCTTGGCCGCCGCCTGGGCGGCCGCCGCCGACGCCTTGGTGATCTGCGCGGCCTGCTGGCCGTAGAGCAGGCCCCGGCCGCGGGGCGCTCCCGCCTGGTCGGCGATGGCGTACGCGGCGTTCTGCGCGGCCGTCACCTTGGCGGCCTGCGCCTGGGCGTCCTGGGCCGCGCGCGAAGCCACGTAGAGCCGCCCGGTCGCGCGGGCCTGGGCCTGCTCGATCCCCGTGCGGGCCTTGGTGAACTCGCTCGCCGCGGGCCGTCCGCTGCCTTCCGGAACCTTGAGGAAGTGTGCCTCCCAGTCGGTGAGCCGGCTCGCGATCATGGACTGGCCGAGTGCCTCGGCCATGGCCTGCGCGGCGATCTGCAGGTCCTTGGAAGCGGCCTGCTCGGCACCGAGGATGATGTCCCGCTGGGTGTTCTGGCCCGCGATCTCGGCCTGCCACTCCTGGGCGGCGACGGCCACTTCGGCCGTCAGGACCTTGTGCGGGTCAACCGGGTTGCGCGTCGCGCAGGAGGCGAAGCGCGCCTTCAGCTGCTCCACGTCGATCCGGAATTCCATCGAGCCCAGGTCCGGGGCCTTGGTGGGGAAGCCGCCGTTCTGCAGGAAGATCCGGGCGTCGTCGGCGTACATGGGGGTGGACCCCGCCATGTGCCATTCCCATGCCTTGCGGTCCTCGTAGTTCGCCGGGGTCTCCGGGTAGTACCGAGCCTTCGCGATCTTGGTGGCGGCGTCGACGGAGGCCGCGCCGGCCACCGGGTGCGGATCGGTGTAGAAGTCGCTCTCACCCGTCCAGAACTGGTCCGCGATCCAGCCCGCGTAGCCCGTACCCGTGAAGACGGTCGGGTTGTCCGGCGGCCACTGGAATCCCGCGACCGAATAGCCCGGCGGGATGTCGTGCAGGTACAGGCCGGCCTGCCAGGCCTTGTTGCGCTCGTCCATCTCGCCGAACTTGGCGTAGGCGGCGGCATGGTCCTTCTCGTACGCCGCCGACAGCGGCGTGCCGTCCCAGTAGTTGCGCGCCGCGGCGGCGAGCAGTTCGGGCTCGGTCCCGTTCAGTCCCGCGCGGGCGACGGCCTTCATCTCCGTGCCGCCCTTGCGGAGCACGTTGCCGAGCAGGCACTGGGCCTCGCGGACCTTCTGGGCCGCGTCCAGGTCGTAGGGGGCCGGTTCCGCGGCGGCGGCCGAGCGCACGCCGTCGAGGGGCTGCACCCCGCTGCCGGTGAAAGTGACGGCCGCGGCGGTGGCCATGGCCGTGGTGGTCAGGAAGCGCGTCCAGGTGCCGAAGCGACGGCGTCTGGGCGGCTGTGCGTTCTTGCGCATACCCGTATCAGCCGTTCTGCTCAGAAGAGGACATCGAAGGCGGCCCAGCCCGAGGTGCCGATCTGCACCCGCGCGGCGAAGGGGGCGGCGGCATTGCCGGTGCCCTTGAACAGCCACAGCGCGCCGGCGGTGTCGGCCGCGATCAGGTCGGTCTTCCCGTCGCCGTCGGTGTCGCCGGCGGAGGCGAGCGTCTTGTACCCCTGCCAGCCGGTGCCCGCCGTGTACCGGGTGCCGACCACGGCGTCCACCGTGGCCTTGCCGGTACCGGCGTACACGGCGAGCGTTCCGTCGTTCTGGCGGACGAGCAGGTCCGCTTTGCCGTCGCCCGTGTAGTCGCCGCGGCCCAGGATCGTCATGGCGTTCCACCCGGTGCCGACCCTGATGCGTGCCGCGAGGGTGCCGTCGGGCTTGCCCTGGTACAGCCACAGGTCACCGTCCGGCTCCCGGGCGACCAGGTCGGCGTCGGCCGAACCGCCCAGGTTCCCCACGGAGACGATCTGGTCGTAGATGTCCCAGCCGCCGCCGACCACCTTGGTGTCGTTGCCGTGCTCGGCGGTGTAGTAGAGCGTCCCCCTGGCCCGGTGGTAGAGGTCGTTGCCCCTGCCGCCCTCCGAGATGTTCGCCTGGACGAGCGCGGTCGCGTCGCCGAAGCCGCCGCCCATCTCGTGGGCGGACTTCAGGCCGCCCGTACCGTTCGGCTCGTACGCGCGGAGCTTGCCGGTGCCGGCGTGGCGCGCGAACAGCGGGTAGGTCTTCAGCGGGCCCGCGGCCTGGGCTCCGGCAGCCGCCGCGTTCTCGGTCCGTCCGGTCCAGAGCGGCGGCGCTGCTCCGGACACCCCCACCGCGACGGCGGCCAGCACCAGGCCGATCGCGCAGATCACCGCCCGGCGCGCCGAGCGGTTCATGGTGTGCAGCATGAAAGTGCGGTCCTTCACGAAGTCACGAGCGCGGGCGTGCCGTGGGCACGCCGAACATGCTCGTGAGTCCCCCCGTGGACAGCCGCGCTACCGCGTCTGTGACAGCGGCATGCCGACGCTAGTCGAAACGCGAACTCATGTGAAGATCTTGTGAGTTACTCTTCGGTCGGCAAGCTCGGCGGCCCGCCCCCCACGAGGAGGGGCGGGCCGTCGGGAAGACGCGCGACCTGGTGTTACTCCGGCGGGCCGATGTAGTTCTTCAGGCCCGGGACGGTGAGTGTGCCGCCGAACTGGCCGGCCTGGACGACCTTCACGTCCGTGAAGAACGCGAAGGGGACGTTCAGGGGCGGCGGGCTGTTGGGGCTGAACTCGATCGGGATCAGGCCGAAGAGGTTGCCCTTGAGGCTCTCGGTGTACATCGTCACCGTGCCGCCGCGGATCTTGGAGGTGGAGCCCGGGCGGGACTTCAGGTGGGCGACGTTCCCCTCCTTGCCGACCGTCTGGTACAGGTCCTTGATGTCCAGCGAGTCCGCGGTGAACTTCAGGACCTTCTTGGTCTTGCCGCCGGCCGTCTTGACCTCGACGATGCCCGCGTAGTCCAGGCCGTAGAGGGTCAGCAGGGAGCTGTCGAGGTACCAGGGCTCGTCCGGCAGGAGCGGGATGCCCGGCTCCAGTTCGGCGTTGGCGAGGGCCTCGGCGTCGTAGGTCGGGCAGGGGAAGGGTTCCTTCCCGTCCGCGTCCTTCGTCGGCTCCGGCGTGGCCTTGTCCGCGTCGGACCCGCCCGTCTCGTCCTTCGGGTTCTTCGCGGTGTCCTTGACCGCGTCGGGCAGCTCCTCGACCGTGGCTCCGGCCTTCTTCGCCGCCTCGCGGATGGCGTCCGCCGCCGGGTCCGGGGCGGGGGCCTCGGGCTTGGGAGCGGTCGTCGTGGACGGCGCGGGCGTCGGGGTCGCCGTCGGCTGCGGGGCCTTGGTGGGGTTCAGCAGCTTCTTGAGCGCGTCTCCGACACCGAGGGGGTCCAGCGGGTTCGCGGACTGGGTCGGGGTCGGGGTCGGCGTCGGCGTCGGCGAGGCGGCGGCCGGAGCCGCGTTCGCCGGCTTGCTCGCCGTCGGGGACGGGGAGCCGCTCGGCTTCGGCTTGGCGGACGCGGACGAAGACGCGGACGGCGAGGGAGACGCGCTGGGCGACGCACTCGGCGAAGGCGACTTCGAAGGCGTCGGGGACGCCGACTCCTTGGGCTCGTCGGACCGCGTGACGCACGGACCCGGCGCGAAGGGGATGTCCTTGTCGTCGGCAACGGCCAGCTTGGGCGCCATGCCCATGCCGACGAACACGGCGGTCGGCATGGCCGCCAGCGCCATCGTCTTGCCGACGGGTATCTGGAGCTTGTTCAGCAGCGATTTCCTGGGCGCCGCGTGCCGCGGCCCCTTGATCTCGCGGGACTCTGCGCCTGGGGCCACGCCCCGCTGCGTCTCGTCACCCCGCACTGTTCCTCCCGCCATCGGCGTGGGCAGTCGTCTCGCTCGCGAATTCCGTTTCCGTCCCGCGCGGTCCCGGGATGTCCTGCGGGCCCGTCATCGCCGCCGTCTTGCCCAGGTCCACCGGAGCCTCGTCCGCCGGCTGCCCGGGGGCCCAGGCCAGGGCGAGAGCGCCGCCGATCATGGACAGGATGAAGCCCATGAAGAAGCCGCCGAGGTTGGAGACCGGGATCGAGACCAGGGCCAGCAGGATCGCGGCCACACCGGCGAAGACCCGGATGGTCTGCTGGAACCACAGGGCGAGGCCCAGCGTGATCAGCAGGACACCGATGATCAGCGCACCGGCGCCACCCGTGGTGGCCATCGCCAGAGTGACGTTGCCCAGCCGGAGGTCCGCATACGGGAAGTAGGCGATCGGGAAGCCACCGAGGAGCGTGAACAACCCGGCCCAGAAGGGACGGCGACCGCTCCAGGCGTGGAAGTGGTAGTACACGACGGTGAGCCAGGCGTCGTCTTCGCGGCGCACGTAAACCGGGGCCTGGGGGTTCATGGACAACAGCTCCCTGGAAACGGTGGTACGGAGAAATCTGTGGAGCCCGGGCGGGCGGGCGGCGGCGACTGCGGCCCCCCGCCCGCCCGGTCACACATCAGGACGGTCAGTCCCGGACGTCCTTGTCCTGGTAGCACGGCTGGTCGCCGCCGAGCAGGCGCAGCTTCAGGTTGGGCAGCTTGAAGGTGCCCGCCGTGGTCGCCCACGCCTTCTGCTTCACGTCCGTCAGAATCGCCCTGTCCGCGCGCTGCGAGAAGGCGTACTTGTTGCTGACCGTGCCGGGCTGCGGCTTGGTCTTGTGGCTCTCGTCGCCGACCGCGACACCGATGTCCAGGTTGGTGAACTCGGCGTCGGTGTCGAGCTCGGCAACATCCAGGTAGATGTTGGTCGCCTTGGCCGGCGTGCCCTTGTGACCGGTCTTCAGCTGGAGGGTGATGGCGCCCAGCGGCGTGGGCGTCACCAGCGACTGGCACATGTTGGTGATCTCGGCGCTGCTGAACCCGGAGATGGTGACCGGGTGCTTGACCGGTTCACCCTTGAGGTTGTGCCCCTCGGCCATACCGCCGTACTGGATGAGATCCCGACCGTCGAGCTTTTCGGCCGAAACCTTGAAGTCCTGGCCGGAGACGCTGAACGACGCCGCGAGGGCACCCTGCGCCAGACCCACACCGACCGCGGCGGTGGCCGCGATGCTCGGCACCATGACGAGCGCGAAGCGCTTCCATCTGGTCCCGCCACGAACCTGAGAACTCATTTCGTTCCTCCTTCTCGGACGTACATCTCCGGTCCGGGCCGTGCCCGTTCCTGGGATGGGAGAAGTGCTACGTCCTCGGGAAGGAGCGCAAGCGGCCCGGGCCGCGGCTGTGCCGCGTCCGATACACCGGCGATCACCCCCGAGCGACAACCACTGGGCCACGCGTTCGCGCAACCTGGAGGACAGGCCCCGCCGGGTGTGGCAGAGACCCCCCTGTCCCACGTCCGGCGCCACCGGCACCGACCGACTCGGTGGGGACCCTCCGCCGCGGCTCCGGATGAGCGGCGCTGCGGGAAGGACCGAGCGTCGCCGATCGTGGTCCATTCCCGGCCGGGGCACAAGGGGGTTCGTTACTGGCGGGTAACGGCCAGATAACCGGAGGAGGGCCCGCTGTCGCGCGGCAGCAACACAGGGTGTCACCAAGGGCCATGACAGATCGGGGGAAGAGCGAACACACCGGACAGTTCACGGGGTTCGACTTACTGCGAGTAACAGCGGCCGCGATTGCCAAGTTTTGGCAAAGTGCGGCCGCTGTTTACCTACGTGTCAACAAAACACGCCGGGGCTGCGACCGCTCAGAAGAGCACCCGCGCCAGCGCCGTGCGCGCCGCCGAGACCCGCGGGTCGTCCGCGCCGATGACCTCGAACAGCTCCAGCAGGCGCAGCCGTACGGCGTCCCTGTCCTCACCGAACGTGACCCGCACGGTGTCCACCAGGCGCCCGAAGGCATCCTCCACGTGCCCGCCGACCAGATCCAGGTCGGCGGCGGCGATCTGCGCCGCCGGATCGCGCGGGTTCTCGGCCGCCGCGGTGCGCACCGCCTGCGGGTCCATGTTCTGGACGCGGACCAGGAGTTCCGTCTGGGCCAGGCCCAGCTTGGCCTCGGTGTTGCCCGGGTCGTCGGTCAGTACGTTCTTGTACGCCTGCACCGCACCGCCCAGGTCCCCGGCGTCGAGCGCGGCGACCGCCGCTTCCAGCAGGGCGTCGTGCGGGCCGGCCGGAGCCTCGGCGGCGGCCCGGGGCGCGGGGCCCTCGGCGTTCGGGTCCACCTCGATGCCGATGATCCCGAAGCGCTCTTCGGCGACCTGCACCAGCTGGGCGAGGGTCTCGCGGATCTGCTGCTCCGGGGCCACGCCCTGGAACAGCGGCAGCACCTGTCCGGCGACCACGGCGAACACGGCCGGGATGCCCTGGATCTGGAACTGCTGCATCAGCATCTGGTTGGCGTCGACATCGACCTTGGCGAGCACGAGGCGGCCGTTGGCCTCGACGGTCAGGCGCTCCAGGAGCGGGCTGAGCTGCTTGCACGGCTCGCACCACTCGGCCCAGAAGTCCAGGACGACCGGGACCTCGGCGGAGAGCTGGAGTACGTCGCGTTCAAAACCGGCCTCGTCGACGTCGATGACGAGGGCGGAGGGCGGCACCGCGCCGGCGGCCGGGCCTGCCCCGCCGCCCTGCGCCGCCTGCCGTGCGGCTTCGGCGCGGGCCTGCTCGGCCTTGGCCTTGGCCTCACCGGCCGCCTTCACCGCGGCGAGGTCGACGACGCCGCTCATGGACATGTTTCTGGGCTGCATGCGTACATCCTCCCCCGAGTGCGCGCGCCGACGAAAAAGATCGCTGGAATTGACCTGATCCGCGATCGTGGTGCGGGTCGGTGCCAGGTCCCCACCTGGCGCCAGTAGCTCTTCGCGTGGTTGTCGCTCTTACGCTACGAGCCGTAGCGTAACTCCTTTCCGGCGCCGCCGCGCCCGTGATCTGAACCACAGCCGCCCGTCCGGCTACTGACGGGTATGGTCTCGGCCATGCGCAACCCCAGCCCCGGCCGCACCGGCCGCCCCCGCAGCGCCGCCGCGGACGCCGCGATCCTCGCCGCGACCCGGGACGCACTGGTGGAGCTGGGCTGGTCGAAGCTGACGATGAGCGACGTGTCGGTCCGGGCGGGCGTCGCCAAGACCACCCTCTACCGGCGCTGGGCGGGCAAGAACGAGCTGGTCGTGGACGCGGTCGCGGAGCTCTTCGACTCCCTCGAACTGCCCGACCGCGGCTCCCTCGAAGCCGACATCGAGTACGTGGTCCTGCGCTTCGCGGAGCTGCTGCGGCGCCCGGAGGCCCGTACGGCCCTGATGGCGGTGGTGGCCGAGTCCACCCGGGACGAGGCCCTGCGTGACCGGATCCGGTCGGCCATCGTCGACCGGCAGAAACGTCTCGTCGTACTCGGTCGCGAGCGGGCGCAGGCCCGCGGGGAGCTCCCGTACGAGGAGGACGAGGCCCTCGCCGGCCGCACCACCGACCTGATCTTCGACGTGATCGCGGGCACCGTGGTGCACCGCGCGCTGGTGAGCTCCGAGCCGGTGGACGAGCTCTGGGTGGCCACCTTCACCGCGCTGCTGATGCACGGCCTGCGCGGCTCCGCCCCGGTGTGAGGGTATGAGGGCGTGAGGGCGTGAGGGCGTGAGCAACGGCAGAGGCCGGCCGTGGCGCCACCGAAGAGGGCGCCACGACCGGCCTCGCGTCAGACCGCGCGTGCGGTCACGGCACTAGAAGCCCGGCGGCTCCGTGTACGTGCCCCACTCCTCGCGCAGGACGTTGCAGATCTCGCCCAGCGTGGCCTCGGCCCGCACCGCGTCCAGCATGGCCGGAATCATGTTCGACCCGTCCCGGGCGGCGGCCAGCATCGCGTCCAGCGACTCCGACACCTTCGCGTCGTCACGGCCGGACTTGCGGTCGGCGAGCACGCGGACCTGCTCGCGCTCCACTTCGTGGCTGACCCGCAGGATCTCCAGGTCGCCGGTGACCGAGCCGTGGTGGACGTTGACGCCGACGACCCGCTTGTCGCCCTTCTCCAGCGAGCGCTGGTACACGAAGGCCGACTCGGCGATCTCCCCGGTGAACCATCCGTCCTCGATGCCGCGCAGGATGCCCGAGGTGATCGGCCCGATGGGGTGCCAGCCGTCCGGGTGGGCGCGCAGCCCGCGCTCCTTGATCTGGTCGAAGATCTTCTCGGCGTCCGCCTCGATGCGGTCGGTGAGCTGCTCGACGTACCAGGAACCGCCCAGCGGGTCCGCCACGTTGGCGACGCCGGTCTCCTCCATGAGCACCTGCTGGGTGCGCAGGGCGATCTCGGCGGCCTGCTCGCTGGGCAGGGCGAGGGTCTCGTCGAGGGCGTTGGTGTGCAGGGAGTTCGTGCCGCCGAGGACGGCCGCGAGGGCTTCGACGGCGGTGCGCACGACGTTGTTGTACGGCTGCTGGGCGGTGAGGGAGACGCCGGCGGTCTGCGTGTGGAAGCGCAGCCACATCGACTTCTCGCTCTTCGCCCCGTAGACCTCCTTCATCCAGCGGGCCCAGATGCGGCGGGCGGCGCGGAACTTGGCGATCTCCTCGAAGAAGTCGAGGTGCGCGTCGAAGAAGAAGGAGAGGCCGGGCGCGAAGTGGTCCACGTCCATGCCGCGGGAGAGCCCGAGCTCCACGTACCCGAATCCGTCGGCGAGGGTGTAGGCGAGCTCCTGCGCGGCCGTCGCCCCGGCCTCGCGGATGTGGTAGCCGGAGACGGACAGCGGCTTGTAGGCCGGGATGCCCTTGGCGCAGTACTCCATGAGGTCGCCGATGAGGCGCAGGTGCGGCTCGGGCTCGAAGAGCCACTCCTTCTGGGCGATGTACTCCTTGAAGATGTCCGTCTGGAGGGTGCCGTTGAGGAGGGCCGGGTCCACGCCCTGCCGCTCGGCGGCGACCAGGTACATGCAGAAGGCGGGCACGGCGGGGCCCGAGATGGTCATCGAGGTGGTGACGTCGCCGAGCGGGATGTCCTTGAAGAGGACCTCCATGTCGGCGGCGGAGTCTATGGCCACCCCGCAGTGGCCCACCTCGCCCAGCGAGCGGGGGTCGTCGGAGTCCCGTCCCATGAGGGTCGGCATGTCGAAGGCGACGGAGAGCCCGCCGCCGCCGGCCGCCAGGATCATCTTGTAGCGCTCGTTCGTCTGCTCGGCGTTCCCGAACCCGGCGAACTGCCGGATGGTCCAGGTCCGCCCGCGGTAGCCGGTGGCGTGCAGGCCGCGGGTGTACGGGTACTCCCCCGGCCATCCGATGCGCTCGAACCCCTCGTACGCGTCGCCGGGCCGGGGCCCGTAGACCGGATCGACGGCATCGCCGGAGAGCGTGGTGAAGTCTGCCTCGCGCTTGCGGGCCTTGTCGTAACGGGCCTGCCAGCGTCGGCGGCCTTCCTCGATGGCGTCTGCGTCCATACCCATGAATTTACTAGGACGTCCTAGTAAATGTCGATGGGAAACCCCGGGGAGTTGTCCGCGCTCTCCCCGGGGTGTTTCCGCTCGAGACGGAGGTTCAGGCCTGGGCGGTCGCGGTCGAGCCGCTGACCAGCGGCTCGACCTCGGCGCGGACCTTGCGCTCGACGAAGAAGGCGACCAGCGGGATCGTTCCCGACGCCAGGACCCAGAGGAGCTTGCCGAACGGCCACCTCGCCTTGGAGCCGAGGTCGAAGGCGAAGACCAGGTAGATCATGAACAGGACACCGTGGGCCTGCGAGACCGCGAAGGTCAGGTCGGCGCCGGTGCCGAAGCCGTACTTCGCCACCATGCAGGCACAGAGGATCAGGAGCATGACCGCGGTCACGTAGGCCATGACGCGGTAGCGGGTCAGCACGCTTCGTTTCATGGACACGAGCGTAACCGGCCGGGAAATCCCCGCGGACGCGGGGAGCGGTCCCCGGTCCGCCGCCGGCCCGGCGCCGGGCCTACTTCTCCTCGAAGTCCGCGGCCGCGACCCGCAGCGGGCGCAGCAGCGCGAAGATCTCCGCGCACTCCTCGGCGTCGTACACCCCGAGACCGAAGTCCATCGCCATCAGGTCCTTGGTGGCGGCCTCGACGACTTCGCGGCCCTTGTCCGTGATGGAGGCGAGGGTGCCGCGTCCGTCGTTCGGGTTGGGCCGCTTGTCGACGAGGCCGGACCTCACGAGCCGGTCGACGGTGTTGGTCACCGAGGTCGGGTGGACCATCAGCCGCTCGCCGATCTTCGACATCGGCAGCTCGCCGGCCTTGGAGAAGGTGAGCAGCACGAGCGCCTCGTACCGCGCGAAGGTCAGCCCGTACGGCTTGACCACGGCGTCGACCTCGCCGAGCAGGATCTGGTGCGCGCGCATGATCGACGTGATGGCGGCCATCGCGGGCACCGGCCCCCAGCGCCGCTGCCAGAGCTCGTCGGCGCGGGCGATGGGGTCGAAGGGAAGGCTGAGCGGCTTGGACACGTACCAGACCCTACCGGTCGGTCATTTGACGGGGAGCCCCGTCTCACTCCTCGGCCGCTCCTGTTCCGGTGCCGTGGACCGGAGTTCGGCGAGGAGCAGCAGGACGACGGCCGTGCCGGCGATGCCGGCGCCGGTGACGACCTGGTGGACCGGGAAGAACTCGGCTGCGAGTCCGGCCAGGGCCATGCCGGCGCCCTGCAAGGTCATCAGGCCGGTGCTGAGCAGGGTCATCGCACGGCCGCGCAGCTCCTCGGGGACGGCGTCGAGGTACCACTGGTCGAGGCCGAGGGTGTGGGCGTGGGCGAGCCCGGCCAGCAGCAGCGCGGTGAACGCGAGCAGCGGGCCGGGCCGCAGGGCGTAGAGGAGCAGCGGCAGCAGTCCGGCGGCGGCCAGCGGCACGGTGATCCGCGCACGGGTTCGGGAGGTGAGTGCGGAGCCGGCCCACAGCTCCCCGGCGATGGTGCCGACGGGCAGAGCGCACATCAGCACGCCCAGCGCGGCGGTCCCCGCGCCGAGACCGGCGGTGTACGGGGCGAGCAGCGCCTCCGGTACGACGACGAAGACGGGCGGCAGCCAGAACAGCAGGGTCAGCGCCCGGATCCGGCGGTCGCCGAGTACGGCGCGCAGGCCGGCGGCCGGGGAGCGGCGGGCGGCCCCGCGGCCGGGCCGGCTGCGCGTGCCCAGCCGCAGCAGGAGCGCCGAGCCGAGGAATCCGGCGGCGGTCAGGGCGATGGCCCCGCGGGGCGCGAGGACGGTGAGCAGGATCCCGCCGAGGCCGAAGCCGGTGAGCTGGGCGCTCTGGGCCACCATGCGCAGCAGCGAGCGGCCGAGCACGAAGGTGTCGCCGGTGCCGAGGATGTCGGCGAGGGAGGCGCTGCGGGCGCCCTGGAACAGCGGTGCCACGAAGGCCATCGCGCAGCGCAGTACGAGGAGCAGCGCGACGGGGGTGCCCGGCAGGGCCATGGCGGCGGCGCAGGCGGCGCAGACGAGGTCGCACGCGACGAGCACCCGCCGGGCCGGATGGCGGTCGGCGGTCCCGGCGAGCAGGGTGCCGCCGAGGGCGTACGGGAGGAAGCCGAGGGCGAAGGTGAGCGCGCTCATCAGCGGCGAGCCGGTGGCGCGGTAGACGAGGACGGTCAGGGCGATCTCGGCGACGACCACGCCGAGTACGGACATCAGGTGCGCGGCGAAGACGGGCCGGAATTCCCGGATCCGGAAGACGGCCCGGTAGCCGGTGGCCGGGGTGGGGGTCGACATGCCCGGCAGCCTCGCGGAACTACGCTGGCAGCCGTAGTGATTCGGGCCCGGACGAATCCGGGGCCGGGGATGGGGATGGGGAGGCGGGGGCGCCGTGGGGTTCCACTTCCGTTTCGGGCCGGGCGACCTGCTGCGGTGCCGGTTCGCGGTCTCCCCCCGCTGGGAGACGCAGGAGGCGGTGCGCGCGCTGCTCCGCCCGCACCGGCACGCCTACCACCTGCCCTGGCTGCGCCGGGTGCGGGCCGCGGCCGAGGGGCTGGACCTGCGGCCCCTGTGGCTGCTGATGCCCCGTGCGGGACACAATCCGGACTTCCTCAGCCCGCCGCCGCCGGGCCCGTCCGTCACCTTCGAGGCGGAGCTGGCGCGCGTGCGGGCCACCGACCCGGAGGCGGCGCGCGAGGACCTGCGGCTCTCCCTGCTCTGCACGCCGGGCGCGCTGGAGAGCGACCTCGGGCAGCGGATGCTGACGGATCCGGCGCGGGCGGTAAGGGAGTTGGCCGATCTCACCGAGCGCGCCTGGGAGGCCCTGGTCGCCCCGCACTGGCCGAGGCTGCGCGCGCTGCTGGAGGCGGACATCCTGTTCCACTCGCGGCGGCTGGCGGCCGGCGGGCTGGAGGCCCTGTTCGAGGGGCTCCACCCGGACCTGCGGTGGCACGGGGAGACGGACACGCTGACCATCACCCGGACCGGGCACCACGACCGGGCGCTGGGCGGTCAGGGACTGCTGCTGATGCCGAGCGCGTTCGGCTGGCCGGACGTGGTCGGCGGCTACGACCCTCCCTGGCAGCCGACGCTCGTCTACCCGGCACGGGGGATCGGTGCGCTGTGGACGGCCTCGGCGGGCCCGGTCCCGGAGGCACTGGCCCACCTGGTGGGCCGGGGCCGGGCGGAGGTGCTGTGCGCGCTGGACGAACCCGCCTCCACCACGGCGCTGGCCCGCCGGCTCGCTCTCGCCCCGTCCACGGTCTCGGCGCACCTGGGGGTTCTGCGGGCGGCGGGCCTGCTCGTCTCCGGCCGCCACGGCCATCAGGTCCTCTACGAACGCACCCCGTTGGGCATCGCGCTGGCGGGCGGCGGGCCCGAGGTGTCGCAAGGGGGCGGCAACTGACCGTTATGTCACGGTATTCCGCTCCGCCGCCCGATCCTTCGCCGCCAGACGCGGCGTCAGTCGGCGGGGCCGGAAACGAGGGGCACGGTGATGTCCAGGTTCCTGATCTCCACCCGCTCCACCTGTGAGTCGATGCGGAACTCGCCGTGCACCTTGGTCTCCGTCACCACTTGCGGGACGGTGCCCGTCGGCTTGGTCTCCACCAGCTTGAGGACGAGGACCTTGGGGTCCGGGTTGATGCCCGGGTTGTCGCGCTCCAGGCCGAGCTGGAACTCGGGGAGGGGGCAGGACAGCGTCCCGTCGATGGTGACCAGGCGCCCGTCCTCACCGGGTTCGTACCCGTCGTGGCTCACCACTGCCGTGAAGTGTTCTCCGGTGCCGCTGCACTGCGGGGATCCGTGCTGCTCCGTGCTCGCCATGATTCCTCCGAAGGCTGCTTCCTTCTTCGCTGGGGACGGGCTCGAGCGCCGTGCGTGCTTCGGGGTGCTCGCCGTTCCGGCCGCCGCGGGGCGCAAGACGTCGGACACGATCAGTGTGCGCCGGTGGGGCGCGCCCGGCATCTGGATCAACCGGGTGGCCGCTGGTACGAGAACGCCCCCGGCCGGCGGGCCAGGGGCGCTCGGAAGGCGCGGGGGGGCTCGGCCTCAGCCGCCGGCGAGGTGGCGCTCCACCGTCTCGACCTTCGAGGTCATCCCGTCGGAGACGCCGGGCCGGATGTCCGCCTTGAGGATGAACGAGACGCGCGGAGCCCGCTCCTCCACCGCGGCCACCGCGCGCCGGACCACGTCCATGACCTCGTCCCACTCGCCCTCGACGGTGGTGAACATGGCGTCCGTGCGGTTGGGCAGCCCCGACTCGCGGACCACGCGGACCGCGTCGGCGACGTACTCGCCCACCTCTTCGCCGACGCCCAGCGGGGTCACCGAGAACGCGACGATCACGCTTCGGCCGCCTGCCGGGCCCGGGCCGCGATCACGCTGTCGGACTCGTCCCGCTTGAGCAGCCGGTCGCCGTAGAGACCGCCGAAGGGCAGCAGCGCCAGTACGAAGAACAGCGCGACCTTCTTGAAGGGCCACTTCGCCTTGTTCCAGACATCCAGCAGGAAGAGCGCGTAGATGACGAAGAGGACGCCGTGCAGGATGCCGAGCGGCATCATCAGGTAGTCGATGTCCGAGATCCGGCTCAACAGCGAGCCGAAGATCAGCAGGGCCGGGAACGACAGCGCCTCCGGGACGGAGATGAGGCGCAGCCGGTGCAGGGCGGAGGCGGTCTTGATGTCCACGGGGAACCTTCGGGGTGGGAGCCTGGGGCCGTTCCAGTGTCTCAGCCGCTTTGCGGGATCTTGACCCGGGCCCCTTTCCGCCGGGATCGAAGGGCGATCGCGCCCGAAACCGCCCGGGTGTGGCGCATATCGGCCAGGGGGCCCTGTTCGCGTCCGCCCGCTGCCGATAACGTCATCCCGTGGCTCAGTTCCGACTCCAAGGCAGCAAGGTGCTCGCCGTCGACCTGACCGGGGATGCCGTGAAAGCGAAAAACGGCTCCATGGTCGCGTACGACGGCCAGATGGCCTTCAAGAAGATGACCGGCGGCGGCGAAGGCATCCGCGGGATGGTGACCCGCCGGCTGACCGGCGAGCAGATGACCGTGATGGAAGTGCAGGGGCACGGCACCTGCTTCTTCGCCGACCGCGCGAGCGAGATCAATCTGGTCGATCTGCGCGGCGAGAAGCTCTACGTCGAGTCCAGCAACCTGCTGTGCACCGACGGCGGGCTTCGCACCGGCACGACCTTCACCGGTCTGCGCGGGGCGACGACGGGCAACGGCCTGTTCACCACGACCGTCGAGGGCTCGGGCCAGGCGGCGATCATGTCCGACGGCCCGGCGGTGGTGCTGCGCGTCAGCGCCCAGTACCCGCTCTCCGTCGACCCGGGGGCGTACATCGCGCACACCGGCGACCTCCGCCAGTCCTTCCAGTCCGGGGTGAACTTCCGCACCCTGATCGGCGAGGGCTCCGGCGAGTCCTTCCAGATCCGCTTCGAGGGCGAGGGCCTGGTGTACGTGCAGCCCAGCGAGCGCAACACCATCGGGGGCGACGTCTGATGCCGTTCCGCGAGATCAACTCGAAGATGGTCGAGGCGCAGGTGGTGCCGGGCCAGAAGATGTACAGCCAGCGCGGCGCGATGCTCGCGTACCGCGGCGAGGTCTCCTTCACCCCGAGCCTGACCGGTGGTCAGGGCGGGGTGATGGGCATGATCGGGCGCCGGGTGGCCAACGAGCAGACCCCGCTGATGACGGTCGAGGGCAGCGGCACCGTGATGTTCGGCCACGGCGGCCACCACATCCAGGTGATCAACCTGACCGGCGAGACCCTGTACGTCGAGGCCGACCGGCTGCTGGCCTTCGACGGCACGCTCCAGCAGGGCACGATGTTCATGGGCTCGCAGGGCGGTGTCATGGGCATGGTCCGCGGGCAGGTGACCGGCCAGGGCCTGTTCACCACGACCCTCAAGGGCCACGGCTCGGTCGCCGTGATGGCCCATGGCGGGGTCATCGAACTCCCCATCCACCCGAACCGGCCGGTCCACGTGGACCCGCAGGCGTACGTCGCCCACCACGGCGACGTCCGCAACAAGCTCTCCACCGCGCTCGGCTGGCGGGACATGGTGGGGCGCGGCTCGGGTGAGGCGTTCCAGCTGGAGCTGTCCGGCCAGGGCGCGGTGTACGTACAGGCCTCGGAGGAGAAGCTGTGAACTTTGGCCCCGTGACCGCCGGACCGGGCAGTCCCACGGTCTACGACCCGTACACGCTGCCCTCCGACGACAACGTCAACCCGTACACCTTCTGCGTGGAGCTCAAGGGGAGCCAGTGGTTCCTGCAGAAGGGCAAGATGATCTCGTACTACGGGAGCATCGAGTTCAACGGCATCGGCAACGGGCGCTTCGACCGGCTGCTGCGCACCAGCTTCCACTCGCCGCTGCACGCGAGCGACTGGGTGGTGGCCGAGGGGCAGGGCAAGATGCTCCTGGCCGACCGGGCCTTCGACGTGAACTCGTACGACCTGGATAACGGGAACCTGACGATCCGGTCAGGCAACCTGCTCGCGTACCAGCCCTCCCTCGCCCTGAAGCAGTCGATCGTCCCGGGCTTCCTGACGCTCATCGGCACCGGAAAGTTCGTGGCGGCCTCCAACGGGCCGGTGGTGTTCATGGAGCCGCCTCTGCGCGTGGACCCGCAGGCGCTGGTGGGCTGGGCGGACTGCCCCTCACCGTGCCACCACTACGATCACGGCTACATGTCGGGCGTGATGGGCGGCCTGCGCTCACTGACGGGCATCGGCGGCGCTTCCGGCGAGGAGCACCAGTTCGAGTTCGTCGGAGCGGGCACGGTGCTGCTGCAGTCGTCGGAGATGCTGATGGCGGAGCAGGCGGTCGGCACGGTCGGCGCCGGCGCCGCCACGGGCAACGCACAGGGGGTTCCCGGATCGGGCCAGAGCCCGCTGGGCGTGCCGCGGATGCCGGGGCAGCTGGGTGATCTCCAGCGCCGCTTCGGACTGTGACGCCCCACCCCACGCCGCCCCATCTTTGTACGTAATTCAACTTCTTAGGTAGAGTTCATTCATGGAGACCATGGAGACCGAGACGGCCACCAGGTGGCTGACCGACGCCGAGCAGTGCGCCTGGCGCACCCACCTGGACGTCAGCAGACTGCTGATGCACCAGCTGGAAAAGGATCTCCAGCCCTTCGGACTCACCAACAACGACTACGAGATCCTCGTGAACCTCTCGGAGTCGCCGGAGCACCGGATGCGGATGAGTGACCTCGCGACCGCCACCCTCCAGTCCAAGAGCCGGCTGTCCCACCAGATCACGCGCATGGAGGCGGCGGGCCTGGTCCGCCGCGTGAACTGCGAGTCCGACCGCCGTGGCCTGTTCGCGGTGCTCACGGACGAGGGCATGGACACGATGCGCAAGGTCGCCCCGCACCACGTGGCGTCCGTCCGCCGGCACTTCATCGACCTGCTGCCGCCGGAGGCCCTGGCGGCGCTGCGCACGTCGCTGGATCCGGTGGCGGACCACCTGCGCGGCACCCGCGGCAAGGCCTGACCGGCCGGGAGAGCGCCGGACGGCGATCGGCCCGACAATGGCCGGGAACGCTCGCTGCCGGCCACCGCCCGCAAGGCAACCGCAGGCGGTACGGCCGGCCTGAGGAGGTCAGCCGATGAAGCGCAAGCCGATGAAGCGCAACGCGTATGTCGCCGCGGCCGCGTCCGTGGTCCTGATGGCGGGAGGCCCGGTGGCGGCCGCGGCAGCGGCACCCGCCGGCACGGCGAGGACCGCCCCCGCGGCCGTCGTCCCCCAGGGCGAGGTCGCGGCGGAGGCCGCGCTCGCCGCGGCCCTGAAGAACTACCCCGGAGTGGTCGAGTCCCTCGACCGGGAGGCCAACGTCTGGCACGTGGACGTGATCACCAAGGACGGCAAGGGCCGCGCCGAGCTGGAGGTCGACGCCGCGACCGGCGCGGTCACCCGCAAGCAGGTGGACACCGGCGTGGACGGGAACGAGCACCAGGACCTGCTCGCCGCCGAGGTCACGGCCGAGCAGGCCGCCAAGGCCGCCGTCGCCGCCCGTCCGGGGCAGGTCTGGGCGGTCGAGTGGGACTCCGCGGACGACGGCAGGGCCGCGTCCTGGCAGGTCGAGGTGAGGGGCGCCGACGGCACGACGTGGGACGCCTCCGTGGACCCCGCGACCGGCAAGGCCACCACGCGGTCGGGCAACGACAACGGCTGAACCGCACCCGAGCCGTGGTACGTGCTGCACGAAGTGAGCCGCGCCCCCGGTCAGGGGCGCGGCTCGCTTCGTACGGTGCGGTCAGGCGTTGGGACGCTTGCCGTGGTTCGCCTTCTTCTTCTTGCGTGCTCGCTTCTTGTTCCCGCGCTTGGCCATGAGCCACTCCCTGAATCGGGGTAATCCGGGCGCTCGCCAGTCTAGGGGCGCGGCGCCGGTCCCGCATCAGGCTTCGGTCAGGCCGTCCAGCAGGAGGTCGGCCGCCGCGTACGGATCCAGCTCGCCCCCGGCCACCCGGGCCGCCAGCGCCTCCAGACGGGAATTTCCGTGCAGATCGGCCATCCGGGTCCGCAGGGAGGTCACCGCGATGGTCTCCACCTCGTGCGCCGCACGCGCCGTGCGCCGCTCCGCCAGGACCCCGCGCTCGTCCATCCACGCCCGGTGCTTCTCCAGCGCCTCGACCAGTTCGTCGATGCCCTGGGCCCGCGCGGCCACGGTCTTGATGATCGGCGGACGCCAGTCGCCCGGCCCCCGGGTCTCCCCCAGGCCCAGCATGTGGTTCAGCTCCCGGGCCGTGGCGTCCGCGCCGTCCCGGTCGGCCTTGTTCACCACGTACACGTCGCCGATCTCCAGGATCCCCGCCTTCGCGGCCTGGATCCCGTCGCCCATCCCCGGAGCCAGCAGCACCACCGAGGTGTCCGCCTGGGCGGCGATCTCCACCTCGGACTGGCCGACGCCGACCGTCTCGACCAGGATCACCTCGCACCCGGCCGCGTCCAGCACCCGGATCGCCTGCGGGGCGGCCCAGGCGAGACCGCCCAGGTGGCCCCGGGTGGCCATGGAGCGGATGTAGACCCCCGGGTCGGAGGCGTGGTCCGACATGCGCACCCGGTCGCCGAGCAGCGCCCCGCCGGAGAACGGCGAGGACGGGTCGACGGCGAGGACGCCGACCCGCTTCCCGGCCTTGCGGTACGCCGACACGAGCGCCGAGGTCGACGTCGACTTGCCGACACCCGGCGACCCCGTCAGCCCCACCACGTACGCGTTGCCCGTCAGCGGTGCCAGCGCCGCCATCACCTCGCGCAACTGCGGGGACGCCCCCTCCACCAGAGAGATCAGCCGGGCCACCGCTCTCGGCCTGCCCTCACGTGCCTGGGCCACCAGCTGGGGGACGTCCACCGCCGTCATACGTGCTGCGCTCCTCGGTTCTGATACGGGTACGGGCGGGTGCGGTGCCCGGTTACGCCTGGGGCACGCGGACGATCAGGGCGTCGCCCTGGCCGCCGCCGCCGCACAGCGCGGCCGCGCCGACCCCGCCGCCGCGGCGCTTCAGCTCCAGCGCCAGGTGCAGCACCACACGGGCGCCGGACATGCCGATCGGGTGCCCCAGGGCGATGGCGCCGCCGTTGACGTTCACCTTTTCCGGGGTGACCCCGAGGTCCTTCATTGACTGCACGGCAACCGCCGCGAAGGCCTCGTTGATCTCGATGAGGTCCAGGTCGGCGACCTCCAGGCCCTCCTTCTTCAGGGCGTGCAGGATCGCGTTCGAGGGCTGCGACTGCAGCGAGTTGTCGGGGCCGGCCACGTTGCCGTGGGCGCCGATCTCGGCGAGCCACTCCAGGCCCAGCTCCTCGGCCTTGGCCTTGCTCATCACGACCACGGCGGCGGCGCCGTCGCTGATCTGCGAGGAGGTGCCGGCCGTGATCGTGCCGTCCTTCGCGAACGCGGGGCGCAGCTTGCCGAGGGACTCGACGGTGGTCTCCGCGCGGATGCCCTCGTCCTGGGAGAAGACGACCGGCTCGCCCTTGCGCTGCGGGATCTCGACCGGGGTGATCTCGGCCTCGAAGACGCCGTTCTTCTGCGCGGCCGCGGCCCGCTGGTGCGAGGCGGCGGCGAACTCGTCCTGCGGGGCGCGGTCGATGCCGAGGCGGGAGTTGTGCTTCTCGGTGGACTCGCCCATCGCGATGTTCTCGAAGGCGTCGGTGAGGCCGTCGTAGGCCATCGCGTCGAGCATCTCGATGGCGCCGTACTTGTAGCCCTCGCGCGACTTGGGCAGCAGGTGCGGGGCGTTGGTCATCGACTCCTGGCCGCCGGCGACCACGATGTCGAACTCACCGGCGCGGATCAGCTGGTCGGCCAGGGCGATCGCGTCCAGGCCCGAGAGGCACACCTTGTTGATCGTGAGCGCGGGGACGTTCATCGGAATCCCGGCCTTGACCGCGGCCTGGCGCGCTGGAATCTGGCCCGCGCCTGCCTGGAGCACCTGGCCCATGATCACGTACTGCACCTGGTCGCCGGAGATCCCGGCCCGGTCCAGCGCGGACTTGATGGCGAACCCGCCGAGGTCGGCACCCGAGAAGGACTTCAGCGAACCGAGCAGCCGCCCCATGGGCGTGCGGGCCCCGGCGACGATCACTGAGGTGGTGTTGTTCGTTCCGGACATGAGGCACAGCCCCTTGAGGATGAGGAGTGAACGAGGGTTTACCTGAATGTACTGAGCGGTACCGGCGGCGTCACCGGGCTGTCGGTGTGATCGCTGGCACGTTGCGTGACCACCCCTCTCGGCGGTGCACTGGTCCCATGCTGACAAGGATCGACCACATCGGAATCGCCTGCTTCGACCTCGACAAGACCGTCGAGTTCTACCGTGCCACGTACGGCTTCGAGGTCTTCCACTCCGAGGTCAACGAGGAGCAGGGCGTTCGCGAGGCCATGCTCAAGATCAACGAGACGTCCGACGGCGGCGCCTCCTACCTCCAGCTGCTCGAGCCGACCCGGGAGGACTCGGCGGTGGGCAAGTGGCTGGCCAAGAACGGCGAGGGGGTCCACCACATCGCCTTCGGCACCGAGGACGTCGACGGCGACTCGGAAGCCATCCGCGGCAAGGGCGTCCGCGTCCTGTACGACCAGCCCCGCATCGGCTCCATGGGGTCCCGGATCACCTTCCTGCACCCCAAGGACTGCCACGGAGTCCTGACCGAGCTCGTCACCTCCAACCCCGAGCAGTCGACCGACCGGCACTGACGCGACGGGCCCGCGCCACGGCACACCACAGGCTGTGGTGTGCCGCCCGCGTCGTCGTCGCGGCCGCGGCCGATCGGCTTCTCCGGGGCCCGGCGGCGTCGCTTCGACCCGGGCGGGCCGAGACCGCCGGCCCGCGGATTCGCCCCCGGCGTCGCATAAGCGCCGGAGCACACTGATGCCGCCTTTGCCCGGCCGGTAGAGTGGCCATGGCTCGGCCGGGGTTCGGTGCGGAGACGGGGTCGGGGCCTGTGACCCCTGCCCCGGTATCTGACACCATTCCCCCGGGGGCGTCGTTCAGCGGGCGAGCGATGCTCATTGGGAGTGAGCTTGCGACCAGGGGACGGATGGGACCGCGCTGTGCGGGGCTACGAAAGCCAGGAGAGCCATCAGGCCGAGGCCGACCATCTCTCGCGCTTCGAGGCCGAGATGGAGCGGCTGAAGAAGGAGCGCGGGAAGGCCGTCCAGCACGCTGAGGACCTGGGATACCAGGTCGAAGTGCTGCGCGCCAAGCTCCACGAGGTGCGCCGTGCTCTGGCGTCCCGCCCCGCCTACGACGGCGCGGACATGGGGTACCAGGCGGAGCAGTTGCTCCGCAATGCCCAGATCCAGGCCGACCAGATGCGCTCCGACGCCGAGCGCGAGCTGCGCGACGCCCGGGCGCAGACCCAGCGCATCCTCCAGGAGCACGCCGAACACCAGGCGCGCCTCCAGGCCGAGCTGCACGCCGAGGCCGTCAACCGGCGCCAGCGCCTGGACCAGGAGCTCAACGAGCGCCGCCAGACCGTCGAGGCGCACGTCAATGAGAACGTGGCCTGGGCCGAGCAGCTGCGCGCCCGTACGGAGTCCCAGGCGCGCCGGCTCATGGAGGAGTCCCGCGCCGAGGCCGAGCAGTCGCTGAACGCGGCCCGCGCCGAGGCCGCCCGGGTCGCCGAGGAGACCCGGCGCCGGATCGCCGCCGACGCGGAGGCCTCCCGCGCGGAGGCCGAAGCCACCCTGCTGCGCGCCCGCAAGGAGGCCGAGCGGCTGCTGGCCGCCGCCTCCGCGCAGGCCCAGGAGGCCACCCAGCACGCGGAGCGGCTGCGTTCCACCACCTCCGCCGAGGCGGAGCAGACCCGCCAGCAGACCCTCGACCTCGGCCGGGTGGCCGAGCAGCGGATCCAGGAGGCCGACGGAGCGCTGCGCGAGGCCCGCGCGGCGGCCGAGAAGGTGCTCGCGGAGGCCAAGGAGAGCGCCGCACGGCAGCTCGCCTCGGCGGAGTCCGTCAACGAGCAGCGCACCCGTACCGCCAAGGAGCAGGTGGCGCGGCTGGTCGGCGAGGCCACCAAGGAGGCCGAGGCCGTCAGGGCGGAGGCCGAGCAGGCCCTGGCCGACGCCCGCGCGGAGGCCGAGCGGCTGCGCACCGAGGCCGCCGAGCAGGCCCGCACGGCCGCGGCCGAGGACACCGCGGCGCAGCTGGCGAAGGCGGCCCGCACCGCGGAAGACGTACTGAACAAGGCCTCGGAGGACGCCCGGGCCACCACCAAGGCCGCGTCCGAGGAGGCCGAGCGGATCCGCCGCGAGGCCGAGGCGGAGGCCGAGCGGCTGCGCGCCCAGGCGGCGGCCACGGCCGATGAGCTCAAGGGCGCCGCGAAGGACGACACCGAGGAGTACCGGGCCCGTACGGTCGAACTCCAGGAGGAGGCCCGGCGGCTGCGCGGCGAGGCCGAGCAGCTGCGCGCGGAAGCCGTCGCCGAGGGCGAGCGGATCCGCGGCGAGGCCCGCCGCGAGGCGGTCCAGCAGATCGAGGAGGCGGCCAAGACCGCGGAGGAACTCCTCGGCAAGGCCAAGGCGGACGCGGACGAACTGCGCGGCGGCGCCAACGCCGAGAGCGAGCGGGTCCGCGCCGAGGCCGTCGAGCGGGCCACCACCCTGCGCCGGCAGGCCGAGGAGACCCTGGAGCGGACCCGCGCCGAGGCGGAGCGGCTGCGCGCCGACGCCGAGGAGCAGGCGGAGGCCGTACGGGCCGAGGCCGAGGCGGCGGCGCTGGCCCGGCGTGCGGAGACCGAGCAGGCGCTGGCCGCCAAGCGCGCGGAGGCCGACGAGGAGCTCGTACGGCTGCACACGGACGCCGAGGGCCGGCTGGCCACGGCCGAGCAGACCCTGCGCGACGCTCGCGCGGCGGCGGAGAACGTCCGCCGGGAGACGGGCGAGGAGACCGACCGGCTGCGCGCCGAGTCGGCGGAGCGGATCCGTACCCTCCAGACGCAGGCGGAGGCCGAGGCCGACCAGCTGCGCACCGACGCGGCTCAGGACGCCGGGCGGGTGCGCGCGGAGGCCGAGCAGGTCGCGGTGCGGCTGCGCGGCGAGGCCGAGGCCGAGGCGGAGCGGGTGCGCTCCGAGGCGCAGGAGACCGCGGACCGGCTGCGCGCCGAGGCGAAGGCGGCGGCCGAGCGGGTCGCCGAGGAGGCCGCGGAGGCGCTGGCCGCCGCGCAGGAGGAGGCCGCACGGCGTCGCCGGGAGTCCGAGGAGACCCTGGCGTCGGCGCGGACGGACGCCGAGAACGAGCGGGCCCAGGCCCGCGAGCAGAGCGAGGAGTTGCTGGCCGCGGCCCGCAAGCGCTCCGAGGAGGCGCAGGCCGAGGCGGCCCGGCTCACCGAGGAGGCCGAGCGGCGCGCGTCGGAGCTGGTGGCGGCGGCGGAGGCCACCGCCCAGCAGGTACGGGAGTCCGTGGCGGGTCTGCACGAGCAGGCCGAGGAGGAGGTCGCCGGACTGCGCAGCGCGGCCGAGCACGCGGCGCAGCGCACCCGGACCGAGGCCGAGGAGGAGGCCGAGCGGGTCCGCGCCGACGCGTACGAGGAGCGGGAGCGGGCCACCGAGGACGCCAACCGGATCCGCAGCGAGGCGCGTACGGAGACGGACGCGGCGAAGGCGCTGGCCGAGCGGACCGTCGGCGACGCGATCGCCGAGGCGGAGCAGCTGCGCAGCGACACGGCGGAGTACGCCCAGCGGGTGCGCACCGAGGCCACGGACGCGCTGGCGGCGTCGGAGCGGGACGCGTCCCGGACCCGGGCGGACGCCCGGGAGGACGCGAACCGGATCCGCAGCGAGGCGGCGACGGCGGCGGACGCCACCCGCGCGGAGGCGGGCGTCACGCTGGACGAGGCGCGTGCCGAGGCGAACCGGCTGCGGAGCGAGGCCGCCGAGCAGGCGGACCGGCTCATCACCGAGGCCTCGTCGGAGGCGGAGAAGCTCACCGAGGAGACCCGGGCGGCGACCGAGGCGACGCTCGCCGAGGCGAAGGCCAAGGCCGAACGGCTCACCAAGCAGGCGGCGGACACCCTTGCCGCGGCCGAGCGGGACGCCGCGCGCGTTCTGGTCGACGCCCGCACCGAGGGCGACCGGCTGGTCGACGAGACCCGTGCGGCCAACGAGCTCACGGTCGGCGAGGCCGCCGAGGAGGCCGAGCGGCTGCGCGCCGAGGCGGCGCGGACCCTGGACGAAGCCCGCGCGGAGGGCGGCCGGATCATCGGCGAGGCCACCGCGGAGGCGGACCGCGTCACGGTCGCGGCGAACGAGACCCTGGCGAGCGCCGAGCGGGAGTCCGAGCAGACCCTGGACGAGGCCCGCGCCGAGGCCAACCGGCTGCGGACCGAGGCCGCCGAGCAGGCGGACCGGCTCATCACCGAGGCCGCATCGGAGGCGGAGAAGCTCACCGCGCAGACCCGCAAGGACAACGAGCGCACGGTCGGCGAGGCCGCGAACGAGGCGGAGCGGCTGCGCGCGGAGGCGTCGGAGGCGCTGTCCTCGGCCCAGGAGCACGCGACCCGTACCCGGTCGGAGGCCGAGCGGGTCAAGGCGGAGGCCGCCGGCGAGGCGGAGCGCGTGCGCGCGGAGGCCCGCACGGAGTCCGAGAGGCTGCTGGACGAGGCGCGCGAGGAGGCCAACAAGCGCCGCAGCGAGGCCGCCGAGCAGGTCGACCGGCTCATCACGGAGGCATCGGCGGAAGCCGAGAAGCTCACCGCCGAGGCGCAGAAGCAGGCGCTGGCCTCCACCACGGCGGCCGAGGAGCAGGCCGACGCGATGGTGGACGCGGCCCGCAAGGAGGCCGCGCGGATCACCTCGGAGGCGACCATCGAGGGCAACTCCCTGGTGGAGAAGGCCCGTACGGACGCGGACGAGCTGCTGGTCGGGGCGCGTTCGGACGCCTCGGCCATAAGGGAGCGGGCGGAGGAGCTGCGCGGCCGCGTCGAGGCGGAGGTCGAGGAGCTGCACGAGCGGGCCCGCCGGGAGTCGGCCGAGCAGATGAAGTCGGCGGGCGAGCGCGTGGACAAGCTGGTGCGCGCGGCGACCGAGCAGAGCGTCGAGGCCGAGGCGAAGGCCAAGGAGCTGGTGTCGGACGCGAGCAGCGAGGCGAGCAAGGTGCGCATCGCGGCGGTGCGCAAGGCGGAGGCGCTCCTGAAGGAGGCCGAGCAGAAGAAGGCCGAGCTGGCACGCCAGGCGGAGAAGGCCCTCGCCGAGGCGAAGGCGGAGGCGGAGCGGCTCGTCGAGGAGGGCCGCCGGGAGCTGGAGGTCCTGGTGCGCCGGCGCGAGGACATTCAGGCGGAGATCTCCCGTGTCCAGGACGTTCTTGAGGCGTTGGAATCATTCGAGGCGCCTTCGGGTGGCGGAAAGCCCGGGGTCGGCGGCCAGGGCGCGGGGGGCGTGAAGGCCGGCGCGGCAGCGGGGTCCACTCGTTCGGGTGGCAAGACGTCAGACGGCTAGTCGGTGCACAGGACGTGTGCTCCTGATGGAGGTTCAGGCGAACGAGTGACAAGCAATCCGTCGCCTTGCCACTCAAAAGGGGTGTCATTGTCCAGATCAAACGTGGATTGACTCGATGACACGCCGCTCGGGCGCCTAGGATTCCCCTTAACACCTCACGTAGCACCTCATCGGTCTCATTCGACAGGAACCCCATGAGCGACACTTCCTCCCCCTTCGGCTTCGAGCTCGTGCGGCGTGGTTACGACCGTGGTCAGGTGGACGACCGCATTACCAAGCTGGTCTCCGACCGCGACAGCGCCCTTGGACGTATCAACTCTCTGGAAAAGCGGATCGAGGAGTTGCACCTCGAGACGCAGAACGCCCAGGCCCAGGTGACCGACGCGGAGCCGTCGTACGCCGGTCTCGGCGCCCGGGTCGAGAAGATCCTGCGCCTCGCGGAGGAGGAGGCGAAGGACCTGCGCGAGGAGGCCCGTCGCGCGGCCGAGCAGCACCGTGAGCTGGCCGAGTCGGCTGCCCAGCAGGTGCGCAACGACGCCGAGTCGTTCGCCGCCGATCGCAAGTCGAAGGCGGAGGACGAGGGCGTCCGCATCGTCGAGAAGGCCAAGGGCGACGCCTCCACCCTGCGCGCCGAGGCCCAGAAGGACGCGGCGTCCAAGCGCGAGGAGGCCGACGCGCTCTTCGAGGAGACCCGCGCCAAGGCCGCCCAGGCCGCCGCGGACTTCGAGACCAACCTGGCCAAGCGCCGCGAGCAGTCCGAGCGCGACCTGGCCTCGCGTCAGGCGAAGGCGGAGAAGCGTCTCGCCGAGATCGAGCACCGCGCGGAGCAGCTGCGCCTGGAGGCCGAGAAGCTGCGTACGGACGCGGAGCGCCGGGCCCGCCAGACGGTGGAGACCGCCCAGCGCCAGGCCGAGGACATCGTGGCCGACGCCAACGCCAAGGCGGACCGTATCCGCAGCGAGTCCGAGCGCGAGCTGGCGGCGCTCACCAACCGCCGCGACTCGATCAACGCGCAGCTGACCAACGTCCGCGAGATGCTGGCGACGCTGACCGGTGCGGCGGTCGCGGCCGCCAACCCGATCGTCGACGACGAGCCGGTCACCCGCGGCGTTCCGGCGCAGCAGAGCCGCTAGCGGAGCCCGTCGGACCGCTCGACCTCCTGGGGCCGATCGAGGGCCGTACGTCACCTGTTTGAGGTGGCGTGCGGCCCTTCGGCGCTCTAGCGTGGCCCGCATGATCGAGCTTGAGGGCCTTACGAAACGATTCGGCGCGAAGACCGCCGTGGACCACCTCAGCTTCCAGGTCAGACCGGGGGTGGTGACCGGCTTCCTCGGCCCCAACGGGGCGGGCAAGTCCACGACCATGCGCATGATGCTCGACCTCGACAATCCGACCAGCGGTACGGTCCGGATCGACGGGAAGCACTACCGGGACCTGCCGGAGCCGTTGAAGCACATCGGGGCGCTGCTTGACGCCAAGTCCATGCACGGTGGACGCAGCGCCTACAACAACCTGCTCTGCCTCGCCGAGTCGAACCGGATCCCGAAGCGCCGGGTCGGGGAGGTCCTGGACCTGGTCGGGCTGACGCCGGTGGCGAAGAAGAAGTCCAAAGGATTTTCCCTGGGCATGGGGCAGCGGCTGGGAATCGCCGCTGCGCTGCTGGGTGATCCGGAAATCCTGATGTTCGACGAACCCGTCAATGGTCTGGACCCGGAGGGAATTCTCTGGATCAGGAATTTGATGAAGGCGCTGGCGGCGGAGGGCCGGACGATCTTCGTCTCCTCCCACTTGATGAGTGAAATGGCGCTGACGGCAGACCATTTGGTGGTCATCGGGCAGGGAAAGCTGCTGGCAGACCTGTCCATGGCCGATTTCATCCACCGGAACTCGCGCAGCTACGTCCGGCTGCGCTCGCCGCAGCAGGAGCGCCTCAAGGACGTCCTGCACGAGGCGGGGATCGACGCCGTCAGCGTCCCGGCCACCGGCGCGCTGGAGATCGACGGCGTGGGCCCGGAGCGGCTCGGTGAACTGGCCGCCCAGCACCAGATCGTGCTGCACGAACTCAGCCCGCAACGGGCTTCACTGGAGGAAGCGTTCATGCGCATGACGGCGGACTCCGTCGAGTACCACGCCCACGCGCCGGGCCCGCAGGGCGCCACGGGCGTTCCCGTCGGCCCCGGCATCCCGGGCACGGGCATCCCGGCGGGCATGGCCCCCGACAACCCGGCCCGGCCGGCCGACGTGCCCGCCTGGGGCGCCGGTGCCGGCTTCGAGGCGCAGCGCAAGGGTGGCGAGTGACCATGTCCTCCTTCCCCGCCGTCCTCAAGTCCGAGTGGACCAAGATCCGTACGGTGGCCTCCACCCTCTGGACCCTGGCCGCAGCCCTCATCGTCACCGTCGGCATCAGCGCCGCCCTGTGCGCGCTCGTGAACAGCACCTTCCAGGACATGCCGGCCGAGGAGAGGGCCACCTTCGACCCGACCCTGACCAGCTTCGCCGGGATGACCCTCGGCCAGCTCGCCATGATCGTCTTCGGTGTCCTGGTCGTCGGCACCGAGTACAGCTCCGGCATGATCCGCACCTCGCTGGCCGCCGTGCCCCGGCGCGGCAGCTTCCTCCTGGGCAAGCTGCTCGTCGCGACCGGTCTCGCGCTGGTCGTCGGGCTGGTCACGAGCTTCCTGTCGTTCTTCCTCGGACAGGCCATCCTGGGTGACCGCAGCATCGCCATCGACGCGCCGAACGTCCTGCGCGCGGTGATCGGCGCCGGCCTTTACATGGCGATGATCGCCCTGTTCTCCATGGGTGTGGCCGCCATGCTGCGCAGCTCGATGCTGGCGCTCGGCATCCTGATGCCGTTCTTCTTCCTGGTCTCGAACATCCTGGGCGTCGTCGAGGCGACCCGGAAGGTCGCCCAGTACTTCCCGGACCAGGCCGGATCGAAGATCATGCAGGTGATCCCCGGGGCGATGGGCAGCGAGCCGCCGCCGTACGGACCGTGGGGCGGCTTCGGGATCATGGCCCTCTGGACGCTGGCCGCGGTGCTCGGCGGCTACCTCGTCCTCCGCAAGAGGGACGCCTGACCTCCCACCCGCGTACTACGGGGAATCCCCGGGTCGGTCTCAGGGGAGGCTCAGGGATCGGCCCGGGACGGAACCACAGGAACCTCGTTATCCTCTTAACCCTTACGCGGGCGAAATCCGTCCCGGCCTGGTAAGGGGCAGCACAATGATCGAGGCAGTCGGCCTGACCAAGCGCTTCGGCGCCAAGACCGCGGTCGACCAGCTGTCGTTCCAGGTCAAGCCGGGCCACGTGACCGGTTTCCTGGGGCCGAACGGCTCCGGGAAATCCACCACCATGCGCATGATCGTCGGCCTCGACCGGCCCACGGCCGGTCATGTCACGATCAACGGCCGCCCCTTCCGTGAGCTGCCGAACGCCCAGCGGCACGTCGGGGCCCTGCTCGACGCCAAGGCCATGCACGGCGGCCGCCGGGCCCGTACCCACCTGCTGTCCATCGCCCAGCTCTCCGGGATCCCTACGAGGCGGGTGGACGAGGTGCTGGCCGTGGTCGGCCTCCAGGACGTCGCCCGGCAGCGCACGAAGGGCTTCTCGCTCGGCATGGGCCAGCGGCTCGGCATCGCCACCGCCCTGCTCGGGGACCCGCAGGTGCTGCTGTTCGACGAGCCGGTCAACGGGCTGGACCCGGAGGGCATCCTCTGGGTCCGCAACCTCATGCGCCGGCTCGCCGCCGAAGGCCGCACCGTCCTCGTCTCCTCCCACCTGATGAGCGAGATGGCGCTGACCGCCGACCACCTGATCGTGATCGGCCGGGGACGGCTGCTGGCCGATATGGGCACCCAGGAGTTCATCACGCACAACTCGGCCGGATTCGCTCGGGTGCGCACGGCCGACACCGAGCCCCGTGGCCGGGACGCGCTGGGTGCGGCGCTCACCCAGGCGGGCGGGAGGGTCCTGCAGGAGCCCGACGGAGCACTGCGCGTGACCGGCCTGGAGCTCCCCCGCATCTCGGACCTCGCCCACGAGGCGGGCGTACGGCTCTGGGAGCTGTCACCGCACCGGGCCTCGCTGGAGGAGGCGTACATGCGGATGACCCAGTCCTCCCTGGAGTACACCTCCACCGAGGACCCGCGGGCCGAGCTGTGGGAGCCCGAGCCGCTGACCCTCCCGGCCTGGGAGGACGAGCCGGCCGCCCCCGAGATCCCGCAGACGGGCTTCTACGCGCCCCCGCCGCCCGGAGCGGGCGGCCGGCCCTTCCTGATGCCGAGCGACCCGGGCGAGCTCGCGCGGACCGCGCAGAACACCACCGCAGACAGCCAAGAGGACTCCCGATGACCGGCCCCACGCCCACCGGCGCCATGCCCCACGGCACGACGACGACCGCGGAGGGGCAACCGCAGGACTACAGCTCGCCGATGCCGGCCCTGCGGCCGCACCTGGGGCACGCCCTGGCCTCGGAGTGGACCAAGCTGGTCTCGGTGCGCTCGACCCTGTGGACGCTGGGGTCGCTCGTCCTGACCGTCGTGGGCATCGGACTGCTCTTCGTCGCGCAGACCACGGCCCCGGACTACGCGGCGATCTCCTTCACCACGCCCGCCCTGTTCGGCCTGCTGGTGGGGCAGATCGCGGTGATGGTCCTCGGCGTCCTGACGATCACCTCGGAACACGCCAGCGGGCTGGTGCGGACCACCTTCACCGCCGCCCCGGAGCGGCACCGGGTGCTGACCGCGAAGTACCTCGTCTTCAGTGTCACGGCCTTCCTCACCATCGCCATGTCGGTGTTCCTGGTCGGGCTGGCCGCGGCCCTGGTGCACGACGGCTCCGCCGCCGGGGTACACGCGCTCGGCGAGTGGTTCCGCGCGCTGGTGGGCTGCTTCTACGTGACCCTGCTCGGGGTGCTCGCCCTCGCCGTCGGGGCGCTGGTACGGCATTCCGCCGGGGCGATCGCCGTGATGCTGGGCGTCGTCACGCTGCCGCCGGTGATAGGCGGGATGCTCAGCATCTGGAAGGCGTCCGCGCCCATCGGGCAGGCGATCATCGAGCACAACGCGCCCGTGGCGCTGATGCAGTTGTTCGGGATGAAGGAGGCATCGAGCGGCGGGCCGATGCCCAGCAGCCTTTCGCACATGGTGATCATCCTGCTGGTCACCGGCGCGGCGGTGGCCGCCTCCTACGCGACGGTCGCCCGCCGGGACGTCTAGTACCGCACCGGTTTCAGTACTTGGGCGCGTTACGGGACCGCTGCACCTTCGAGGTGCGGCGGTCCTTCGCGTTCCAGCAGGCCTTGTGCCAGTGGCGCCGGTCGTCCACGCCGCCGTACTCGGGCCAGGCCACCAGGTGCGGGGTGCCGGAGGGGATCTCCTGGTCGCAGCCCGGGCAGCGGTAGCGCTTGCCCGCGGCGCTGGCGCCCGCGACGTGCCGGACCTTCCACTCCTCGCCCTGGTACTCCTCGGTGCGCTCCAGCCCGTAGCGGTCGAAACCGGTGCTGGGGCGTTCGTCCGGAGTCTCGCCGCCCCTGGGGCGGTTGTGGCGCGGTGACACGTATACCTCACGGAAGGGCGGACGGCAGTGACTTTCTCCCAGACTACGCGCAGCGAGGCCGGGTACCCGCAGGGTGGCTGGAGAAGGGCGGTCCCCCGAAGGTGACTGGCCCGACAATCCCAATAACTTTCCTGTCAGCCCGTGCCTTTGGCACGTGTCAGACGTTGTTGCCATAGGAAGAACCGGTCCACCTGGGGAGGCCGCGTCAGCCGCGAGGAGGGTAAGGCGATGCGCGTAGGAGCGTTTGTACTGGCGGCCCAGTTCCCGGGTCAGGGACAGGGAGAGGCGCTGCACCGGGCGGTGCGGACCGCCGAAGTGGCCGAACGGGCCGGGCTCGACTCGGTCTGGCTCGCCGAACACCACTTCGTACCGTACGGGGTCTGCCCCTCGGCGGTGACCCTGGCGGCCCTGCTGCTGGGCCGGACCCGGCGGCTGCGGGTGGGCACGGCGGTCAGCGTGCTGCCCAACACGCATCCCGTGGCCCTCGGCGAGCAGGCGGCGCTGCTGCACCTGACCTCGGGCGGGCGGTTCACCCTCGGGGTGGGCCGGGGCGGGCCGTGGGTCGACCTCGAGGTGTTCGGGGGCGGCCTGGACGCGTACGAGAACGGCTTCCCCGAGTCCCTGGACCTGCTGCGGCGCTGGCTGACGGAGGCGCGGGTGGGAACCGCCGGCGAGCGGTACGGCTTCCGCGAGGTGCCCGTCGTACCGCGCCCCTCGGAGGCCCTGGACGGGGACGGGGCGGGCCCGGAGGTCATCGTGGCCTGCACCTCTCCCTCGTCGGTACGGATGGCCGCGCGGCGGGGGCTGCCCATGCTGCTCGGCATGCACTGCGGGGACGAGGACAAGGCCGGCATGGTCGCGCTGTGGCGGTCCACGGCGCTGGCGGCGGGCCACTCCCGGGAGCTCGTCGCCGGGGCGGGCCACGTCTCCGCCGGGGTCTGCCAGCTGGCGGACCGTACGGCGGACGCGCGCGAGACGCTGCTGAAGGCGCTGCCGGGCTGGCTCAAACAGGGTCTGGACGCGCATGTGACCGTGGACGGCCGGGTGCGCGCGATGCGGGACCCGGTCGCGTACACGGAACTCCTGTGCGACCTGCACCCGGTGGGCACACCGGAACGCGCGCTGGACCGGCTGGCGGCCACCTCCGAGCGGACCGGCATCACGCGCTTCGCCCTCCTGACGGAGGGCTCCGGCGATCTCGCCGCGACGGAGGAGAACGTACAGCGCCTCGGCGCCGAAGTCCTGCCCCGTCTCGGCTGAGACCCACCGGCCGGCGCTGCCGGGTGCCGTCCGGCCCGAGGGACCGGACAGCACTGCACTCTCAGCAGTCCCGCAGCTCGGGGGACTGGTTGAGCAGCTGGCCACGGATCGAAGTGAACTTGGCCAGCCGGTCGTCCACCGAGGAGTCCAGCGGGAACACCGCTACCCGGTGACAGTTCTGGAACGCCAGGCGCACTCCGAAGTGCCGCTGCAGAGCACCGCGTATCGCGTCGCTCGCGAGCGCGCGCAGCAGCTGCCCGCGCGCCTGCTCGTCGGGCGGCGGCGTCTGGTTGTCGGCGAACTGTCCGCCGTCCACCTTCAGCTGGGCCACCAGCGAGCTGATCATCTCCCATGCGTAAGGCAGGGAGGTCCGGACGCAGTCGACGAAGGCGGCTTCGTCGACCTCGCCTCGCTCGGCCTGTTCGAGTAGGGCCGGTGAGACGTCGAGCGACATGGGTTCTCCTCTCGTGACCCCGGCCGATTGGGTTGCCGGAGTCTTACGGGCAGGGAGGGAGGCCGCGACGCAGCGTGCACGCTCCGCAACCTCCCGCTCACCACGGTAGGCGCCCCATGGGTGACGCACCAGGAGAATGCGCATACAACGCGCCATCGGCGAAGGGGGCTTTCAGGGGCGAATCGCGTGGAGAGCCGTCCGTCGAGTAGCGTTGCCGACCATGCGTCTCGTCATTGCCCGCTGCTCCGTCGACTACGCGGGCCGGCTCACCGCCCATCTGCCCTCGGCACCCCGTCTGATCCTCGTGAAGGCCGACGGCAGTGTCTCGATCCATGCGGACGACCGGGCGTACAAACCGCTCAACTGGATGTCGCCCCCGTGCACCCTCAAAGAGGGGAGCGGTGACGACGCCGGTGTGTGGACCGTCGTCAACAAGGCGGGTGAGAAGCTCATCATCACCATGGAGGAAGTCCTCCACGACTCCTCCCACGAGCTCGGCACCGACCCCGGGCTCATCAAGGACGGCGTGGAAGCGCACCTCCAGGAACTCCTCGCCGACCGCATCGACACGCTGGGCGAGGGCTACACGCTGATCCGGCGCGAGTACATGACGGCGATCGGGCCGGTCGACATCCTGTGCCGGGACGGCTCCGGCGCGACGGTGGCCGTGGAGATCAAGCGGCGCGGCGAGATCGACGGCGTCGAGCAGCTGACGCGCTACCTGGAACTGCTGAACCGCGACCCGCACCTGGCCCCGGTCCGCGGAATCTTCGCGGCCCAGGAGATCAAGCCGCAGGCCAAGGTCCTGGCGGCGGACCGCGGGATGGACTGCGTGGTCCTGGACTACAACGCGCTGCGCGGTATCGAGGACGACAAGCTGCGGCTGTTCTGACCCACGGCCCCGCGCGTCACCACGGCTCCGTCCCGAGGGACGGAGCCGTTCGCGTTCAGGGACCCGTGGCGGTGGCCGTCGCCGTGCCGGTACCCGTGCCCGCGGTGGCCGTCGGCGACGGCTGGACGGTCTCCGTCGGCGTCGGCGAGGGAGACGGCTGCGCGGAGGTCGGCGGCGGCGAGACCGGCGAGGAGGCCGGAGGCTGCGGCGGCGTGGACTGCGGGCGGCGCGAGGGCGTACGGGACGGGGTGCGGCCCGGGGTCGAGCCGGCGGTCTCCTGCGCCCCGGTGGACTGCGACGCCGGCGGGGCCGCCGGGTCGGAGGGCGCCGGTGCAGGATCGTTCCCGCTGGACTGCGGCACCACCGCCGGCGCCGTACGCGTCGGGGTCGACGACACCGCCGGACTCTGCGTCGCGGGCGGGGCCGAGGTGTCCGAGGAGCTCAGCGCGAGGCTCACGACCGTGCCCAGCGCGACCACGCCGAGCGCGCCCGCGCCGGCCAGCAGCACGCGGCGCCGACGGGCGGCAGCGCCGCCGCGGCCCGGTTCGGGGGCGGGGGGACGGGGGGCGGCGGCGGGCTCCGGCTTCGGCGCCATCGGGAAGGCGTCCTCGAAGACCTCCGAGAGGGTCGTGGGCGCCTCCGGGCGCCGGATGACGGGCACCACCGGGGCCACCCGCGTGACGGCCTCGGAGGAGACGGCGGGGACGGCGGAGGCGCCGGGGACGGCGGGGGCGCCGGGGGCTGCGGTGGCCCTGGGGGCACCCGAGCCGGGCACTGCACCCGAGCCGGGTCGGGCAGCCGGGCCGCGCCCCGCCGCCCCACCGGGCACGGCAGCCACACCGGGCACGGCAGCCGAACCGGGCACACCGGCCGAGCCGGAACCGGCAGCCGCGGCGGATCCGGCAGCCACGGCCGACGCCGGGCCCGAGGGCAGCGCCGCGGGTACGACGGGCGGGGCGACGGTCGGGGCGATGGCCGGGTTGTTGGCCGGGGCGTTGGCCGGGGTGTTGGCCGGCGGCTCCAGCCGCAGCGGCGGCGACACCACCACCTCGGCGGCCGCCTCCCGGTCCACGACCAGCGCCAGCGCCCTGCGGCCCGCCACGGTGCCCCGCTTGTCGGCCAGCGCCCCGCGCAGCCCGATCGAGGTCTCCAGTTCGGCCCGCGCCCGGTCCAGGCGTCCCTCGCACAGGGCGAGCACGCCGAGTTCGTGGTGGAAGTACGCCTGCTCGGCGACCTCCCCCGCCTTGCGCGCGGCCTCCGCGCCCGCGCGCAGCACCCGCTCCCACGCCTCCCAGTGCAGCGAGGCCGCGAACGCCGGGGCCGCCGTCCGGGCCAGCAGCACGGCCGCCACCACGTCCGCACCGGACAGGGCGCACAGCACCGCGTCCGCCTCGGCCGCGACCCGCTCCGGGGTCACCGAGGAGTGCCCGGTCCACCAGGCGTAGTGCCGGGCGGCCGTACGGGCCTCCTCGGAGGCGGTGTCGCCGTACCCGACCTCCTCCAGCTGCCGGGCGACGCCGGCGGCCAGCCGGTAGCGCGTGCCGACCGGCGTCAGCAGCCCGCAGTCCAGGAGTTCCGCCACCGCGGAGTCGGCGTGGGTGTCCCCCACCAGCGCCGGCAGGTGCGCGGGGTGCGGCAGCTCCCCGCCCAGCGCGCACGCGATCCGCAGCGCGGCGCGCGCCGACTCGCTGACCCGCGAGGCCAGCAGCTCCGCGGGGGCCGCGCCCTCGGCGAGGGTGGGCAGCGGCACCTCCACGGCGTCCCGGGGGCGCTCGTCGAAGACGCCGGGCTCCTCCAGGTCGTCGTCCTCGTCGGTGTGGTTGAGCTCGTCCCGCTGCCGCAGCAGCGCGGCGGCCTGTACGAAGCGCAGCGGGAGCCCTTCGGAGGCGAACCGCAGGTCGGACGCCCAGGCGGTCTCCAGGTCCGTCAGCGGCCGGCCGAGCCGCGTCTCCAGCAGCTCCATGCAGTCGGCCTTGCCCAGTCCGCCGAGGAAGACCTCCTCGAGGTGCGAGTCGTCGGAGGGGGACCGGACCTCGGGGGTCGCGGCCAGCAGGTACGCGCACTCGGGGGTGGCGTGCAGCAGTTCGTCGAGGGCGGGCCCGCCCATCTCCAGGTCGTCGAGGAGGACGATGGCGCCGATGTCCCGTACGCGGGCGAGGAGTTCGATCCGGTCGGGCCGCTGGCCCGGGGCGTCGTACACCGTCGCGTACAGCGCGTGGAGCAACTCGGAGGGCTGCTGGTGCCCGTAGCCGGAGAGCCGTACGACACCGTCGGGGGCGAGGCCCGCGCACCGGTCGGCGACGGCGTCGAGCAGCGAGGTACGGCCGGATCCCGAAGGTCCGGTCAGGCGTACGGACCGGCCGCGGCCCAGTAGCCGTACGAGGCGCTCCCGCTCCTCCTCGCGCTCCAGCAGCGGCCTCGGGGTGGCGGGAGCACCGGGCAGGACGGGCGGCCGGGCGGCGGCGTCCCGGGCGGCGCGGGCGGTCGCGTCGCGTTTGGCGGGGCGGCCGGGGCGGGTGCCGGGGCGGAGCGGCTCGATCTCGCTGCCGTCGACCGGGTTGACGGTGAGCGTGAACTCACCGGCGGTGAGGGTGACCACCCGGGCGGGCGCCACGGGCGCGGGCCCGGGCGCGGCGGGGACGGGCAGCGCGGCTGCGGGCAGCTCGGCCGCGCCCCCGGACTGCTCCTCCGGAGTGGCCTGCCGCTGTATGTGGTCCATGACCATGTCCCCCGATCGCGCCGTGCGCCTCGCCGTCGTACCGCCCGGCCTTCGCTCACGCCGCTGTCGCTACTGGTCCGGTTACCGCCCGAACCCTAGACCGTGGCCGGTCGTGCGCGGAACCGCGGGGTCCTCATCACCACCGGACCGTTACGTTTCCGCAGGAAAACGGAGCGCTACATTCACACCCGGGGCAGGGACTCCGCTTCCAGCCCGCCCTCGATCGCGAGGATCCGGTGCAGCCGGGTGGCCACGAGCAGCCGCTGCATCTGCGGCGGCACTCCGCGCAGCACCAGGCGCCGTCCGGTCCGGCCGGCCCTGCGGTGCGCGCCCATGATCACGCCGAGGCCGGTCGCGTCCCAGGAGTCGAGCCCGGTGAGGTCGAGCACGAGGTCGCCGTGGCCGTCGTCGAGGGCGGTGTGGAGGACCGTACGGGCGTCCGCCGCGCTGCGCACGTCGAGGCGACCCCCGACGACGAGTTCGGCGTGGTCGCCCCTGATGTGCATGTGTACTCCCGGCGGTCCTGCGTACGTATGGTCCGACTGGTCCGTGGTCGGCAACTCTCACTGCAACTGACTGCCGCACGGGCAGGGAAGTTGCCGACCGTGAGCGAACCGATACCTAAATCACCCGGAAGGGTGATGGCTTTCGAACAGTGGTGCTCGGCGGCAGGGCCTGGCGGCCCTACGGCTGACGGCCTCAGTGCTTGTAGAAGCCCTGCCCGCTCTTGCGGCCGATGTCCCCGGCGTCCACCATCCGGCGCATCAGCTCCGGCGGCGCGAACTTCTCGTCCTGGGACTCGGTGTAGATGTTGCTGGTGGCGTGCAGCAGGATGTCGACGCCCGTGAGGTCGGCGGTGGCCAGCGGGCCCATGGCGTGCCCGAAGCCCAGCTTGCACGCGATGTCGATGTCCTCGGCGGAGGCCACGCCGGATTCGTACAGCTTGGCGGCCTCGACGACCAGCGCGGAGATCAGGCGGGTCGTCACGAAGCCGGCGACGTCGCGGTTGACGACGATGCAGGTCTTGCCGACGGACTCGGCGAACGCGCGGGTGGCGGCGAGGGTTTCGTCGCTCGTCTTGTAGCCGCGGACGAGCTCGCAGAGCTGCATCATCGGGACGGGCGAGAAGAAGTGCGCGCCGACGACCCGCTCCGGGCGCTCCGTCACGGCCGCGATCTTGGTGATCGGGATGGCGGAGGTGTTGGAGGCGAGGATGGCGTCCTCGCGGACGATCTTGTCGAGGGCACGGAAGATCTCGTGCTTGATCTCGATCTTCTCGAAGGCGGCCTCGACCACGATGTCGACGTCGGCGGCGGCGTCGAGGTCGGTCGTGGTCGTGATGCGCGCGAGCGCCGCCTCGGCGTCCTCGGCCGACAGCTTGCCCTTGGAGACGAACTTGTCGTACGAGGCCTTGATCCCGTCCGTGCCGCGGGTCAGCGCGGCGTCGGTCACATCGCGCAGGACGACGTCCCAGCCCGCCTGAGCGGAGACCTGAGCGATCCCGGACCCCATCAAGCCGGCACCGATGACGGCAAGCTTCCCAGCCACTGCACACCCCTTGTTCTGAACAGGCCCGGTCTCATGAAGGCCCGGTCTCGTAGCCACTCCGGCGGAGACTAGCGCCCGGCCGGTGCGGTGTGACCGTGAAGTAACACGCGTCACGTCTCAGATGACGGACATCACACCGGTACGGCCCAGCAGTGCGGCGGATGCCCGCAGTTGGCCCGGACTACCCTGGCGGCATGGTGAACCTCACGCGCATCTACACCCGTACCGGCGACAAGGGCACGACCGCGCTCGGCGACATGAGCCGCACGGCCAAGACCGACCTGCGGATCTCCGCGTACGCCGACGCGAACGAGGCCAACGCGGCGATCGGGGCGGCCATCGCGCTGGGCGACCTGCCGGCCGAGGTGGTGAAGGTCCTGGTCCGGGTGCAGAACGACCTGTTCGACGTGGGCGCGGACCTGTGCACGCCGGTGGTCGAGGACCCGCAGTACCCGCCGCTGCGCGTGGAGCAGTTCTACATCGACAAGCTCGAGGCGGACTGCGACGTCTTCAACGAGCAGCTGGAGAAGCTGCGCAGCTTCATCCTCCCCGGCGGCACCCCCGGCGCCGCCCTGCTGCACCAGGCCTGCACGGTGGTGCGGCGCGCCGAGCGCTCCACGTGGGCGGCCCTGGAGGTGCACGGCGAGGTGATGAACCCGCTGACCGCCACCTACCTCAACCGCCTGTCCGACCTCCTGTTCATCCTGGCCCGGACGGCCAACAAGGAGCTCGGGGACGTGCTGTGGGTGCCGGGCGGCGAGCGCTGAGCCGTCGGCGCGCCGGCTACGAGACCTGGCCCGCGGGGGCCTTCTTCGGCCACACCGTGTAGGCGACGGCGATCAGGGCGTGGATGCCGGCCGCCCGCAGGGCCCCGTACTGCCACGCCTTCAGCGAGCTGACGTCGCCCGCGTCGCCCACGTACCAGATCGCGGCCTGGAGGAGGCCGAGGGCGACGGCGGCCGCGATGACGGTCCGGATCCACAGCCGCCACTCGTGGGCGGCCCTCGCCCTGCCGTATCCGGCGCCGGCCGGCTTGGGTCCGCCGGCCAGCCGGTGCGCGGCGTGGCCGTCGAGCCACTTGATCGTGTAGTGGCCGTAGGCGACCGTGTAGCCGATGTAGAGGGCGGCCAGACCGTGCTTCCAGTCCGGCGCGGCGCCGTTCTTGAGGTCGAGGGTGGTGACCACCAGCAGGACCAGCTCCATCAGCGGCTCGCACAGCAGGACCGCCGCGCCCAGCCGGGGCTTCTTCGCCAGGTAGCGGAGGGCGAGGCCGGCGGCCAGCAGGACCCAGAAGCCGACCTCACAGGCAATGATCAGCGCGACGATCACAGGACTCTCCGTTCCGCTCGGGACTGACGCTTCCCTCACAGCCTCCCGTCCGATCCGGCCCGTTTCCTCGTCGCCGGTGAGGAAAGGCGGCTGCATCCTTCGATGTACCGGCAACTCGGCCTCTCCGCCGAGGTCGGCGCCCCGCACACCCTGTTGGATGGGACCGTGACCACGAAGAGCCTGCGCCCCCACCGCCATGACGTCCTGCTCGCGGTCATCGGCCTGCTCGCGGGCCTGGTGCTGTGGTCGCTCGGGGTCTACAGCAGCGCCGGCCGGCACCTCCTGCCCGCCTGGGTCGCGCTGGTCCCCCTCGTGGTCCTCAGCGGGATGGAGCTGTTGCGGCGCTCCAGGCCGTCGGTGGCCCTGGCCGTCGGCACCGTCGGCGTGGTGGCCAACGAGTTCACGGTGGGCAGTCTCGCCACCGTCCTGATCTTCACCGACCTGATGTACGCGGCCGTCGTCTACGGAAGTCCCGCGACGGCCCGGCGGCTCCCGGTCAGCACCGGCCTGGTCACGGTGGCCGTCACCATCGGATTCCTGGCCTGGTTGCGCACCCCGGAGGCCCTGCTGATCGGCGTGGTCACCGGCCTGGTCAGCTTCGCCCCGGCGCTGACCGGCGCCACCCTGCGCAACCACCGCGAGGCCGCCATGGCCGCCCGGCTGCTCGCCGAGCGGACGGCGCTGCTGGCCGAGATGGACCGCAGCCAGGCGGTCGCCGCCGAACGCGCCCGGATGGCGCGCGAGCTGCACGACATGGTGGCCAACCACCTCTCGGCCATCGCCATCCACTCCACCGCCGCGCTCTCCATCGACCGGGCCGACACCAGCCGTGACGCGCTGGGGGTGATCCGGGAGAACAGCGTCCAGGGCCTGGCCGAGATGCGCCGCCTGATCGGGCTGCTACGGGACGCGGGGGCGGAGCAGGAGGCGGTCGCCGTACCGACGCTGGACAGCTTGGACGCGCTGCTCGGACAGGCCCGTACCAACGGGTCGGGCAGCGGGCTGGAATTCGTCCTGCACGACGACCGGCCGCCGGGGGATCCGGTGCCGGCCCCGGTGGAGCTGGCCGCGTACCGGATCGTGCAGGAATCGCTGACGAACGCGCTCAAGCATGCCGTCGCGGGCACGGTGACGGTCCGCGTGGCGCGGGCCGACGGACAGCTGACGGTGGCGGTGGACTCCCCGTACGGGGAGCGCCCGGGCCCGCGGGCCCCGGGCTCCGGCGCCGGGCTGATCGGCATGCGGGAGCGGGCGGAACTGCTGGGCGGGGCGTTCTCGGCGGGCCGGACCGGCGAACTGTGGCAGGTGCGGGCGACCCTGCCCGCGACGCCCTGGCCGGTCGATCAGGCCGGATGAGCGGGCGGGGTCCGGTACGTGCGTGCGTGCGTGCCGGGGCGCGCGAGCCCGGCCGGACCGACCGGCCGGGGCATACGGGAAGGCGGTGGAGGCGGCATGACCATCAGGGTGGTGGTGGCGGAGGACCAGAGCGCGGTACGGGCCGGGCTGGTGCTCATCCTCGGCAGTGCGGGCGGCATCGAGGTGGTGGGCGAGGCGGCCGACGGGGAGGAGGCGGTGCGCCTGGCCCGGGAGCTGCGGCCGGACCTCGTCCTCATGGACGTGCAGATGCCGAGGCTGGACGGGGTGTCGGCGACCCGCCAGGTGGTCGCGGAGGGGCTGGCCGACGTCCTGGTGCTGACCACCTTCGACCTCGACGAGTACGTCTTCGGGGCGCTGCGGGCGGGGGCGGCGGGCTTCCTGCTGAAGAACGCGGAGGCCGCGGAGCTGATCGGGGCGGTGCGGACCGTGGCGCGCGGGGAGGGCCTGATCTCCCCGGCGGTGACGCGTCGCCTGATCGCGGAATTCGCGGCTCCGCGTCCGGTGCGCAGCACGGTTCCGCCGGAGCGGGCCGCTGCCCTGGAGTCCCTGACGCGGCGGGAGCGGGAGGTGCTGAGCGCGCTCGGCGGGGGTCTGTCGAACGCGGAGATCGCCGTGCGCCTGGAGATGGCCGAGGCGACGGTCAAGACGCACGTCAGCCGCCTCCTGGGCAAGCTCGAACTCCGCAGCCGCGTCCAAGCAGCCGTGATGGCACAGGAGTTGGGGCTGTAGCGGGGCCCGTCGCCGGCCCGGCGTACCGCACGGGATGCAACCGGTCTGGACCTCTTGACGGTTGGTCCAGACCTTTCTACTCTCACCGCAAACAACTGTGGTGAGCGTGCCATGACAAAGCGTGCTCACGGGCGGCGCAGGTCCCACCCCCATGTCGACGTCGGCCCCACGACCGCGACGGACCTACGGAGGATCACCCTTGAGCACAGCATCCCCACCCCGCACCAGGCGGACCCGGTTCTTCACGCGGGTCGCGGCCGTCGTGGCCGCCCTCGCCCTGCCCATCACCGGGCTCGTCGTGCTGGCAGGCCCCGCCCAGGCCGCCACGTCCGCGACCGCCACGTACACCAAGGTCTCCGACTGGGGCACCGGCTTCGAGGGCAAGTGGACGGTGAAGAACACCGGCACCACCACGATCACCTCGTGGACCGTCGAGTGGGACTTCCCGGCCGGCACCTCGGTCACCTCCGCCTGGGACGCCACCGTCACCGGCTCCGGCACCCACTGGACCGGCAAGAACGTCGGCTGGAACGGCACCCTCGCGCCCGGCGGCACCGCCAGCTTCGGATTCAACGGCACCGGCGGCGGCTCCCCCAGCGGCTGCAAGATCAACGGCGCTTCCTGTGACGGCACCCAGCCGGGCGACACTCCCCCCACCGCGCCCGGCACCCCCACCGCGGGCAACGTCACCGAGACCTCCCTGACCCTGAGCTGGTCGGCTGCCACCGACGACAAGGGGGTCAAGAACTACGACGTCTACCGGGGCGGGGCCAAGATCGCGACCGTCACGGGCACCAGCTACGCCGACTCCGGCCTGACCAAGGGCACCACGTACCAGTACACCGTCACCGCCCGCGACACCATCGACCAGACCGGCCCGTCCTCCGGCTCGGCCTCGGTGACCACGGCCGGCGGGGTCGTCCCGCCGGATCCGGGCGGCAAGGTCAAGCTCGGCTACTTCACCGAGTGGGGCGTCTACGGCCGCAACTACCACGTGAAGAACCTGGTGACCTCGGGTTCGGCGAGCAAGATCACCCACATCAACTACGCCTTCGGCAACGTCCAGAACGGCCAGTGCACCATCGGTGACGCCTACGCCGACTACGACAAGGCCTACACCGCCGACCAGAGCGTCGACGGCGTGGCCGACACCTGGGACCAGCCGCTGCGCGGCAACTTCAACCAGCTGCGCAAGCTGAAGAAGGCCTACCCCCACATCAAGGTGCTGTGGTCCTTCGGCGGCTGGACCTGGTCCGGCGGATTCCCGCAGGCCGCGGCCAACCCGGCTGCCTTCGCCAACTCCTGCTACAACCTGGTCGAGGACCCGCGCTGGGCCGACGTGTTCGACGGCATCGACCTGGACTGGGAGTACCCGAACGCCTGCGGTCTGTCGTGCGACACCAGCGGCCCGGCCGCGTTCAAGAACCTGATGCAGGCCACCCGGGCCAAGTTCGGCGCGAACAACCTGGTCACCGCGGCCATCACCGCCGACGCCTCCAACGGCGGCAAGATCGACGCGGCGGACTACGCCGGGGCCGCCCAGTACGTCGACTTCTACAACGTCATGACGTACGACTTCTTCGGCGCCTGGGCGGCGCAGGGCCCGACGGCCCCGCACTCCCCGCTCACCTCTTACAGCGGCATCCCGCAGGCCGGCTTCAACTCGGCCGACGCCATCGCCAAGCTCAAGGCCAAGGGGGTGGCCGGCTCGAAGCTCAACCTCGGGATCGGCTTCTACGGCCGCGGCTGGACCGGCGTCACCCAGGCCGCGCCCGGCGGCACGGCCACCGGACCGGCCCAGGGCACCTACGAGCAGGGCATCGAGGACTACAAGGTGCTCAAGAACAGCTGCCCGGCCACCGGCACCATCGCCGGCACGGCCTACGCCAAGTGCGGCAGCAACTGGTGGAGCTACGACACCCCGGCCACCATCGCCGGGAAGATGAGCTGGGCCAAGCAGCAGGGGCTCAAGGGAGCCTTCTTCTGGGAGTTCAGCGGCGACACCACGAACGGTGAGCTGGCGAACGCGATCCACACCGGGCTGCAGTAGCAGACAGACCGAAGCCGGGGAGACGGGTCCGCCCCCATCTCCCCGGCTTCTTCACGTCCGAAAGACGCCAGGCCGGTCAGGCCGGTCAGGCCGGTCAGGCCGGTCAGGCCGGTCAGGCCGGTCAGGCCGGTCAGGCCGGTCAGGCCACGTTGACCCGCTGCCCTGGAGGCGCCGCCTCCAGCCACGCCAGGAAACCGGTCAGCGCGTCCTCGCTCATCGCCAGCTCCAGGCGGGTCCCCCGGTGGACACAACCGAGCACGACGGCATCGGAGAGCAGCGCCAGCTCCTCCTCGCCCTCGGGGGCGCGGCGGGCGACGACCTCGATGGAGGAGCGCTCCAGCAGGCGGCGCGGGCGCGGGGAGTACGAGAACACCCGGAACCACTCGATCCGGTCGCCGCTGTAGCGGGCGACCCCGTACACCCAGCCCTTGCCGGAGGTGTCGGCCTCCTCGGGCACCCCCCAGCGCATGCTGCAGTCGAAGGTGCCGCCGGAGCGCTGGATGAGTCTGCGGCGCAGTCCGAAGACAAACAGCCCGATCACCACCAGGGCTACGACCAGGCCGCTCACAAGCAGAGCGAGGAGCATCTTCACCGACCTCCTCGCTCATCGAATACCGCATGCCAAAAAAACGACCTGCATCGCCTCAGCCGCGACCCGGTCTGGAAAATTCCAGAATGGACCGCGGCTGAGGTTTGCCGGGTCCCGGAGGTCGCCCTCCGGAACTCAGCGGTTCAAACTCCGACGGGTGTTCAGCCCGTTACGGCGCGCAGCCGGACATCCGCGCGACGCTCGGCGGCCGCGTCGGCCTCCGCCTTCGCGCGCTCCAGTGCCCGCTCCGCACGCTGGACGTCGATCTCGTCCGCGAGCTCGGCGATCTCGGCCAGCAGGGACAGCTTGTTGTCCGCGAACGAGATGAATCCGCCGTGCACCGCTGCGACGACGGTGTTGCCGTCACTGGTACGGATGGTCACAGGGCCCGATTCCAGCACACCGAGAAGCGGCTGGTGACCGGGCATGACGCCGATGTCGCCGGACGTGGTGCGGGCGACAACAAGGGTGGCCTCGCCGGACCAGACATTGCGGTCCGCCGCGACCAGCTCGACGTGCAGCTCAGCAGCCAAGGTGGCTCCTCGGGTCACCACCCGGCGGGTCAGCCGGGTGTTGGGTCAAATTCTAATGGGCGTGGGGAGAGGGACGGGCCATACCCGCCCCTCTCCGTCCAGGCACGTGCCGGCGTGGCCGGGGAGCCTGCGAACCGGATGCGGCTCCTCGCGGAGCGCGCCGGATCAGGAGACGCCCAGCTCCTTGGCGTTGGCCTTCAGGTCCTCGATGCCACCGCACATGAAGAACGCCTGCTCGGGGAAGTGGTCGTAGTCACCGTCGCAGATCGCGTTGAACGCGGTGATCGACTCGTCGAGCGGAACGTCCGAACCGTCCACGCCGGTGAACTGCTTCGCCACGTGGGTGTTCTGCGACAGGAAGCGCTCGACGCGACGGGCACGGTGGACAACGAGCTTGTCCTCCTCGCCCAGCTCGTCGATACCGAGGATCGCGATGATGTCCTGGAGGTCCTTGTACTTCTGCAGGATCCCCTTGACACGCATGGCGGCCGCGTAGTGGTCCGCCGCGATGTACCGCGGGTCGAGGATGCGGGACGTCGAGTCCAGCGGGTCCACGGCCGGGTAGATGCCCTTCTCGGAGATCGGACGGGAGAGAACCGTCGTCGCGTCGAGGTGGGCGAAGGTGGTCGCCGGCGCCGGGTCGGTCAGGTCGTCCGCGGGGACGTAGATCGCCTGCATCGAGGTGATCGAGTGACCACGGGTCGAGGTGATGCGCTCCTGGAGGAGACCCATCTCGTCGGCCAGGTTCGGCTGGTAACCCACCGCGGAGGGCATACGGCCGAGCAGGGTCGACACCTCGGAACCCGCCTGGGTGTACCGGAAGATGTTGTCGATGAAGAACAGCACGTCCTGCTTCTGAACATCGCGGAAGTACTCCGCCATGGTCAGACCGGCGAGCGCGACGCGCAGACGGGTGCCCGGGGGCTCGTCCATCTGGCCGAAGACAAGGGCGGTCTTGTCGATGACGCCCGAGTCGCCCATCTCCTCGATGAGGTCGTTGCCCTCACGGGTACGCTCACCGACGCCCGCGAAGACCGACACACCGTCGTGGTTGTTGGCGACGCGGTAGATCATTTCCTGGATCAGAACGGTCTTGCCGACACCGGCACCACCGAACAGACCGATCTTTCCACCCTTGACGTACGGGGTGAGAAGGTCGATGACCTTGACGCCGGTCTCGAACATCTCCGTCTTGGACTCGAGCTCGTCGAAGCTCGGGGCCTTGCGGTGGATGGGCCAGCGCTCGGTGACCTCGGCGTTCGCCTCGGGGTAGTTGAGCACCTCACCCAGGGTGTTGAAGACCTTGCCCTTGGTGAAGTCACCGACGGGGACGGTGATGCCTTCGCCCGTGTCGGTCACCGGGGCCTGGCGGACCAGGCCGTCGGTCGGCTGCATCGAGATGGTACGGACGAGGCCGTCACCCAGGTGCTGCGCGACCTCGAGGGTCAGGGTCTTGAGCTTGCCGTCCTCGGCCGGGTCGGCGACCTGGACCTTGAGGGCGTTGTAGATCTCGGGCATCGCGTCGACGGGGAACTCCACGTCGACGACCGGGCCGATGACCCGGGCGACGCGGCCCGTGGCGGCGGCCGTCTCAACAGTGGTCGTCATTACTTGTCACTCCCCGCGGTCGCGTCGGCCATGGCGCTCGCGCCACCGACGATCTCGCTGATTTCCTGGGTGATTTCGGCCTGGCGGGCCGCGTTGGCAAGCCGGGAGAGGCTCTTGATGAGGTCTCCGGCGTTGTCGGTCGCCGACTTCATCGCGCGGCGGCGGGCGGCGTGCTCGGAAGCGGCCGACTGCAGCAGTGCGTTGTAGATGCGGCTCTCGACGTAGCGCGGCAGCAGGGCGTCGAGGACGTCCTCCGCCGACGGCTCGAAGTCGAACAGCGGAAGGATCTCGCCCTTCGTACCGCTCTCCTCCGCAGCCTGGTCGAGGCTGAGCGGCAGCATCCGGCCGTCCACCGCGTTCTGCGTCATCATCGACACGAATTCCGTGTAGACGATGTGCAGCTCGTCGACGCCGCCCTCGGCCGTTTCCTTCTGGATGGCCTCGATCAGCGGCGCGGCGACGCGCTTGGCATCGGCGTAAGCCGGGCTGTCGGTGAAGCCCGTCCACGACTCCGCGATCTTGCGCTCGCGGAAGCCGTAGTAGGCGACACCCTTGCGGCCGACGATGTAGGCATCGACGTCCTTGCCCTCAGCGCGCAGCCGCTCGGTGAGCCGCTCCGCCTGCTTGATGGCGTTCGAGGAGTAGCCGCCGGCCAGACCGCGGTCGCTCGTGATGAGCAGGACCGCGGCGCGGGTCGGCGTCTCGACCTCGGTGGTCAGGGCGTGCTTGGTGTTCGAACCGGTCGCCACCGCGGTCACCGCACGGGTGAGCTCGGTCGCGTACGGCATCGATGCCGCCACCTTGCGCTGCGCCTTGACGATGCGCGAGGCGGCGATCATCTCCATCGCCTTGGTGATCTTCTTGGTCGCCGTGACGGCACGGATGCGACGCTTGTAGACCCGGAGCTGCGCTCCCATGAGTCAGGTCCCTTCCGTCGTCACTTGGAGACGTTGACGGCCGGCGCGTCCTCGCCCAGGAGCTTGCCGTCCGAGGTCTCGAACTGGCGCTTGAAGGCGGCGATGGCGTCGGCGATCGACGTCAGGGTGTCGTCCGACATCTTGCCGCCCTCGGCGATGGAGGTGAGGAGGTCCTTGCGCTCGCGGCGCAGGTGCTCCAGCAGCTCCGACTCGAAGCGACGGATGTCGTTGACCGGGACGTCGTCCATCTTGCCGGTGGTGCCGGCCCAGACGGAGACGACCTGCTCCTCGACGGGCATCGGCTGGTACTGGCCCTGCTTCAGCAGCTCGACCATGCGCTTGCCGCGCTCCAGCGAGGCCTTCGACGCGGCGTCCAGGTCGGAACCGAAGGCGGCGAACGCCTCCAGCTCGCGGTACTGGGCGAGGTCCACGCGCAGACGGCCGGAAACCTGCTTCATGGCCTTGTGCTGGGCGGAGCCACCGACGCGGGAGACCGAGATACCGACGTTCAGCGCCGGGCGCTGGCCCGCGTTGAACAGGTCGGACTCCAGGAAGCACTGGCCGTCGGTGATGGAGATGACGTTGGTCGGGATGAACGCCGACACGTCGTTCGCCTTGGTCTCGACGATCGGCAGACCGGTCATCGAACCGGCGCCCATCTCGTCGGAGAGCTTCGCGCAGCGCTCGAGCAGACGCGAGTGCAGGTAGAAGACGTCACCCGGGTAGGCCTCGCGGCCCGGCGGGCGGCGCAGCAGCAGCGACACGGCGCGGTAGGCGTCGGCCTGCTTCGACAGGTCGTCGAAGATGATCAGGACGTGCTTGCCGGCGTACATCCAGTGCTGGCCGATGGCGGAACCGGTGTACGGCGCCAGGTACTTGAAGCCGGCCGGGTCGGACGCCGGGGCGGCGACGATCGTCGTGTACTCGAGCGCGCCGGCCTCTTCCAGGGCGCCGCGAACGGACGCGATGGTCGAGCCCTTCTGGCCGATGGCGACGTAGATGCAGCGGACCTGCTTGTTCACGTCGCCCGAGCGCCAGTTGTCGCGCTGGTTGATGATCGTGTCGACGGCCAGAGCGGTCTTGCCGGTCTGACGGTCACCAATGATCAGCTGACGCTGGCCACGGCCGATCGGCACCATGGCGTCGACGGCCTTGTAGCCGGTCTGCATGGGCTCGTGCACCGACTTACGGACCATGACGCCCGGGGCCTGCAGCTCGAGGGCGCGGCGGCCCTCGGTCGCGATCTCGCCGAGGCCGTCGATCGGGTTGCCGAGCGGGTCGACAACGCGGCCGAGGTAGCCCTCGCCGACACCGACGGAGAGGACCTCACCGGTGCGCTGCACCGGCTGACCCTCCTCGATGCCGTTGAACTCGCCGAGGACGATCGCACCGATCTCGCGCTCCTCGAGGTTGAGGGCGAGACCGAGGGTGCCGTCCTCGAACTTCAGCAGCTCGTTCGCCATGGCGGAGGGCAGGCCCTCCACCTTCGCGATGCCGTCGCCGGCAACGCTGACCGTTCCGACCTCCTCGCGCGAGGCCGCGTCCGGCTGGTACGACTGGACAAAGTTCTCCAGTGCGTCCCGGATCTCCTCCGGCCGGATCGTGAGCTCCGCCATCTGGGTTCCCTGCTCTCCTTGTTGGGCCTGAAGCTTCTTAGGGGTCTGGGGGCGACCCCCAGGAATCTTCTGCAAGTTCTGCACGGCCCAACCGGGCCGCTAGGAATGCGTTGTTCTATTGGTGGCTGGTCAGCCGGCCATGCGGCGGGACGCCTCGGAGAGGCGGTCCGCGATGGTGCCGTCGATGACCTCGTCGCCGACTCGCACCGAGATCCCGCCGAGGACCTCGGGGTCCACGTCGAGGTTCAGGTGCATCTGGCGGCCGTACAGCTTGGCCAGCACTGCGCCGAGACGCGCCTTCTGCTCGTCGCTGAGCGGAACCGCGCTGGTCACGGTGGCGACCATGCGGTTGCGGCGCTCGGCGGCGAGCGTGGAAAGGGACTCGAGTCCCGCTTCCAGGCTACGTCCACGCGGCAGCGTGACAAGACGGATCACCAGGCGCTCGGTGACGGCGTTCACCTTGCCGCCGAGCAGGCTGCGCAGCAGCTCGCTCTTGGCGGCGGTGGTGGCCGCACGGTCGGTGAGCGCGGCACGCAGCTCGGTGTTCGAGGAGACGATCCGGCCGAAGCGGAAGATCTCGTCCTCGACGTTGTCGAGCGCGTCGCCCTGCTGGGCCGCCGTGAGGTCGGCGGTGGCCGCCAGCTCCTCCAGCGAGTCCACCAGGTCGCGGGACTGCGACCAACGGGACCGGACCATGCCGGACACCAGGTCGAGGGTTTCCCCGCCCACCTGGCCGCCCAGCAGCCGACCGGCCAGCTCGGCCTTGGCCTCGCCGGACTGCGCCGGGTCGGTGAGGACCCGACGCAGCGAGACCTCACGGTCGAGCAGCGCGGTGACGGCAGCCAGCTCACCGGCGAGCTTCGCCGCGTCGACGGACGTGTTGTCCGTCAGCGCGTCGAGACGCTCGCGCGCGGAGGCCAGTGCCTCGCGGCTCGCTCCGTTCATCGGGCGGCCTCGGCCTTCTCCTCGAGCTCGCTGAGGAAGCGGTCGATCGTGCGGCTCTGCCGGGCGTGGTCCTCGAGGGACTCGCCGACGAGCTTTCCGGCCAGGTCGGTGGCGAGCTTGCCCACGTCCTGACGCAGCGCCTGAGAGGCGGCCTTGCGGTCGGCCGCGATCTGGGCGTGGCCGGCAGCGATGATCTCCTCACGCTGCCGCTGGCCCTCTGCGCGCAGTTCTTCCTTGAGCGCAGTGCCCTGCTCCAGCGCTTCCTGGCGCAGGCGCGCGGCCTCGTGCCGGGCTTCGGCGAGCTGGGCCTTGTACTGCTCCAGGACGCTCTGAGCCTCGGTCTGAGCGGCTTCTGCCTTTTCGATACCGCCTTCGATCGCCGCGTGGCGCTCTTCCAGAACCTTGTTGATGTTCGGGAGGAGCTTCTTCGCGAGGAAACCGAAGACGATGACGAAGGCGATCAGACCGATGACGAGCTCGGGGATCGGCGGGACGAGGGGGTTACCCGGCTCCTCGGCCGCGAGAACCAGGAGGTTCACATCAGTGCCTTTCGTCGATTCGGACTAGTCGTTGAGTTCGTCTTAGTAGACGAACGGCATGACCAGACCGATGAGGGCGAGCGCCTCACAGAAGGCGAAGCCGAGGATCTGGTTGGCGCGGATCAGACCGGCAGCCTCAGGCTGACGGGCGAGGGCCTGCGTGCCGTTACCGAAGATGATGCCGACGCCGACGCCCGGGCCGATCGCCGCGAGACCGTAACCGACGGAGCTGAGGGAACCTTCGACGGCAGCAAGGGTCTGGGACATGCCAGTTCTTCCTTCTCTTTCATGGACCGGTGGGGGTTGGCCACCGGACGATTCGGGGGTTTGCGGAGCGAACTCGCTCAGTGGTGCTCGGCGAGCGCGCCCTGCAGGAAGCTGCAGGCCAGGAGCACGAAGACGTAAGCCTGGACAGCCTGGATGAAGAGCTCGAACGCGGTCATCACGATGACCATGACGAACGAGACACCGGCGTAGGCGATGCCGATCCCGTTCAGCAGGTACCAGCTGGCGATGGTGAACAGCAGCAGCAGGGTGTGACCGGCGAACATGTTCGCGAACAGTCGGACCGCGTGGGTGAACGGGCGGACGATGACGTTCGAGAAGAACTCGATCACCATGACCATCGGCAGGATCGGGCCGAGGGACTTGTCGTAACCCGTCAGGTTCTTGAAGCCGCCGACGAAGCCGTGGCGCTTGAAGGTCACCGACATCCACATGATGTAGATGATCGCGGCGAGGCCGGCCGGGTACGCGATGACCGCGGTCACCGGGAACTGGGCGAGCGGCACGATCGACCACAGGTTCATGATCCAGACGAAGAAGAACGTCGCGACCATGAAGGGGACGTACTTCTCGCCTTCCTTCTTACCGAGCGTCTCGTAGACGATGCCGCGGCGTACGAAGTCGTAACCGGCCTCGGCGACCATCTGAAGCTTGCCCGGGACGACCTTCGGCTTCCGGAACGCGGCCCAGAAGAAGCCGACGATGATGACCGAGCCCAGCAGGGCGAGCAGCATCGTCTTGTTGAAGTACAGGTTGCTGTCCGCGTCGCCGAAGATCGGCTCGAACAGGAACGAGTACAGGGTCGGGCCCGGGAAGCCGCAGCTGGGAGTGTCTTCGAAATGACAGTTGATATCGAAGGCGAGCGTCATGTCAGCAGCACTCACCGCAGGGCTCCTTCAGCGTGGCGCATAGGTACGGCAACCTCGTTGTGTCGGCGCGGCGAGCAGCCGCGGTTCGGCACTGGACTGGTGTAACGGATGGTGGGGCGGCGATCAGGCATCGAGCCTCGCGATGGAACAGGCGTCAGCTCAGATGCCCGCGCCCGCAGTGCCGCAGTTGGCACCGGACGATAGCAGGATCTCGAACGCCCACTTATCCCGGCCCTACCCTTCACGACTTCGGCCCCGGATTTTCGGGCTTGTCGCCCTTCATCGAGTCAGGCTCGACGTAGAGGATCTTGGCCTTCATGTGAGCACGGGTCTGCGCGCCGATCCACACGAGGGTGGTGGCGACGAGCGTGATCGCGAAGGCCTTGGGGTGGAACAGAGTGGTGTTCTTGAACGCGGCGAGAAAGACGAAGAGCAGCAGAATCTGGGCCGCGTAGAGCATGAGCCCCATGGCCTGGAAGAGATGCGGGAGTGATTTCGCCGTGCGCTGCAGAACGACGAATCCGATGCCCATGAACAAAATCACGACCAGCGTCGCGACGACGGCACCGACCGCCCCCTTGCCGCCGACGACCAGCGCGCTGATCACGGCGGCGAGAGCGCCGGCGACAGCGGTGGGTACAGCGGCTTGCAGGAGAGATCGGACGTCATCAGACCGCATGGCGGGTTGCTCCGCGTGGTGGTGGGGGCACGGGACTCGTACGGGACGAGCGTAAGCCCGGTCCGAGTGTGATCCTCGGGCCAAGGGACCGTCGCACTACGGTCCTTCGGCTCTGTCGCCGGGTTTAGTGAACGGTATCACAAACTATTTGATGAGAGCTTTACCTGCGAAGTGTGCTGACTGTCACACATGAGAGGGACCCTGCGCGTGTGTGCACGACAGACAGGCCTCTTGTCTGGTATTGGGAGCCCATATCCGATATGCGCCACACCGGTCAGCGAGTCGATTCAGCCTTACGCCGGTCGGGGAAGCGCGAACGGGGGCCGATGGCGGTCGCCCCGTTGACGCCGGACACCCCCGCCGCGATCGGCCTGGCGGGCTCCGGCTCGGTGCCCGTGGCGTCCCTGGCGGCGGCCTCGGCCGCCGCCTCCGCCGCCCGCGCGGCGTGCCGGTAGCGCGGCGGCACCAGACCCTCCGCCCAGCGCGGGGCGCGCGGGGTGAAGCGCGGCAGGAGCAGCAGGATCAGGCCCACCGCGCTGAGCGCGGCGATGCCCAGCACGATCCACATCGAGGCGGAGTTCACCGAGTACGCCACCGTGCCGAAGGCGATCAGTCCCGACCAGAAGTACATGATCAGCACCGCGCGGCTGTGCGAATGTCCGAGCTCGAGGAGCCGGTGGTGCAGGTGCCCGCGGTCGGCGGCGAAGGGCGACTGGCCCTTCCAGGTGCGCCGGACGATGGCCAGGACCAGGTCCGCCATCGGGATCGCGATGATCGTCAGCGGCAGGATCAGCGGGATGAACACCGGGATCATCGCGTGCGTCGCGTTGCGCTCACCGCCCGCGAACAGGGCCAGCGCGTCCGGGTCCACCTGGCCGCTGATCGAGATCGCGGAGGCGGCGAGCACCAGGCCGATGAGCATCGAGCCGGAGTCGCCCATGAAGATCCGGGCGGGATGCATGTTGTGCGGCAGGAAGCCCAGGCACATGCCCATCAGGATCGCGGCGAAGAGGGTCGCGGGGGCGGCCTGCTCGATGCCGTAGCCGAACCAGAGCCGGTAGGCGTACAGGAAGAACGCGGTGGCGGCGATGCACACCATGCCGGCGGCGAGGCCGTCCAGGCCGTCCACGAAGTTCACCGCGTTGATGGTGATCACGACCAGGGCCACGGTGAGCAGGTTCCCCTGCCACTGGGTGAGGGAGACCGTGCCAATGCCCGGAACCGGGATCCACAGGATGGTCAGGCCCTGCATCACCATCACGCCGGCGGAGATCATCTGCGCGCCGAGCTTGATCAGCGCGTCGATCTCGAACTTGTCGTCGAGGACGCCGACCAGCCAGATCAGGGCGGCGCCGGAGAGCAGGGCGCGCGGTTCGTTCGAGAGCTCGAAGACGCCGTTGAGGTTGTGCAGGTGGTCGGCGACCAGCAGGCCCGCGCACAGGCCGCCGAACATGGCGATACCGCCGAGCCGCGGCGTGGGCTCGCGGTGCACGTCGCGGGCGCGGATCTCCGGCATGGCCCCGGCCGCGATCGCGAACTTCCGCACGGGCCCGGTCAGCAGGTAGGTCACCGCGACCGTGACACAAAGTGTCAGCAGATATTCACGCACGGGCTGCCCCAGATGTATCGCCGGCCATCTCAGCCCCACACATTAGCTGTGATGCACCCCCCACCGAGGACGCGAGGGGACCGTATCCCGGTTCCACTACACCCCCCTTGTCCCGTTTACTCCCCGTAAGGGGGAAATCCCATCGTCAGCTCTCCGACCTCCGTACGGGTCCGCGCCGCGTCCCCGTGCAGGGCGGCCGCGAACAGCGCCGCGATCCGGGGCATCTCCGCCTCCCCCATCCCCTGGGTGGTGACGGCGGCGGTGCCCAGCCGCACCCCGCGCTGGTCCCCGTACGGGAGGGCGCAGGTGTCGAGCACGATCCCGGCGGCGGCCAGCCGGCCGCGCGCGGTCGGCCCGTCGACGCCCAGCGGGGCCGGGTCGGCGGTGATCAGGTGGGTGTCGGTCCCGCCGGTGGTCACGGTGAAGCCGTGGTCCTCCAAGGCCTCGGCCAGCGCCCGCGCGTTGGCGACGACCCGGTGCGCGTACGTGGCGAAGGCGGGGGCCGCGGCCTCCCCGAAGGCCACGGCCTTGGCGGCGATGGTGTGCATCTGGGCGCCGCCCTGGGTGAAGGGGAACACCGCCCGGTCGATCCGCTCGGCGAACTCGGCGCCGCACAGCAGCATGCCGCCGCGCGGACCGCGCAGCACCTTGTGCGTGGTCGCGCAGACGATGTCGGCGTACGGGACCGGGCTCGGCGCGGCCCCGCCGGCCACCAGCCCGATGGGGTGGGCGGCGTCGGCGATCAGATAGGCGCCGACCTCGTCGGCGATCTCCCGGAAGGCCGAGTACTCGGGGTGGCGGGGGTAGGAGATGGATCCGCAGACGATCGCCTTCGGCCGGTGCGAGTGGGCGAGCTGCTGCACCTGCTCGTAGTCGATGAGCCCGGTCTCCGCGTCCACCCCGTAGCCGACGAAGTCGAACCACCGGCCGGAGAAGTTCGCGGGCGAGCCGTGCGTGAGGTGGCCGCCGTACGGCAGGCCCATCGCCAGCACCGTCTCCCCGGGCCGCAGCAGCGCGGCGTACGCGGCCAGGACCGCGGAGGAACCGGAGTGCGGCTGCACATTGGCGTGCTCGGCGCCGAACAGGGCCGTGGCCCGTTCCACGGCGATCTGCTCGGCCATGTCGACGTATTCGCAGCCGCCGTGGTACCGGGCTCCCGGGTACCCCTCGGCGTACTTGTTGGACAGCGCGGAGCCGAGTGCGGCGAGCACGGCGGGCGAGGTGAAGTTCTCGGCGGCGATCAGCTGCAGCGTGCTCGCCTGCCGCTGCCGCTCGCCCGCGAGGATGTCGGCCATCTGGGGATCCTGCTGGCGCAGGGCATCCGTGGCCTGGGTGGTGACGCTCATGGCGCGACTCCAGGGGGTGCCGGGTTACCTGCCACTGTAGGCCGGAGCCCCGTATCGCGCCCGGCGACGGGCCGCCTGCGGGCGGCTGCGCGCGGCGGCCCCGGCACGGCGGGGTCAGCGGGAGGCCGTCACGCCCGTCAGGGCCGTCACCACCGGGTCCAGCGCCTGGTTGATCTCGTCGCCGATCGAGCGGAAGAAGGTGATCGGCGCCCCGTACGGGTCGTACACCTCGTCCGCGTCCGGCGACGGCGCCAGCAGCCAGCCGCGCAGCGCCGCCGCGGCCCGTACCAGGGCGCGCGCCCGCTCGGCCATGCCGTCGTCCAGGGGCGGCAGGGTGGCCGGGTCTATGGCCCGGACCAGCCGGGTGAACTCCTTCAGCGTGAAGGTGCGCAGCCCCGCCGAATGCCCCATCGAGATGACCTGCGCCCGGTGGTCGCGGGTGGCGGTCAGCACCAGGTCGGCCCGGATGACGTGTTCGTCGAGCAGTTCCCGTCCGGTGAAACCGGAGGCATCTGCTCCGAAGTCCGCCAGTACGGCTGCCGCGTTCGCCTCCATCGGGGCGCCCTCGTGGCCCCAGGTGCCGGCGCTCTCCACGATGAGGTCCGCGGTGACCAGGCCCCCGAGGCGGTGCGCGAGGGCGTGCCGCGTCAGCCGCTCGGTGATGGGCGAGCGGCACACGTTGCCGGTGCTGACGTGGAGTATGCGGAAGGTGTCTCCCCCGGCCACCGCCGGGAGGTGCCCGCTTGCTATGCCACGCCCCTCAGGGCTCACGGGGCTACCTCGAGGTCGGGTACGACCTCCCGCAGCTGCTCCGCGGTGAGCGCCCCTTCGCGCAGCAGGACGGGAACCTTCCCCGTCACGTCGACGATCGACGACGGCTGGATGCCGGGCGTCGGACCGCCGTCCAGGTACACGGACACGGAGTCGCCGAGCATCTCGCGCGCGGCGTCGCAGTCCTCGGGTGCCGGGTGTCCGGTCAGGTTGGCCGAGGACACGGCCATCGGGCCGACCTCGGTCAGCAGCTCGATCGCGACGGGGTGCAGGGGCATCCGTACGGCCACGGTGCCGCCGGTGTCGCCGAGGTCCCAGGCCAGGGAGGGCTGGTGCTTGGCGACGAGCGTCAGCGCGCCCGGCCAGAAGGCGTCGACGAGCTCCCAGGCCTGCTCGGAGAAGTCGGTGACCAGGCCGTGCAGGGTGTTCGGGGAGCCGATGAGCACCGGAGTGGGCATGCCGCGGCCCCGCCCCTTGGCGGCGAGCAGGTCGTGGACCGCTTCCGGGCTGAAGGCGTCCGCGCCGATCCCGTACAGGGTGTCGGTGGGCAGCACGACGAGCTCGCCGCGGCGCACGGCGGATGCGGCTTCGCGCAGGCCCGTCTTGCGGTCCGTCGCGTCGTTGCAGTCGTATCGCCGGGCCATCAGCGGGACTCCTCGTGCAGCAGGGGGGTGACGGTGTCACTGGGTGAACTGGAGCGGATCACGGCAGTGCCTTGCGGGCGGTCGCGAACCGCGGGCGGTTGTTGAGGTCCGGGTGGTCGGCGGCGTCGGCCCAGCCCCGCTCCTCCGCGAAGATCCACGGGACCTGGCCGCCCTGGGTGTCGGCGTGCTCGATGACGACGATGCCGCCGGGCCGCAGCAGCCGGTGGGCCGTGCGCTCGAGGCCGCGGATGGTGTCGAGGCCGTCCTCGCCGGAGAACAGGGCCATCTCCGGATCGTGGTCGCGGGCCTCGGGAGCCACGTACTCCCACTCGGTGAGCGGGATGTACGGCGGATTGGAGATGACCAGGTCGACCTGTCCGTCGAGCTCCGGCAGGGCGCTCAGCGCGTCCCCCTGGTGGACGGTGACCCGCGAACCCTCGGCGTTCTTGCGGGTCCAGCGCAGGGCTTCCTCGGACAGCTCGACCGCGTGCACGCGCGAGCGCGGCACCTCCTGCGCCATGGCCAGCGCGATCGCGCCGGAGCCGGTGCACAGGTCCACGATCAGCGGCTCGACCACGTCCATCGCCCGGACGGCGTGTATGGCCCAGTCCACGACCGACTCGGTCTCGGGCCGCGGGACGAAGACCCCGGGCCCGACCTGGAGCTCCAGGTACCGGAAGAAGGCGCGGCCGGTGATGTGCTGGAGCGGCTCGCGCGCCTCGCGGCGGGCGACGGCCTCCCAGTAGCGGGCGTCGAAGTCCGCGTCCTTGACGTGGTGCAGTTCCCCCCGCTTGACGCCGTGCACGAAGGCCGCGAGCTCCTCCGCGTCGAAGCGCGGTGAGGGCACGCCGGCGGCGGCCAGCCGCTGGGTGGCCTGGGCCACCTCGGCAAGCAGCAAGTTCACGCTGGTCCTCCGGGCTGCTGTCGTACGGGGGGTGGTACGGGTCGTTGCGGCTCTACTGCGCGGCGGCGAGCTTGGCCGCGGAGTCGGCGTCGACGCAGGCCTGGATGACCGAGTCGAGGTCGCCGTCGAGCACCTGGTCCAAGTTGTACGCCTTGAAGCCGGTGCGGTGGTCCGAGATCCGGTTTTCCGGGTAGTTGTACGTGCGGATCTTCTCGGAGCGGTCCACGGAGCGCACCTGGCTGCGGCGCACGTCGGAGGCCTCCTGCTCGGCGGCTTCCTGGGCCGCGGCGAGGAGCCGCGAGCGCAGGATGCGCATGGCCTGCTCCTTGTTCTGGAGCTGGCTCTTCTCGTTCTGGCAGGAGGCGACGACGCCCGTCGGCAGGTGCGTGATGCGCACCGCCGAGTCGGTGGTGTTGACGGACTGGCCGCCGGGGCCCGACGAGCGGTACACGTCGATGCGGAGGTCGTTCATGTTGATCTCGACCTCGACCTCCTCGGCCTCCGGGGTGACGAGCACGCCGGCGGCGGAGGTGTGGATGCGGCCCTGGGACTCGGTGGCCGGAACCCGCTGGACGCGGTGCACGCCGCCCTCGTACTTCAGGCGGGCCCACACGCCCTGGCCGGGCTCGGTGGCGCCGTTGCCGCCCTTGGTGCGGACGGAGACCTGCACGTCCTTGTAGCCGCCGAGCTCGGACTCGGTCGCGTCGATGATCTCGGTCTTCCAGCCCACGCGCTCGGCGTAGCGCAGGTACATGCGCAGCAGGTCGCCGGCGAACAGGGCGGACTCGTCGCCGCCCGCGCCGGCCTTGACCTCCAGGAGCACGTCCTTGTCGTCGCTGGGGTCGCGCGGGACCAGCAGCAGGCGGAGCTTCTCGGTGAGCTCCTCGCGCTGCGCCGTCAGCTCCTTGACCTCGGCCGCGAAGTCGGGGTCGTCGGCGGCGAATTCCTTGGCCGTCTCGATGTCCTCGGCCGCCTGCTTCCACGCACGGAAGGTCGCGATGATCGGGGTCAGCTCCGCGTAGCGCTTGTTCAGCTTGCGCGCGTTGGCCTGATCGGAGTGGACCGAAGGGTCGGCGAGCTTCTTCTCAAGGTCGGCGTGCTCGCCGACCAGTTCCTCGACCGCCTCGAACATCGGGGTACTCCTGGGGTAAAAGTGCGAAGGACTGCAGGGGGTGACGGGGCTGGACGACGACAAAGGCGCCGGTCCGGCCGCCCCCGAGTGGACAGGGGGCGGCCGGTGACCGGCGCCTGGGTCGCGCTACTTCTTGGCCGCACCCTTGCCGAAGCGAGCCTCGAAGCGCGCCACACGGCCACCGGTGTCGAGGATCTTCTGCTTGCCCGTGTAGAACGGGTGGCACTCGGAGCAGACCTCGGCACGGATGGTGCCCTCGACGAGGGTGCTACGGGTGGTGAACGACGCGCCACAGGTGCAGCTGACCTGGGTCTCGACGTACTGGGGGTGGATCTCGCTCTTCAAGGTGTCTCCTAGATTCGGGAGGGCGCCGGGTCGCAGGAGCCGAATTGCGCACTGCGTGAACCGGGGCCGACAGACCAGTCTGCCAGGACCGGGCTGCCTGTCAAAATTCTGAGGACGCCTCCCTCAACGGCAGGGGTCGGGCATCTATTCCGCCCCCGTCCGCCCGGTCGCTCACTGGACGATCGAACCGGCCGTGCCCTTGTCCCCGCTCGAGTTCGCGGTGGCCTCGGCCGGGATCGGACGGTCGGCCAGCAGGGCGTCCCAGACCAGCTGGGACTCCTTCTTCAGGGGCGCGACGCGGTTGGGGTCGATCGCGTCCGTGGTGACCGGCAGGGTGATCATGTGCATGTCCTGGGCGTTGATGCCCTGGAGGCTCTGGGCGAAGCCCATGAGCGATTTCACATCGCCGAGCGGCTTGTCGGTGGTGATCGACTTGGTGCCGGTGTCGGCGAGGTCGAGCAGCCGCTTGGGGTTGTCGAACAGGCCGATGCTCTTGACCTGCTTGATCAGCGCCTTGATGAAGGCCTGCTGGAGCTGTATTCGGCCGAGGTCTCCGCCGTCGCCGACGGCGTGGCGGGTACGGACCAGGCCGAGGGCCTGCTCGCCGTTCAGCTTGTTCGGGCCCGCCGGGAGGTCCAGGTGGCTGTAGTCGTCCTTGATCGGCTTCGCGGTGGTGACCTCGACCCCGCCGAGGGTGTCGATGATCTTCTTGAAGCCCGTGAAGTCGACCTCGATGTAGTGGTCCATGCGGATCCCCGACATCTTCTCGACGGTCTTGACCGCGCAGGCCGCCCCGCCGACGGTGTACGCCTCGTTGAACTGCCTGCGCGTCCCGCCGGGGTCGGTCTTGCCCTTGCCGGTGGTGCACGAGGGGCGGACGGTCATGGTGTCGCGGGGTATCGACACGATGCTGGCCTTGGTGTGGCCCTCGTTCAGGTGGACGATCATCGCGGTGTCGGAGCGGGCCGAGCCGCCGTCGTCCGGGCCGTAGCCGGAGTTCGCGCCGCCGCGGGAGTCGGAACCGAGGACCAGGATGTCCATCGAGCCGTTGTCGATGTTCTGCGGGCGGTCGGTGCCGAGCGCCTGGTCGATGTCGACGGTCTTCAGGTTGCCGTTCAGCTTGAAGTAGAAGTAGCCGAGGCCCGCCCCGCCGAGCAGGACCACGCCCGCTGCGCTCCACGCGGCGATGACGAGGGCCTTGCGGCGCTGCGGTGGCTTGCGCCGGCGCCGGCCCGCGGCGCGATGGCTGGCGCCGTTGCTGTCCTGGCTCATGCTCTCCTCAGTCCTGAACGCGGTCCCCTGTCCTTGACACAGACGGCCGAACGTCCTCCAGGGTTCCACGGCCGCCGGCGGTCCCGAGCCGGACCGGCGGGGACCGCGTTCCGCGACGCACGGTGCGCGGCCCCCGCCGCCACCTGCGGTTTCCCCACCGGACGCAGGCGGGCGGCCCGAGGTTCAGCCCCGCCCCCCCCGTGTGGTGAAGGTCGCACCGCACACAGACGGCCGCCCCCCGGCGCGGACGCGACGGGGGGCGGCTGTGACGCAGCGTGGCGGGACTCAGTCGTCGTTCTTGCCCGACGGAGTGGTCTTCGCGATCTGCATCAGGAACTCGGCGTTCGACTTCGTCTGCTTCATCTTGTCGAGCAGCAGCTCGATCGCCTGCTGAGAGTCGAGCGCGTGCAGCACCCGGCGCAGCTTCCAGACGATGGCGAGCTCCTCCGCGTTGAGGAGGATCTCCTCCTTGCGGGTGCCCGACGGGTCGACGTCGACGGCCGGGAAGATGCGCTTGTCGGCGAGCTTCCGGTCGAGCTTGAGCTCCATGTTGCCGGTGCCCTTGAACTCCTCGAAGATCACCTCGTCCATGCGCGAGCCGGTGTCGACCAGCGCGGTGGCCAGGATGGTCAGCGAGCCGCCGTCCTCGATGTTGCGCGCGGCACCGAAGAAGCGCTTCGGCGGGTACAGCGCGGTCGAGTCGACACCACCGGACAGGATGCGGCCGGAGGCGGGCGCCGCGAGGTTGTACGCGCGGCCCAGACGGGTGATGGAGTCCAGCAGGACGACCACGTCGTGACCCAGCTCGACGAGGCGCTTGGCGCGCTCGATGGCCAGCTCGGCGACGGTGGTGTGGTCCTCGGCCGGGCGGTCGAAGGTCGAGGAGATGACCTCGCCCTTGACCGACCGCTGCATGTCGGTGACCTCTTCCGGACGCTCGTCGACCAGGACGACCATCAGGTGGCACTCGGGGTTGTTGGTGGTGATCGCGTTGGCGATCGCCTGCATGATCATGGTCTTGCCGGTCTTCGGCGGGGCCACGATCAGGCCTCGCTGACCCTTTCCGATCGGCGACACGAGGTCGATGATGCGGGTCGTCAGCACGCCCGGGTCGGTCTCCAGACGGAGCCGGTCCTGCGGGTACAGGGGCGTCAGCTTCTGGAACTCCGGTCGGCCGCGGCCGGATTCGGGCGCCATGCCGTTCACCGAGTCCAGTCGCACGAGGGCGTTGAACTTCTCGCGGCGCTCGCCGTCCTTGGGCTGGCGCACGGCACCGGTGGTGTGGTCGCCCTTGCGCAGACCCGCCTTGCGGACCTGTGCGAGGGAGACGTACACGTCGTTGGGGCCGGGCAGGTAGCCCGAGGTCCGGATGAACGCGTAGTTGTCGAGGATGTCGAGGATGCCCGCGACGGGGATCAGCACGTCGTCGTCGGCGACCTGCGGCTCGTTCGGGGCGAACTCGTCGCGGCCGCGACGGCCACGGCGGTCGCGGTAACGGCCGCGACGGCCGCGACGGCCGCCCTCGTCGTCGAAGTCGTCCTGCGGACCGCTGTCCGGGGGACCCTGCCGGTCCTGACGGCCCTGCTGGCCCTGGCCGCGGCCGCCCTGCTGCTGGCGGTCGCCGCGCTCGGCGCGGTCCTGACGGCCGCCGCCCTGGCCGCCCTGCGCGCCCTGGCCCTGGCCGCCCTGGCCCTGCTCGTCGGCCTTGGCACCGCGGTCGCGGCGGTCGCGCTGACGGTCGCCGCGCTCGGCGCCGCGGTCACGGCGGTCGCGACGGCCGCGGCCCTCGCCCTCCTGCGCCGGGGCGGAGACGGCCGTGGCGGCCTCGGCCCGTACGTCCGTCTGCGGCGCGACGGCGGTCACCGTCGCGGCCTCGGCCTTGACGGTCTCGGTCTTCTGCTCGACCTGCACGGCGGCGGGGGCCGAGGCCTCCGGGCTGCCGGACGGGGCGGTGGCCCGACGCCGGCGGCGCTCGCCGACCGGGGCGTCGTCTCCCCCACGCTCGGCTTCGCTCGCGCGGGAGGGGCCCCCAGCCGGCTGGCCCGGAATGTCGATCTGGGCCTGCACGGCAGGCTTCTCGGCGGGCGCCGCGGCGGCGTCCTCGACCGTCGGCGCGGCAGCGGCCGCGCGGGCCTTGCTGGTGGCGCGGCGCTTCGGCTTGGCCTCGGCGGTGTCCGCGGCGGAGGCGGCGGCCTTGGGCGCTGCGGCGCCGCCCGCCTGCGTCTCCTTGATGACCTCGATCAGCTGGCTCTTGCGCATCCGCGCGGTGCCCCTGATGCCGAGGCCCGACGCGACCTGCTGCAGCTCGGCCAGGACCATGCCGTCAAGGCCGGTGCCGGTGCGGCGACGCTTGGGGGCCGCGCCCGCGGCGGGGGCACTGGTGTCGACAGAGGTGTCGGCAGCGCCCATCAGATCGGTGGTGTCGCTCACGAAGGGTCCTTCCCTGGAGCGGACGTCGGCCTGTCTGGCTCGGCGACCGGTTGTGCTGTCCGACAACAGTCCGTGACCTGATGGGGTTGGACTGTGCCGGGGCGGTGGTCCGCCGGTAGAGATACGGCGGAGAGAAAACGTGCATGGGTGGTTCCGGCGAGAAGCCCCCGAGCTGGAAGCGTGGGAATGTCACGCCGATTCCGGAGCGTGCTCGAAACTGCTGGAAGTGATCAAAGCAGTCGGGGAGGCTCCCGGAAGAAAGGTGGTCCCGGATGGGGACACTGAGCACCGAGCCATGGCGGCTTCGGTTGCGCACTTGAGATTAACACTACCGGATCCAACAGACATTCCCCCTCTCAATCACCGGCAATCGCGCCTTCCGCGCGGGCGGCCTGCCCTGGCCGCCCGCCCCTGACCGGCCTGGCTCAGCCGCCCTGGGTTCCCAGCGGAAGAACGCTCGCGCCCGCGGCGTCGAGGGCGAGCCGGTTCGCCGCCCACCCTTCGCCCGCGAGCTGCGCGACCTTGTCGGCCGCGTCGTTGTCGACCAGCGCCAGGACCGTGGGGCCCGCGCCGGAGATGACCGCGGGGATGCCGTCCGCCCGCAGTCGGTTCACGAGTGCGACGCTCTCGGGCATCGCCGGGGACCGGTACTCCTGGTGGAGCCGGTCTTCGGTGGCCGGCAGGAGCAGCTCGGGGCGCCTGGTCAGGGCCTCCACGAGCAGTCCGGCACGACCGGCGTTCACGGCCGCGTCCACGTGCGGGACGCTGCGCGGCAGCAGGCCGCGCGCGGTCTCGGTCAGGACCGGCTTGGAGGGGACGAAGACCACCGGAACGATGGAACCGGCGGGCTCCATCCGGATCGCCTTGGCGCTGCCGCCGTCCATCCAGGCCAGGGTGAAGCCGCCGAGGAGACAGGCGGCGACGTTGTCGGGGTGGCCCTCGATCTCGGTGGCGAGTTCCAGGAGCGCCGCGTCGTCGAGCCTGGTCTCGCCGCCTATGGTCACGGCGCGGGCGGCGACGATGCCCGCGCAGATGGCGGCCGAGGAGGAGCCGAGGCCCCGGCCGTGCGGGATCCGGTTGGCGCAGACGACCTCGAGGCCGCGCGGCTGTCCGCCCAGCAGGTCGAAGGCGGTGCGCATGGAGCGTACGAGCAGGTGGCTCTCGTCCCGCGGGAGCGTGTCGGCGCCCTCACCCGCGATGTCGATGTTCAGGCCGGAGTCGGCCACCCGGACGACCACGTCGTCGTAGAGCCCCAGGGCCAGGCCGAGGGCATCGAAACCCGGGCCGAGATTGGCACTGCTGGCGGGGACGCGCACCCGTACGGCGGCGGCGCGGAACGCTGGACCGGCCATCGTCCGATGACACTCCTTGTGACTGTGCGAGATCTTCGCTCTTCGCTGGCTCGCTGCGAATGTACTGGAGAACGTACGACACCCGAAGGCCCACTGGGCAGCACCACGGTCATATGCGCGGTGGCGGATGTAAGTACAGCGTATCGAAGGAAGGTTCTCTCGCGACATAGGGCGCACAGCAGGCGCACGATGCGTGTCGCGGCTTCGGCCGCACTTTTGGTGCCGTACGGGGTGAGTTGCCGGTTCCGGAGGCCCTGGGGCCGCCGGAACCGGCTCACATGTCAGACCAGGCCGAGGCGGACGGCCGCGGCTTCGGCGTCCACCGGAACGGTGACCGGCTGCGGAGCGCCGGCGATCGCCCAGTCGGGGTCCTTCAGGCCGTTGCCGGTGACGGTGCACACGATCTTCTGGCCCGGGTCCACCAGGCCCAGCTCGGCGGCCTTGAGCAGGCCGGCCACCGAGGCGGCCGAGGCGGGCTCGACGAAGACGCCCTCCTGGGAGGCCAACAGCCGGTAGGCTGCCAGGATCTGACGATCCGTCACCTCGTCGATGAAACCGCCCGACTCCTCGCGCGCGGCGAGCGCGTACTCCCAGGAGGCCGGGTTGCCGATCCGGATCGCGGTGGCGATGGTGTGCGGCTCCTTGACGACCTCACCGCGCACGATGGGCGCGGAACCGGAGGCCTGGAAACCCCACACGCGGGGCGTACGGGAGGCCAGGCCGTCGGCCTTGTACTCCTTGAACCCCTTCCAGTACGCGGTGATGTTGCCCGCGTTGCCGACGGGCAGCACGTGGATGTCGGGGGCGTCGCCGAGCGCGTCGACGATCTCGAACGCGGCAGTCTTCTGACCCTCGATACGTACCGGGTTGACCGAATTGACCAGTGCCACCGGGTAGTTGTCGGACAGCGCGCGGGCGAGATCCAGACAGTCGTCGAAATTGCCGTCCACCTGGAGGATCTTGGCTCCGTGCACGAGGGCCTGACCCATCTTGCCGAGCGCGATCTTGCCGCGGGGCACGAGGACGGCGGAGACCATGCCGGCGCGCACCGCGTACGCGGCGGCGGAGGCCGAGGTGTTGCCGGTCGAGGCGCAGATGACGGCCTTGGCGCCGTCCTCCTTGGCCTTGGTGATGGCCATGGTCATGCCGCGGTCCTTGAAGGACCCGGTGGGGTTCGCTCCCTCGACCTTGAGGTGCACCTCGCAGCCGGTGCGCTCGGAGAGCACCTGCGCGGGAACGAGCGGCGTACCGCCCTCACGGAGTGTGACCACGGGAGTCGTGTCCGTCACCGGCAGGCGGTCCCGGTACTCCTCGATGATGCCGCGCCACTGGTGGGTGCGATTGCTGCTCATGGGTCCTTACTCCCCTTCAACACGCATGATGCTGGCGACACCGCGGACGGTGTCCAGCTTCCGCAGCGCCTCGACGGTCCCGGAGAGGGCGGCGTCGGGTGCGCGGTGAGTGACGACGACGAGGGAGGCCTCGCCGTCCTTGCCCTGCTGCCGCACGGTGTCGATGGAGACTCCGTGCTCGGCGAAGGTCGTCGCCACCTGGGCGAGCACGCCCGGCTTGTCGGCCACATCGAGACTGATGTGGTACCGGGTGACGACCTCGCCCATGGGGCTGACCGGCAGCTGGGTGTACGCCGACTCGCCGGGCCCCGTTGCCTCGGCGAGCTTGTTGCGGCAGACGGCGACGAGGTCGCCGAGGACCGCGGACGCGGTCGGCGAACCGCCCGCGCCGGGCCCGTAGAACATGAGCCGCCCGGCGGCCTCCGCCTCGACGAAGACCGCGTTGTACGCCTCGCGGACGGAGGCGAGCGGGTGCGTGAGCGGGATCATGGCGGGGTGCACGCGGGCGGTGACGGACTCGCCGTCGGCGGCGCGCTCGAGGATCGCCAGGAGCTTGATGGTGCAGCCCATCCGCTTCGCGGAGGCGAAGTCGGCGGCGCTGACCTCGGTCATGCCCTCGCGGTAGACGTCGTCGAGGCGGACCCGGGTGTGGAAGGCGATGCCGGCCAGGATCGCGGCCTTGGCGGCGGCGTCGTAGCCCTCGACGTCGGCGGTGGGGTCGGCCTCGGCGTACCCGAGGGCCGTGGCCTCGTCGAGCGCCTCCTGGTAGCCGGCGCCGGTGGAGTCCATCTTGTCGAGGATGAAGTTCGTCGTGCCGTTGACGATGCCCATGACACGGTTGATCTTGTCGCCCGCGAGGGACTCGCGCATCGGGCGGACCAGCGGGATGGCGCCGGCGACGGCGGCCTCGTAGTACAGGTCCAGGCCGTGGGTCTCGGCCGCGGCGTGCAGGGCGGCGCCGTCCTGGGCGAGCAGCGCCTTGTTCGCGGAGACGACGGAGATGCCGTTCTCGAACGCGGTGGTGATCAGCGTCCGGGCCGGCTCGATCCCGCCGATGACCTCGATCGCGACGTCGATGTCCCCGCGTTTGAGGAGGGCGGTCGCATCGGTGGTGATGAGCGCCGGGTCGATGCCCTCGCGCACCTTGGAGGGACGGCGCACGGCGACGCCCGCGAGCTCGACGGGCGCGCCGATCCTGGCCGTCAGATCGTCGGCGTGCGTCGTCATGATGCGGGCAACTTCCGAGCCGACCACTCCACAGCCCAGCAGCGCCACCTTCAGCGGACGCGTACGCATCATTCGACCTACGCCTTTCGATCTTCCATCAGTACCCCGCACGCGGCTTGCACGCGGGGTGAGAACCAGTCTCACTCAATGGACATCAGTTTCCACCCTCGGTCCATTGAGTGAGACACCTATTTTGGGGGTCTGGGGCCTTCTCCCCGGAATAAGCAAATCATCCCAGGTCGAGACGCAGGAGATCTTCCTCCGTCTCGCGCCGGACGATCACCCGGGCCTGTCCGTCGCGCACGGCGACGACGGGCGGGCGCAGTGCGTGGTTGTAGTTGCTGGCCATGGAGCGGCAGTACGCGCCGGTGGCGGGGACGGCGAGCAGGTCACCGGGGGCCAGGTCGGCGGGCAGGAACGCGTCCTTCACGACGATGTCGCCGCTCTCGCAGTGCTTGCCGACGACCCGGACGAGCATGGGTTCGGCGTCGGAGGTGCGGGAGACGAGGGTGACGGAGTACTCGGCGTCGTAGAGGGCGGTCCGGATGTTGTCGGACATCCCGCCGTCGACACTGACGTACGTCCGCAGACCCTCGAGCGGCTTGATGGTGCCGACCTCGTAGAGGGTGAAGGCGGTGGGGCCGACGATGGCCCGGCCGGGCTCGACGGAGATCCGGGGCGCGCGCAGTCCGGCGCTCTCGCATTCCCGCGCGACGATCTCGGTGAGCGCCTTGGCGATCTCGTGGGGTTCGCGCGGATCGTCGTCGGAGGTGTAGGCGATCCCGAGCCCGCCGCCGAGGTCGATCTCGGGGAGCTCGACGCCGTGCTCGTCGCGTACGGCGGCCAGCAGCTGCACGACCCGCTTCGCGGACACCTCGAAGCCGGCCATGTCGAAGATCTGCGAGCCGATGTGGGAGTGGACGCCGAGCAGCTCGAGCGAGTCGTGCCCGAGGGCCCGGCGTACGGCCTCGGCGGCGGAGCCGTCGGCCACGGCGATGCCGAACTTCTGGTCCTCGTGCGCGGTCGCGATGAACTCGTGCGTGTGCGCTTCCACCCCGACCGTGACGCGGATCTGGACGGGCTGGCGTACGCCCAGCTCACGGGCGATGTGCGCGACGCGGGCGATCTCCTGGTAGGAGTCGAGGACGATCCGCCCGACGCCGGCCTCGACGGCCCGCCGGATCTCCCCCTCGGACTTGTTGTTGCCGTGGAAGGCGATCCGGGAGGGGGGCATCTCGGCGGCGAGCGCGGTGGTCAGCTCCCCGCCGGAGCACACGTCGAGATTCAGCCCTTCTTCCTTGAGCCACTTCACGACGGCCTTGGAGAGGAACGCCTTCCCGGCGTAGAAGACGTCGGCGTCCTTGCCGAACGCGTGCGCCCAGGCCCGGCAGCGCGCCCGGAAGTCCTCCTCGTCGAGGAAGTAGGCGGGGGTCCCGAACTCCTCGGCGAGCCGGGTCACTTCGATGCCGCCGACGGCGACGACCCCGTCGTTGTTGCGGGTGACGGTCCGGGCCCAGACCTTCTCGTCGAGGGCATTGAGGTCGGCCGGCGGCGGGGAGTAGTGCCCCTCGGGCAGGACATCGGCGTGACGGGGCCCGGCGGGGTGCGCGGAACGGCTCATCGGTATCTCTCTTCGCAGGTCACAGGCGTTCGGGTGCGTCAATGCCGAGGAGGGCCAGGCCGCCGGCCAGCACCGTCCCGGCGGCTTCGGCAAGGGCCAGCCGGGCACGGTGGGCGGCCGAGGGTTTCTCGTCCCCGCGGGGCAGTACGCGGTACTGGAAGTCGAGCAGCGCGTCCGCCAGCTCGACGAGGTGCCGGGTGAGCCGCTCGGGCGCGCGGTGGTGCGCGGCGGCTTCGAGGACGAGCCGGTACTCGGCGAGGGCGCGCAGCAGGTCGGGGGCGTCGGACACGTCCCCGGGCTCGGCGCCGAACCCGAGGCGGGCGGCGTTGCTCCGGAGCGCACAGGCCCGTGCCCGGGCGTACCGCACCCGGAAGAACTCGCTCTCCTCGCCCTGCACGAGCAGCCGGTCGGAGAACTCGGGCGTCTCGCGGGCCGGCACGGCGAGCATGGCCCAGCGGGCGGCGTCGGCCCCGAACCGCGCCACGACGTCACCGTCGCGCTTGGCGACGGGTGCGACGGGTGCGACGGGGGTGGCGGCTGTGGCGGGGACCGGGGCGGGGGCGAGGGGTGCGAGCCGGAGGACGACCTCACGGACGACGCACTCCCGCAGGCCGGGCTCCGCGGGGGGCGCGGCAGCGACGGGCGGGGAGGGCATGGGGAGGAGGGCCCGCCCGACGTCCCGCATCACCAGCGGCGCGTACAAGGGAGCCAAGCCGAAACAGAGGAACCCCGCCCCGGTGACGTCGACGCGCTCGATCCCCGGCTCCGCGCGGAGCCGGCGGGCCAGCACGTCCGCCACGTCACGAGGCGGGCACCCGGCGCTCTTGGCGATCTGAAAGGCAACGGGGGTGGCGTAGTCCCCCACGCCACCGGGCCGGGTCCGCTCCACGACGACCCGCCGGGGCACGGCCACATCGGCTCCCAGCTCCCCGTCCTCGACGGCGCAGCGCACGGCGCGCACGACGGTGTCGGGAAGATCGGCGGGGTTCACGAGACCCAGCCTAGGCGAGAGGGCAGCCCACCCCGCCAAGGGTTTCGCCATGTGAAATGAGCTGTGCTGCGCGCTGGACGCTCAGCCCCTCCCCCTCCCGGCGGGGGCTCCCTTCCTCCCGTCGCGCCGGTCCTTCCCCTCGACCAGCCGCCGGACGACCCGTACCAGCTCGGCGGGCTCGAAGGGCTTGGCGACGAAGGCATCCACCCCGGCCTCGATCCCCGTCTCCACCTCGTGCTGCGTACAGGCGCTGACGATCGCGACGGGCACCGCACTGGTCCGCGGATCGGCCCGCAACTGCGCGGCGGTCCCGAACCCGTCCAGCCGCGGCATGACCACGTCGAGGGTGATCACATCGGGACACACGCGATGCACGACGTCCAGGCATTCGGCACCATCGTTCGCGGTCACGACCTCGAAGCCCTCCAGCTCGAGATTGACCTTGATCAGCTGCCGGATGACCTTGTTGTCGTCGACAACAAGCACCCGGCCCGAGACGCCTGGCACAACTCGAGAGTAGGTCGGCCCGACCCCCCGCGTCCGGGTTTTCGCCACTTCCACCCCGTCCGGGCGACCCACCTCCCTCTCCCCCCGAAAACGGGTTCCTGATCACCCCACGGAAGCTGGTAGTGTTCAACCCGTCGCCGCACAGCGAACGACACGCCCCCGTAGCTCAGGGGATAGAGCAACGGCCTCCGGAGCCGTGTGCGCAGGTTCGAATCCTGCCGGGGGCACTTCGCAGGAAGTGCCGAGGACCCTCCAAACAGTGTTCGTACTGTTGGAGGGTCTTCTTGCGTTCCGCACCATGAACACCGCGCAGCGGAGGCGTGCACAACACCTCGAAGCTCTGGGTCTACGACTTCCGTACCGCCAAGCACTTCACGCTCAAGCAGCACCCGCTGACCCGCGCCGCTCTGGAGGAGTTCGTCGAGGCGTACCTGCCGGGCAAGGCTCGCAATCCGCGATCGCGGAAGCACTAGGCGGCGAGGTCTCGGCCGACACGGACGAGATCCAGCCAGGCGAAGGTCTGACCCACAACTGAGTTGACCCGCCCCCCGTCCCGCCGGAAATGGTGTCGATCAATCAGTGAGACGGGGGCATCCCATGGCAGTTCCGCAGTCTTCGAGGACTTCGTCTGCACGTCGCTCTCCCGGGCCCTGCTCCCCTACGGGGGCCGCTCGGTCGCCCAGGCACGCCACCACCTGGACGAGGGCGGCAACGGGATCCTGATGAAGCCGGACCTCGTCTGGTACGACGATGCGAGGCGGCCCCTCGGTGTCGTGGACGCCAAGCACAAGGCGGAGAAACGAGAGGGCTTCCCCGGCTCGGACCTCTACCAGATGCTGGCCTACTGCACGGCGCTCGGCCTGCCTCAGGGCATCTCGTCTACGCCAAGGGCAACGAACCGCCACAGCAGCACACGGTTCGCGGATCGGGCGCGATCCTCACCCAATACGCGCTCGACCTGGACATGCCACCGGACTCCGTGCTGCGGTCCATGTCCGTAATCGCTGCGGCTGTCGCCGGGAGGCGAAGCCGCCCTCCCGGGATGTCCGATGGCACCGCCGGCCGGACCGGCACCGCGATCCGGACCGCCCAGTGAATCGGTGTCACCCGTCGCTTCCACGGCCCAACAGCAGGCCGGCCAGGGTCCGGGCGCTCGCCGGGACGCCTCGGACCGGTTCGCCGTACATGGCGTGGGCCTGGTCCAGGGTGGGGAGCAGGCTGGGCGCGCGGTCGGTGGGGGCGCGGTCGAGGAGCGTGGTGCCGGTCTCGGCTTCTTGGGTGGGGGCGTAGCCCGCGGCTCGCAGGGGTTTCCGTCGGCGGCGCCGGCACGGCGGGAAAGGCATCCGCGCGCCGGCGCAGCCGCAGGGGCTCACAGCCATCCACAAGCGCCGCCGAGGAGTCGCCCCGCAGCCCCGAAGACCCCGTCATCGGAGAGAACGCCGAGGACGGGGTCTTCGTGTATGCGCAGCCGGCTGCCGTGCTGCGCGGTCACGGGCGGGGGCCGCGTACGAGGTACGTCGTGAGGGCCGTTGCCGTGAGGGCGGTGGTGATGGTCCAGGTGTAGGGGACCGTGCCGGGCAGGAGGAGGAGGGACCAGGGTTCCACCTGGGCCTGGGGTTTGGTGCCGATCAGCCACATGATCATGGGGATGGCCACCGGGGGTGCCCAGGCTGCCGCCGGGGGGAGGAGACAGGCGCCGGAGAAGGCCAGGCCGGTCAGGAGCAGGGTGTTGCGGAAGGCCACGGCCGGGTCGTTGGTGGCGCCCGCGAGGGCGAGGGCCGCTGCGAGGGTGAGTACCACCGCTGTGGTCGTGGCCCGGAGACGGGTGGCCTTCGGGGTGATGCGTTCCTGGACCTCGGCCGCCGTGGCGAGGACGGACGGCAGGAAGGCCGCGTAGAGGGCGGGGACCATCGGCCAGAGGGCGCCCTGTACGCCGTCGCGGGCCGGTACGTCGTACAGCCGCAGCGGGGTCGCGACCCAGAGCAGCGCGCAGAACAGGGCCGCGAGCGCCTGGCGGCCCAGGCGCCAGCGGCGTACGTAGAGCAGGCTAGCCATCGCAGGCGGCCAGGCCCTGGAAGGCGGCGCGGGCTGCCGAGGTCCGCTCGGACGGGGTGCCGGAGGTGAGCTTGGGGTCCAGGAGCGGGTCTTCGTACGGGGGAACTCCCACGGCTTCGGAGAGCCAGTACCGGGCGTTGACGTGGTGGCGTTCCATGCTGCTGCCGGGCTCGATGGCGCAGTCGGAGCCGTAGTAGGTGCCCAGGAACATGTCGAGGAGGAGTTCTCGGTCACCCTCGACGGTGTCCGGGGAGAGCTGACCGGTGTTCTTGGTGCTGCGCAGGGCGTCCTGGCGGAAGGAGGCCGGGGCGGGGAGGTTCAGTTGCGCCATGGCCTGGACCAGGGGGGTGAGGCGTGCGCGGAGGCGGGGCTCGTACGAGGTGTAGCCGCGGCCGAGGCAGATCTCGGGGCGGGTGCCCTGGCAGCGGACATCGCCGGGGCGGGGTTCGAGGTACAGGGGGTCGGCCGAGGCGAGGTGGCCGGCCGAGAGTGCGCACAGCACGGCGGTGGCGGCTGCGGCGAGGAGGTGGCGCGGGCGCAGCCGGTGGAGGGCGGCGCTCCAGGCCCCGGCGAGCAGCACGAGGAGGGTGGCGGCCGCGTAGAACGCGACCTGGGACGTCTGGGTGCCGGCCTTGGGGCGCAACCCGACGAGCGAGCTGGTGGCTCCGCCGACCATCACGAACTCCGAGAGGTCGCCCGCGTAGAGGAGCAGGAAGGCGAGGAACACGGCGATCGCGACCAAAGGAGCGGCGAGCTTGCCGCCGCCTCCGCCGAGCCAGCCGGCCGCGAGGCCGACGGCGCAGGCGAGGCCGAGGAGTGCGAGCGCGGGCACGGGGGTGAGGAGTTCGGGCAGGCCCAGGGTGGGCGGGGTGCCGGCCCAGGCCACCAGGCCGAGGACGAGGGCGAGCCCGGAGACGAAGGCCGCCGAGGACCAGGCGAGGAGCGCGGCCCAGGCTGCCGCCAGCATCGCCAGGGGGCGGTGGTGGGCGTACAGGAAGGCGTCGGCGCGGGAGAGGCGGTGGCCTTCCCAGGCCGCCACGCCTGCCAGGAGCGGGCCGAGCAGCATCACGGTGAAGTTGTACTGGTACACCGCCCACATGGGCTCGTGCCGCCAGGCCATCGGACGCAGCAGGGTGTTGAGGACCACGAGCAGGAGGAGGAACGGGAAGGCGGTACGGCCGAGAGACCGGCGCAGGTGGAGGAGGAGGGCACTGGTGGTCATCGGGTACCGCCGTCGGCGTCGTCGTCGGGCACGGTCTGTTCCACGGGGCGACTCCCCGCGACGTCGCTGGTCAACAGCCACCGCCCGCAGCGCTCTGGGTGGAGCCTCCGCCGCTGCTCAGGTCGTGGAGGGCCTGCTCCACCGAGCGGGCCGCCGCGGACGCAGCTCCGTCACCGGGTCCCTCTCCGGCTCCGGCTCCGGCTCCGCCTCCTGCTCCGGCCCGTGCCATGAGTTCCGTGGGGGTGCCGTCGAAGACGATGCGGCCTTCGCGCAGCGAGACGACCCGGCCGGCCAGCAGCTCGATGTCCTCGGTGTGGTGTGTGCTGAGTACGACGCAGCGGGTACGGCCCATGCGGGCCAGGTACGTGCGCAACTCGATGCGGTGTTCCACGTCGATGCCGGTCGTCGGCTCGTCGAGGAGGAGGACGGCGGGCTCGTGGACGACGGCCTGGGCGATGTGGGCCCGCTGGCGGTTGCCTCCGGAGAGGCTGCGGAGGCGGGCGTCGGCGACGTCGGTGAGGTTCAGGTCCTCGACCACGCGCTGGATGGCCTCCGCGCGTCGGCTGCGGGCCACGCCGCGCAGCCACGCCGCATAGGTCACTGCTTCGCGGACGGTGAAGTGGCCGGGGAAGTCGGGTGATTGGGGGAGATAGCCGATGCCTTCGCGGTAGCGGCGGAGGGTGGTTCGGCGGTCCGGTCCCAGGTCTCCGAGCGAGACCGACCCGGCCGCGGGCCGGAGGAGGAGTGCGCATGCCCTGAGCAGGGTCGTCTTCCCCGATCCGTTGGAGCCGGTGAGCGCGGTGACGCCGGGGTGGAAGGAGAGGGCCGGGATGTCGAGGGCGGTCTTGCTCCCGTAGCGGACCACGAGGTCGCGAACGTCGAGCCGGAGGGCGCCGTCACCCGTGCCGGGGGCAGGATCGGCTTCGTCCGGTGCCCCGTCCCCGCGCCGAGGGGGGGTTGATCATCGCGGTCTCCTCGGAGTCTCAGTAGTCGAACGAGGGCAGGGCCTGGGCCGAGCACGTATCGGGCACCGGCCAGCCGAGCTGCACGCACGCCCGGGTACCTCCTCGGACGGATTTCGCCGTGGCCTCAAGGGGGTGCTTCAGGTAGTGGGTGACGTAGTACGTGTGGTTGTGCTCGGGCGTGTTCAGCGGGAACACCTCGGCACCGTTCTCGAAGTACCAGTGCCCCGCGGTGTAGACCGTGTTGCCGTCCGCGGCGAGGTCCTTCGACATCACCTTGTTCTTGGCGTTGATGTCGTGATCGTTGCGGAAGTCGCCGTATGCCGTCGCGCGGGTCTTCTTGTCGTAGGACACGGTGACGCTCCCCCAGCCCACGGCTGACGCGGAACCCGCCACGACAGTGACGAGGAGGACCCCGCCAGTGGCCAGGACGGCCGTTCGAGGGGTCGTGTGGTGCATGAACACACCTTTCAGGGCAGGGGGTTACGGGATGCCAGAGCATGCCACGCGGTATGTGGCCGTTTAGCCCGAATGGGGCGCCTGAGCCCCGATCGGCCCCCGAACGGGTTACGCATCCGTCAACACGAGGGCGGCATCGGACCGGCACGGGCGCACGGAAGCGCGCATGGGCGCGAGTGGGGCGTGGAGATTCCGGTGGTCTGTACGAGGGGGGTGGGGGTGGGTCTGTGGGTTTGGGGGGTGGGGGTGGGTGGGGAGCGTGCGTAGGGTGGGTGTGAGGCCGCATAGTGCCGTTGACCTGGTGCTTTGCGGGAAGCAGCGGGTAGAGGATGGGGCGGCACCGATGCGTGAGTTGGTGGAGACGGCGCGGCAGTGGGTGGCCGAGGGGCGGGCCGGGTATCTGGCGCGGCCCGTGACCGAGCAGGGGTTCGGGCCGCGGGATCCGGCCGGGGCCGTGCTCGTCGATGCATCGCGGGGAGAGTGTGTCGGCGCGCTGTACCGGGGGGTCTTTGACGCTGAGCTCGTGGCGGAGGCCGGGGCCATGGGGGCTCGGGACACCGCGCGGGTGTGCGAGGTGTCCGTGCGCGGGGCCGAAGCCGTGGAGGCGAAGTTGACCTGCGGCGGGCAGGCCGAGGTGCTGCTCCAGCCGCTCGGCGCGATCCCGGCCGAGTGGTGGGAACTGCTCGCGGAAGGGGTCGGGGTGGCGTTGGTGACCCGGCTGAACGACGGGGCCGATCAGGCCGTCAGCGAGGTCGTGCGGGCCACCGATGTTCCGCACGACGATGCCGGGCGGCGGGCCGGGGAGCTGCTGGCCACGCGGCGGGCCGGGCGGGACGCGTTGTACGGGGTCTCCGGGCTGGTGCTGGTGGAGGCGTACCCGTCGGCTCCGTACGTGGTGATCGGCGGAGGCGGGGAGCTCGCCGGGATCATCGAGCGGCAGGCGCTGCTGTTGGGCTGGGAGGCCGTGCTCATCGACGGTACGGAGGAGGCCGCGAAGGCGATCCGGGCGCGGCGGGACGCCGCGTGCGTGGTCATGCTCAGCCACGACGAGGAGTTCGACGTGCCGACGCTCCGCCTGGCGCTGGAGCTCGGGGTTCCGTACGTCGGTGCGCTGGGCTCGCGCCGGACCACCGCGCGGCGGCGGGAAGGGCTGGTCTCGGCCGGGGTGAGCGAGGCCCAACTGGCCCGGGTGCACGGGCCGATCGGCCTGGATCTCGGCGCGCGGACCCCGGCGGAGACCGCGCTGGCGATCTGTGCCGAGATCCTGGGGGTGCTGGGGGGACGCGAGCTCGACACCCTGCGCGATACGGACGGACCCATCAACTCCTGAGGCCGGGCTCTCGTCGTCTCGTCACTTCTCGCCGAGGGCTCGTTTGAGCTGCTCCTTGTTCATGTCCGAGCGGCCGTGGACATTGCGGCGCCGGGCCTCCGCGTACAGCTGGTCGTACGTGGGGCCCTGCGCGCCGGAGTGGGAGTGGAGTCCGCCGCGGCGGGACGAGGACATGTCCTGCAAGGATTCCTTGCTGGCGGTCTTGGATTCGCCGGCCCGGGCACGCTCCTTGTTGACGGTCCGGGCGGCGATCTCCTTGGCCTTTTCCTCCGGCTCGCCGCGCTGCTCCAGGCCTTCTTTGATGTGCTCGTACTGGCGTTCGCGCTTGGGGGAAGATCCGCGGGGCATGGCGGGCCTCCTTCTCGGTTCGGCTCGGTGAGCGGCTCGCTGAGCGGCTCGATCCGGCTGCTTCTGGCGCGTACCCCGGATGGCGCAAGGTATCCGGGGCAGAACAGCGCATATCGCTTCGAAGTGCGGGAAAATGGATCCCATGGACACGATCCTCAGCGTGGACTCGACCTTGACCGACATCGCCTGGTTCCTCGTCGTCGGGATTATCGTCGCGGGCTTCCTGCTCGCCGGCTTCAAGCTGGGTCAGCGGGTCCGGGCCAAGGAGCCGCCGCCGCCCGACCCCGAGAGCCAGCCGCACCTGCCGAACGGCGGAGCCGTTCACGAGGTCCGCGAGGAGCGGGACCATGTGGAGATCCCCGAGGGCGGCCTGCGGCCGCACGAGATGCAGGGCTACGGAAACTTCGGTTCCACGACCTCCAGCCATCCGGACGAGGTGAGGAAGCAGCGCGAGTCCGGGCACCAGCACGTGGAGGGGCCTGGCCCGCATCCACAGCCCGGGGCTCCACCGGACGCGGGGCGCGGCGCGCACAGCTGACATCCCGCCGCGCGACACGCCGGCATCCCGCGCATTCCCTCCCTGTGGCCCGCGCCTCCCGCGCGGGCCACAGGGCTGTCCCGCACCGTCACACGCCGTCCCCCGTCCCGCCCCGTCAGACCGTCAGAGGTCGGTCCGCAGCCTCAGCACCTCCGGCGGCGGGTGCCGGGCAGAGGTGTGCCGGACCTCCGCCGTCAGGGGCGGGTCGAGCGGCCGGAAGGACACCTCGCCGAGCCCGATCGCGATCGCGGTGGCGGTCGCCGGGGCCGTTGCCGGGGCCGCAGGCCCCGCCGGCTCCGCCCGCCCCGCCAGTGCCTCCGCCACCTCCGCGCGCAGGGCCGCGGTGAGCGGGCTCGACACCAACGGCGTCTCGTCCCCGACCGGCAGGACGAGCACCAGGGCGAGCGGGCGGCGCGGGGTGCCGGTGTAGCCGATCACCGCCGCGTCGCGCACGTCCGTGTGCCGCAGCTTCTGCCAGCCGCGCCGCCCCGCCGGGTAGGTCTGGTCCAGCCGTTTGACGACCAGGCCCTCGATGCCGCTGGCGGGCAGGGCCTCGTACCAGGTGGCCGCCAGTTCCGGATCGGTGGTCATCGGCACCGGCTGCAGAGGCGGCCCGAGCGGCAGCAGGAGGTCCACCAGGAGGGCCCGGCGGCGCTCGTACGCCTGCCCGCGCACGTCCTGACCGGCCAGTTCCAGCACGTCGAAGGCGGCGTACGAGGCCGGCAGCGTCTGCGCCAGTACGGCGGCCCGCGCGGCCGTGGCCGCCGCCCGGCGCTGCACCAGCGCGAACTCCGTCCGGCCCTGGTGCCAGACCACCACCTCCCCGTCGAGGACGGTGCCGGCGGGCAACTGCCGTGCGGCCGTCTCGAGATCGGGGAAGGCGCTGGTCACGATCCGGCCGGAGCGCGCCTGGAGCACGACGTCGGTGTCCGAGCGCACGATGACGAGGCGGTGCCCGTCGAACTTCGGCTCGTACGCCAGGCCCGCGCCGCGCGGGAGGGTCCGTACGGCGGTGGCCAGCGCGACGCGGATCACGGCCGGGTTCCTCGCGTCCCTGGCAGCCGGCCGGCCTGGTCGAGGTCGATCAGGGGGCCGAAGAGGTCGCCGTCGCGTTCCAGCCGCGGCGGGATGTCGTCGGCGAGGAAGACCAGGTCGGAAGGGCGCCGGCAGGCTTCGACCTCCTCCCAGGACACCGGCGCGGAGACGGTCGGACGGGCCCGCGCGCGCAGGGTGTAGGGCGCGGCGGTGGTCTTGGCGGCGGCGTTCTGGCTGTGGTCGACGAACACCTTGCCGGGGCGCAGCGCCTTGGCCATGCGGTGGACGACCAGGCCGGGGAGTTCGCGCTCGGCCTCCTGGGCGAGGAGCTTCGCGTACGCCGACACCTGCGCGGAGGGGGTCGGCTCGAGGGGCACGGCCAGGTGCATGCCCTTGGAGCCGGAGGTCTTGGCGTACGCGCGCAGGCCGTCGGCGGCGAGCCGGTCGCGCAGCCAGAGGGCGACGGCGCAGCACTCGACGACGGAGGCGGGCGCGCCGGGGTCGAGGTCGAGGACCATCCGGTTCGCGACGGCGGGGCTGCCGGCGGTCCACTGGTGGGTGTGGAACTCGACGACGAGGTTGGCGGACCACATGAGGGTGGCCATGTCGGCGACGACCACCTGTTCGGCGGTGAGGTCCTCGGAGCGGGGCACGGGGGTGGTTTTCACCCAGTCGGGCGTACCGGGCGGCGGATTCTTGGTGAAGAAGAGCTGGCCCTCCGGGCCGTCGGGGTAGCGCAGGAAGGACACCGGGCGGTCGTGGATGTGGGCGAGGAGGGAGCCCGCGATGGTGGCGTAGTAGTGCAGCACCTCGCCCTTGGTGAAGCCGGTCTCGGGATAGAGCACCTTGTCGAGATTGCTGAGCGCGATGCGACGGCCCTCCACCACTGTGATCGGCGTCATACGATGAGATTGCCACGAATCAGGAGGAACCGTGCGATCCATTTGGAACGGGGCGATCTCCTTCGGCTTGGTCAGCATTCCGATCAAGCTCGTGAACGCCACCGAGAGCCACTCGATCTCCTTCCGCCAGATCCACCTCGATGACGGCGGGCGGATCCGCTACCGCAAGGTGTGCGAGCTGGACGGCGAGGAGGTGCCGGGCTCCGAGATCGGCAAGGGGTACGAGGAGGCGGACGGGTCGATCATCCCGATCACGGACGAGGATCTGGCGCAGCTGCCCATCCCGACCGCCAGGACGATCGAGATCATGTCGTTCGTACCGGCGGATGAGATCGATCCGCTGCAAATGGACGCGGCGTACTACCTCGCGGCGAACGGGGCGACGGCGGCGAAGCCCTACACCCTGTTGCGGGAGGCGCTGAAGCGGAGCCGGAAGGTCGCGATCGCCAAGTACGCGCTGCGGGGCCGGGAACGGCTGGGCATGCTCCGGGTCGTGGACGACGTGATCGCGATGCACGGGCTGTTGTGGCCGGACGAGATCCGGGTGCCGGAGGGGGTGGCTCCGGAGGCGGACGTGAAGGTACGGGACGCCGAACTCGACCTGGCGGACGCGCTGATGGCGACGCTGGGTGAGGTGGAGCTGTCCTCGCTCCACGACGACTACAAGGAGGCCGTGGAAGAGATGATCGCGGCCAAGGCGGGCGGGGCGTTCGAACCGAGCGAGGCCGTCGTGGAGCCGGCCGGGGGCCAGGTGATCGACCTGATGGCGGCGCTGGAGAAGAGCGTGAAGGCGGCCAAGGCTTCGCGGGGTGAGGCGGCTTCCGCGGGTGAGGGTACGGCCGGGGCGGAGGCCGGGGCCGGGGCCGAGGAGGCCGACGTGACGCCGATCCGGGGGCGGCGGAAGTCGACCGCGGCTGCGTCTGCGTCTGCGCCGAAGGCGGTGGGCGGGAAGAAGTCGACGGCGGCGTCGGCGAAGAAGACGGCCTCGGGTGCGGCGAAGAAGACCGCGGGTACCGCCAAGTCGACGGCCAAATCGACGGCCAGGACCACCTCCAAGGCGACCGCCAAGACGACGGCCAAGTCGACGTCGAAATCGGCGAAATCGACCTCGGCAGCCGCCAAGAAGACGGCCGGCTCCGCGAAGAAGGCGACGCCGGCCCGGAAGCGGACCTCGGCCTGAGCGGAGCGCCGGCCGCGACGGACTGCGGCGCCCCGCCACTGACTGCTCCCGCCTGTACCGCTTGCCCGGACTGCCCAGCTTGCCCTGCCTGCCCGGACTGCCCGGACCGCCCCGCCGGTCTCTGCCCGGCTCCCCGCCCTTCCCCGGAACCTGGGCTCCGCCCCGGACGCCCTGTCTCAGACGTCCCGGCGGGTGGGGGCGGGCCTTTCGCCAGGTCCGGACGCCGCGCCTTACGCGACCGCGGGTTTGGCGGTGGGGGGTAGCCAGGTTCTTGTGTCGCGGGCCAGGGTGAAGAGGGTTTCGATGTCCGGGGGTTTGAGGGCCGTCGGGGCGGAGGTGAGGTCCGCGGTGGCCGTCGGGGGCTGGAGGATGCGGACGTCGCGGAGGGTCGGGGCCACCTCGACGCGGGAGGCGTCGACCACGGCCAGGGCCGGGGTGACCTGGGCCGCCAGGGCTCGGGTGGCGCGGGCCGCCGCGCTGCGGGTCCAGCGGGGGTCGGGGCGGGGTTCCGTGCGGCCGACCGTGAGCAGGAGGTCGCCGGCCACCGCGCGCTGGCGGCGGCCCGGGACCGTGCGGACGCAGAAGATGCCGGCCGGGCCGATCAGGAGGTGGTCGATGCGGCCCAGTCCCGGGACCGGGACGCAGTGCAGGATCCGCCAGCCGTCCGCCTCCAGGGCGTCGAAGGCGTCCCCCATGCGCTGCTGGGCCAGCAAGTCCTGGCGCAGCCGGTGGCGTGCCCGGCTGCCCGCCGGGCCGTGTTCGAGTTCGCCCAGCAGGGTTTCGCCGGGGCGGTTCGGGGCCAGGTCCGCGTCCGGCGGGAGGGCGAGGCCGGCCAGCACGGCCGCCGAGGGGACGGGCGGCGGTCCGATCGAGACCGTTCCCGCCAGGTAGGGCCGCAGCACGGTGAGGACCGCCTCGCGGTGGGCGTCGTCGAGGATGCTGATCCGGTTCGCCCGCCGGTCGTACCAGGCCACCGCGCGCCCGTCGGGCAGATTGACGTACAACCGGCCCCGGCCGGCCCGGCCGCCCGGCAATACTCTGAGTCCCTTCATGGGCCCTCACCCCCGCCGTCCATGGGAGCAGCCGGGGCGCCGCACGGCAATCCCCCCGCCGTGTAACGACTCTGACGTGACCCTGCGACGCCGCTGTTACAAGAACGGGGCTCTGCCGCAATGGCCGGCGCCTAGGTTTGTCCCACTAGGACCGACCAGGGCCGAGTTGGGCCGACCAGCACCGAAGGGTTTCCCGTGAGCACCGTCAGCCGCCGCACTCTCGTTCGCGCCGCCGCCGTGACCGCATGCGCCGGAAGTCTGCTGGCACTGCCCACCGCCGCCGCCCTCGCCGAGGGGGTGCCCGCGGCCTCGTCCGCGCACTCCGCGGGACCGCAGGCGACGCTGGTCAAGAGCCTCACCCTGGCGGACGGCACCTCCACCGCGAAGGTGTACCGCGTCGCCGGGGGCGCGTACCGGGCCGACATCCTGACCGCCGGGGGCCACAAGGCCACCACCCTGACGAGTCGTGAGGGCATCACCGGTTTCGGCGGCGCCGGGGACCTGCACGCGGCGCTGGAGTCCGACGGGCGGCTGACGTCGTGGGTGGGCGGCGACGTTCCCGCGGAGGGTCGGGCCCGTGCCGTCGCGGGCGACGGGTACAAGACCGGCACCCGCACCGGGCAGGTCGTCCCCGCGTCGGCGCCCAAGGAGGCGGCCGGAGCGGCGGGCGCAGCGGCGGCCGGCGAGAGCCGGACCGCCGCCACCGGCCCGGCCGAGTCGCTGCGCCTGAACACGCTGGCCGACGGGCCGGGCGAGGGCGTGTTCCTGCTCGCCGCGGGCGGCGGCATCGCGGCGGTCGGCGCCGCCGGACTCGGTTTCGCGATGCTGCGGCGCGGTCGGACCGAGAGCTGACCGAGAGCTGACCGGGAGCTGACCGGGAGCTGACCGGGAACCGACCGGCGCCGGACGACCGAGGACCGGGCGGGAACCGACCGGGCCGGATCGAGGCCGGATCGAGGTCGGATCGGGGCCGGTCCAAGAGCGGTCCGGCCGAAAGCGGTAAGCGAAACGGGCAAACCTCCGCATAAGGTTGACCAGTTCCGAGGACCCGAAGGTCATACCGCTGCGGACATGGAGGACTCTGGGGTCTGTGAAAACGTTTCCCTTCCGCTCGGCCGCCGCCTCCGTCCCGCAGGCGCTCGCACTGACCGGTCTGCTCGCCGTGCTGCTGCCCCTGGTGGCAGGCTGCAACGACGCCGGCGGTCTGGTCTCCGCGGGTTCGACGCCGACCGCGAGCGGGCCCGTGCACCTGTGGCCCGACCGCCAGGGTGCCGTCGTACCTCCGGCCGATCCCGGGGGCGCCCCGCCCGAGTACGTCAAGGGAATCCCGCCCGTCCAGGACCAGGACGTGCGCGAGGTGGACCCGGTGGCCCTCGTCCAGGCGGAACTGCGGGCGCATCCGAAGGCCGGCGCGGGCCCGGACGGGATGCCCGCCGAGACCGCCGCCGCGATCAGGGACTGCGGCAAGGAGGGGGTGGAGCCGGAGAAGTGCCCGGTGCTGACGCCGTACTACCGGGACCTCACCGGCAACGCCAAGGACGAACTGATCATCGGCATCGAGTACCCCGACAAGATGATGTCGGTACGGGTGTACACCACCGACGAGGCCGGACGCCTCAACCGCATCATGGCGACGACCCAGACCGTCATCAACGTGGACCTGGCCGGGCGGGACCTGATCCTGCGGGCGCCCAGCGGGAACAACGGCTACGAGCTGATCACCGCCTGGTCCTGGGACGAGAAGCAGAGGACGATGCTGCCGACGCGCGAGCAGATCGTACGGGTGCCGGGCGGTCCGCAGGGGCCGGCGAGTCCCGGCAGCGGCCACGGCGGCCACGGCGCGGGCCCGGGTACGGGTCCCCGCAGCGGACCGGGCGCCGGTACGGGCCCCGGCACCGGCCCGCGGTCGAAGGCGTCGGCCTCGCCCGACAGACCGGGCACGCCGTGAGATCCCGCCTGAGACCCCGCCTGAGATCCCGGCTGAGATCCCGGCTGCCCGCCTGGACCGCCACGCTGACCTGGAAGTCCGCGTGTTTCATCGTGGTGATGTGCTGCGCGCTGGCGGCCGCCCTCGGTGCGCTGGTCCATGTGGAGGTGACCCGGCAGACCGTGGCCACGGCGCGCGAGAAGGCGCTCGGCAGGCTGCACGACGCCTCGCGCGCGTACGAGGCCGGGGAGGCCCTGCCGCCCGATTCGGCGCTGGATCCCGTGGGACTGCCGCCGTCGCTCCGGGCGCTGGCCCTCAGCGGGAAGCGCGGGACGGTGGTGGGCGACTACCGGGGCCGCCCGACGATGTGGGCGGCGGCTCCGGCGGACGGGCGGGCGCTGGCCACGGCCATCGACTACGAGCAGAGCGCGCGCACGATCAGCGGTCTGGACAACGCGATCATGGGCTCATCGGTGCTCGCGATCGGCGGAACGCTGCTGGTCGGCGCCTTCGCGGTGACCCGGGTGACGCGACGGCTGCACCAGACGGCGATGGTGGCGCGCCGGATCACGCAGGGGGACCTCGACGCGCGGGTGGGCGACCCGCGGACGAAGGACCCCTCGCGGCACCAGGACGAGGTGGCGACGGTGGCCGGGGCGCTGGACACGATGGCGGGGAGCCTTCAGGCGAAGCTGGAGAGCGAGCGGCGGTTCACGGCGGACGTGGCCCATGAGCTGCGCACGCCGCTGACCGGGTTGCAGGCCGCGTCGGAGCTGTTGCCGGAGGGGCGGCCGACGGAGCTGGTGCGGGAGCGGGTACGGACGATGCGGCAGCTGACGGAGGACCTGCTGGAGATCTCGCGGCTGGACTCGGGCAGCGAGGTGGTGGAGACGGACCTGCACCAGCTGGGGCGGCTGGCGGGGCGGGTGGTACGGGCGTCCGGGACGCAGACGGAGGTCGTCGTCGTCCGCGACGCGCACGTGGAGACGGACCGGCGGCGGCTGGAGCGGGTACTGGGCAATCTGGTGGCCAACGCCCACAGGCACGGGCGGGCGCCGGTGGTACTGACGGTGGACGGGCCGGTGGTGACGGTACGGGACCACGGCGACGGCTTCCCCGACTACCTGCTGGCGCACGGACCGCAGCGGTTCCGCAGCGGGGGCGGGGGCGGGGGCAAGGGACATGGGCTGGGCCTGACGATCGCGGTCGGGCAGGCGGAGGCGATCGGGGCGCGGCTGGAGTTCCGGGCGGCGGAGGGGGGCGGGGCGTTGGCGGTGCTTTCCCTTCCGGGGGCCGGGCCCTCCGTGTAGCGGGGCTTCGTGGCGGCCGGGCCCTGGCCGGGGGCCGGGTCTCCGTGTACCAGGGCTTCGGGGGGCCGGGGGCGGGGCCGGGGTGGGGTGTCGTCCGGGACTCATGATTTATGGCGCCCCGGCCGGGGCTGCGTTGGTGCGGCTTGGGCGTGCGCCAACACATCACGTTTTACGTCCCGGACGACACCCCACCCCGGCCCCGCCCCCGGCAGGCCCGTTCCGGGCCCCGCCGGGGCCTGGCGGAGCCCCCGGTTCGGGACCGCTGGTAAGTCAGGCGCGTGGCGGCTTTGTCCAGGGCCAGCGGGGTGTGGGTTTGGTGCCTGAGGGGCGGTGTTGGTACTTCCAGCCCTTCTGGAGGCCGAGGCGTTTGGAGTAGCCCGCCGGGACGCGTTCGTAGAGGAGCACCGTCGGCGGGCCCCCGTCCGGCGACGGGACGGGGATCTCGTACCACTTCGGGGGGTGGCCGGTCGGGCCGAGGAGGATCGGGAGGACCCGGCCGTCCATCGGGCCGCCCTCGAAGGGGGTCGGTTCGCTTCTCACCCCACCAGTGTCACAGGAGGTGGGCGGCCTCGGAGACCACCGGGATCACGCGGCGGGCCAGCACGCCGACCGGGCCGTCCGCCGATTCCAGGGCGAGGGCGGCGCGCGCGGCGGCCGCCGTTTCCGGGTCCGTGGCGGCGGTGGCCGTGAGCAGCGCGATGAACTGGTCCACCAGCCAGTCGCGCAGCGAGGCGACCTCGGGCTGCTTGCCCTCGTCGATCCAGATGAGGGAGGCGGCCTCGACCGCCGTGATCCACGTACGGACCATCATGCGCAGGCGGGGTCCGGGGGCCGGGACCCCGAGGTGGAAGAGGATCTGTTCGGCGGCGGCACGGCGGATGCCGTCGACCGTTGCCGTGGTACGGGAGGTCTCCACGACGCTGCCGCCCTGCAGGAGGGCCGCGAAGCCGGTGTCGTGCTCGTCGACGAAGGCCAGGTAGCGGTCGAGGGCCCGGCCGAGGCGCTGGGTCAGCGGGCCCTGCTGCGGTTCGGCGAAGCACAGTTCGAGGAGGTCGGCGGCCGAGCGCAGGGCGGCCTCGTAGAGCTGCTGCTTGCCGCCCGGGAAGTAGCGGTAGACGAGCGGGCGCGAGACCCCGGCGGCCTCGGCGACGTCGTCGAGCGAGACCTCCTCCGGCGCCCGGTGCGCGAACAGCGACAGGGCGGCGTCGAGGAGTTGGGCTCGCCGCTCCTCGACGCTGAGCCTGCGGTAGGCGCGTACGGTCATGCCCCGCAGACTAGACGACACCCCGGGGCCGCCTCTGCCGGATCTTGTTCCTGGGACTACGCGAGGAGGCCCGAGCTCTTCCACAGCCTGCGGCCGGCCCCGCGCAGGACGCCGATGTCGTCGAGGAAGTCGGTGAGCCGCTTCGCGCCGGTCTGCATGACCTCGCGGCGGTGGCCGCTCGCCTTGACCTGGGCGACGGCTTCGCGGCGGTCGAGGCCGATGTTCTCGTAGACGGCCGGGTTCACGAAGGCCAGGGAGAAGACGCGGGCGGCCTCGCCGCAGCTGATGCGGGTGAGCTCCTGCTCCCAGCGCGGGGCCGTCACCATCTGGCGGCGCAGTTCCTCGCGGGCGTACCGGACGTGCCGGGCCTCCTCGATGACGTGGATCCGGGTGACCCCGCGGACCAGCGGCTGGACGCGCTCGTCGGGGAAGGTCAGGCGCTGCATCCAGTCGAGGATCTCCTCGCCGAGGAGGGTGCAGGCGAAGGAGCCGGGGGTGGTGGAGATCGTTTTGAGGACGCGGGCAAGGTTGTGGTTGACGCGGGAGACCGGGTAGGCGGGGGCGCCGGCCTTCTGGATCATGCGGGCGAACATCATCGAGTGGCGGCACTCGTCGGCGATCTCGGTGAGCGCGTAGCGCACGTGGTTGCTGGTCAGGGACTTGTCGTAGATGTGCCGGACCAGGAGCTGCATGAGGATGATCTCGAACCAGATGCCGAGCGAGCCGAGCGCGGCCGCCTCGTGGCGGGAGAGGTCGATGCGCTGCTCCTCCCCCATCTTCTTCCAGATCGGGGTGTCGTAGAGGGAGAGCAGCTCCGGCGGCCAGTAGTACTTGCCCTCGATCACCGGGGCGTCCCAGTCGAGTTCCTTGTCGGGGTCGAAGGAGTGCTTGGCGGAGGATTCGAGCAGTCGTTCGGCGATCTGCTCGCGGTCCTTGAGGAGGCCGAGGGCGTCCCTCAGCGCGGCTCGATCGGTCACGGTCGTCATGGCTTCGGACACCTCGTCGTCGAGTTACCGGCGGTCACGGATCAGGTCACTGGTTATGAGACTGCTTGTCAGCAAGGTCGTCAATCCCTCGCGCACGACTTGTTGACCCCGCGTCTACCAACGTGTGACGCTGCCAACTGACCAGTCCTGTACGGCAGTAGGTGACAAGGGGGCGTCAGTGTCGACGCACGAGCTCTACACCAAAGACCCGGGCGAGGGCGTCTGGCAGATCCCCTCCGCCGGCTCGGCCCGTTTCAACTGGGAGTACGACGAGGGCCGCGAACGCCTCCTCGCCCTCTACCAGAAGGGCAAGGACAAGCAGTGGGACGGCGCCAAGCGCATCGACTGGGACATCGAGGTGGATCCGTACGATCCGCTCGGCACCCCGGACGAGGTGCTGACCCTGTACGGGACGCGGCACTGGGCCAAGCTCACCGAGCGCGACAAGGGCGAGCTGCGCCGGCACTACGCCTCCTGGCAGTTCAGCCAGTTCCTGCACGGCGAACAGGGCGCGATGGTGTGCGCGGCACGCATCGTGGAGTCGGTGCCGGACCTGGACGCGAAGTTCTACTCCGCCACCCAGACCATGGACGAGGCCCGGCACGCCGAGATCTTCGGGCGGTTCCTGCACGAGAAGGCCGGGATGCTGTACCCGATCAACAACAGCCTTCAGGAGCTGCTGGGCGACACCCTGCGCGACTCCCGCTGGGACATGCCGTACCTGGGCATGCAGGTGCTCATCGAAGGGCTGGCGCTGGCCGCCTTCGGCATGATCCGCGACACGACCGACAAGCCGCTGCCGAAACAGATCCTCGCGTACGTGATGCAGGACGAGGCCCGGCACGTGGCGTTCGGGCGGATGGCGCTGCGCGACTACTACAAGCAGTTGACGGACGCCGAGCTGCGCGAGCGCGAGGAGTTCGTGATCGAGGGCTGCTACCTGATGCGGGACCGGCTGCGCGGGGTGGAGGTGCTGGAGAACTTCGGCATTCCGAAGAAGGAGGCCGAGCAGTTCAGCGAGCAGTCGGAGTTCCTGGCCCTGTTCCGCAGGCTGCTGTTCAGCCGGATCGTGCCGTGCGTGAAGGACATCGGGCTGTGGGGCGAGCGGCTGCAGAAGGCGTACCTGGAGATGGGCGTCTTCGAGATGGGCGACTCGAACCTGGACCTGCTGATGAGCCAGGACGAGGAGATCGCCGAGGCCCTCGACCGCGAGCGGTTCGCGGCCGAGGAGTCCGAGCGGGTGGCGGAGGTGCGGGCGGCGATCTCCGACGGAGCCGGCGCCCCCTAGAGCCCTGTCGTGCCGCGGGCCGCTACGGCGCGATCGGCAATTGGCGCTTGTGCTCGGTGAGCCGGTAGCGGCGGGTGATGATCTCGAAGGCACGCCCGTCCACCGGCTTGCCCTCCAGGAAGTCGTCGATGTCGTCGTACGTGACGCCGAGCGCGTCCTCGTCGGCCTTGCCCGGGTCGAGGGTCTCCAGGTCGGCCGTCGGGGTCTTCCACACCAGCTCTGCGGGGGCGCCCAGGGCGTCCGCGACGGCGCGCACCCGGCGCTTGGTCAGGCCGGTCAGCGGGACGAGGTCGGCGGCGCCGTCGCCGAACTTGGTGAAGAAGCCGGAGACCGCCTCGGCGGCGTGGTCGGTGCCGACGACGAGGCCGTCGTGCGCGCCGGCGACCGCGTACTGCGCGATCATGCGCTGGCGGGCCTTGATGTTGCCCTGGACGAAGTCCTGGTGGTGCGCGTCGCGGAAGGCCACTCCGGCGGCGAGCGCCGCCTCGAGGGCGGCGTCGCTGGCCGGCTTCACGTCGACGGTCAGGACCTGGTCGGCGCGGATGAAGGACAGGGCGAGCTGGGCGTCCTTCTCGTCGGCCTGGACCCCGTAGGGCAGGCGCATGGCGTAGAAGACGGCCTCGTGCCCGGCCGCGCGGGCCCGCTCGACGGCGAGCTGGCACAGCCGCCCGGCGGTGGTGGAGTCGACGCCGCCGCTGATGCCGAGCACCAGGGAGCGCAGGCCGGTCGAGGTGAGCCGCTCGGTGAGGAAGGCCACCCGGCGCTCGATCTCGCGCTCCGCGTCGAAGGTCTCGCTCACCAGGAGTTCCCGGGCGATCTCTCGCTGCAGTTCGGTGGACGCGGGCTCGCTCACGGCTTCTCCTCGGGTTCGTGCGTGGGGGTGCCCCGAAACCCTAGTCGACGCGTGCGGAGCCGGACCGGGGGCCGCGAAGCCGGGCGGGGAAACCAGCCGGGGAAGCAGCCGGGGAACGCGCCGCGAAGCCCGCCGCGAAGCCAGCCGGGGAACGCGCCGGGCCGTATCTCACCGCGCCGCGAGCGCCGCCTCCATCACCGCCCGCGCGATCGGGGCGGCGGCCAGGTTCCCGCTGATGTCGCCGCGGTTCGCCGCCGCGTCCTCGACCACCACGGCGACCGCGACCGCGGGCAGCGGCGCGCCCTCGGCCCTGGCCCAGGAGATGAACCACGCGTACGGGGTCCCCGCGTTGCCGACGCCGTGCTGGGCGGTGCCGGTCTTGCCGCCGACGACCGCACCCGGGACCGCCGCGTTCTTGCCCGTCCCGTCCTCCACCACCTTCACCATCAGCTCCTGCATCCGCAGGGCGGTGGCCGGGTTCATGGCGCGGCCCAGGCTGCGCTGGTGGCCGCGGCGCACCGGGGATCCGTCGTCCTGCGTGGTCCCGTCGACCAGGTAGGGGGACTTCAGCTCGCCGCCGTTGGCGACCGCGGCCGCCACCATCGCCATCTGCAGGGGCGTGGCGCGGGTGTTGAACTGTCCGATCGCGGACAGGGCCAGCTGGTCCTGGCTCATGTCGGTGTCGAAGTTCGACCGCGACACCCACGAGGGGACCCGCAGGCCGTCGCGGTTGAAGCCGAACCGCTCCGCCGCCTCCACCATGCCGCGCAGCCCGACCCGCACGCCGATCTTCGCCATGACCGTGTTGCAGGACCACTGCACCGCCTCCGCCATCGAGGCGTCCTGGCAGCCCGTGGCCGCGTTCGGCAGGAGGGTGCGGGTGCCGGGCAGCGGGTAGGGGTCGGGGGTCTCGGTGGGCGCGTCCACATCGGTGACCACGCCCGCGTCGAGGGCCGCCGCCGCCGTCACGATCTTGAAGGTGGAACCGGGCGGGTAGGTCTCGCGCAGCGCCCGGTTGAGCATCGGCCGGGCGGGGTCCGCGTTCAGCCGCGCCCACTCCGCCTTGACCCGGGCTCCCGTACCGGAGAGCGCGGCGGGGTCGTAGGAGGGGCTGCTGACCAGCGCGAGGATCTTCCCGGTGGCCGGCTCCACGGCCGCCACCGCGCCCCGTTTGCCCGCGAGCCCCTGGTACGCGGCCTGCTGCATGCCGGCCCGGATGGTGGTGGCCGCGTTCCCGCCGGCCGGGCGGCCGCGCGTCAGGTCGTACCAGAGGGGGAAGGCCGAGAGGCCCGGGTCCGTGCCCGCGAGGAGCCCGTCCTCGGCGCGCTCCACGAAGCTGGTCCCGTAGGTCTGGGAGGAGAAGCCGGTGACGGGCGCGTACAGCGGGCCGTGCGTGTAGGTCCGCTCGTAGCGCAGCAGTTGGCCGCTGTCGCGGGAGCCGGTGACGGGGCGCCCGTCGACGAGGATGTCCCCGCGCGGCTGCGCGTAGCGCTCGATGGCGGGGCGCTTGTTGGCCGGGTTCGCGCCGTAGGCGGCGGACTCCCAGACCTGCACGCGGGCGATGTTGACGAGCAGGGCGACGAGCAGCAGGGCGCAGAAGTACGCGCACCAGCGGATGTAGCGGATCACCCGGGGGGCTCCTGTGGTGCGGGCCTGCGGGCGCTGTCGCTGAGCCGGACCAGCAGGGCGACGATGATCCAGTTGGTGACGACGGAGGAGCCGCCCTGGGCCAGGAAGGGCATGGCCATGCCCGTCAGCGGGATCAGCCCGGTGACGCCGCCCGCGATGACGAACACCTGGAGCGCGACGATCGAGGCGAGGCCGGTGGCGAGCAGGCGGCCGAAGGGGTCGCGCAGGGCGAGCCCGGCGCGGAAGCCGCGGGCGACCAGGAGCCCGTAGAGGAGCAGGATCGCGGCGAGGCCGACGAGGCCGAGCTCCTCGCCGGCGGTGGCGAGGATGAAGTCGGACTTGGCGGCGAAGCCGATGAGGAAGGAGTGGCCGTGGCCGAGCCCGGCGCCGAGCAGGCCGCCGGCGCCGAAGGCGAAGAGGGACTGGGCGAGCTGGCCGGGCCCTTCGCCGCGCTCGATGGAGGCGAAAGGATTCAGCCAGTCGTCCACGCGGCTGTTGACGTGCGGTTCGAAGGTCCCGACGGCGTAGGCGCCCAGCCCGGCCAGGACGAGGCCGATCGCGATCCAGCCGATCCGTCCGGTGGCCGTGAACAGCATGATCACGAACAGTCCGAAGAACAGCAGCGAGGTGCCGAGGTCCCGCTCCAGGACCAGGACACCGACGCTCAGCGCCCAGATCGTGAGGATCGGGCCGAGGACCCGCCCGGGCAGGAGGCGCAGCTTCCAGAAGAGCCGGCGGCCGGTGAGGGCGAGGGCGGTGCGGTTCGCGGCGAGGTAGGCGGCGAAGAACACGGCGAGCAGGATCTTGGCGAACTCGCCCGGCTGGAAGGAGAGTCCGGCGAACCGGATCCAGATGTGGGCGCCGTTGACCGCCGGGAAGAAGACGGGGACGAGCATCAGCGCGAGGGCGGCGGTGACGGAGAGGTACGCGTACCGCTGGAGGACCCGGTGATCGCGCAGGGCCACGACGGCGAGGACGAAGAGCGCCACCCCGAGGGCGGACCAGCGCAGCTGGTCCCCCGCGGCGAGGTGGCCGGGGGTGGTGGCGTCCAGGCGCTGGATGAGGACGAGGCCGAGTCCGTTGAGCAGGACGGCGATCGGGAGCACGAGGGGGTCGGCGTACGGGGCCCGGAACCGGACGGCGAGGTGCGCGAGCAGGGCGGCGACGGCGAGGCCGGCGGCGTAGTGGGCGGCGGGGCCCGGGATGCGGCCGGTGGTGGCGAGGCCGACGTGGAGGTGGCCGAGTACGGAGATCAGGACGGCGCCGGCGAGGAGCGTCAGCTCGACACCGCGCCGCTTGGGGGCGCCGGCGTCGGGAGGCGGGGGCGGGGCGGGCTCCGCCACCTGTGCCGTCAGAGCGGTCATGGGGGAAACGTAGCAAGGGAAGGGATGCTATGTCCGCTTATGTCATAGTGTGCCGAAGAGTCGTCATAAACGGTCGGAACCAGGAGCCGAGCCCTATGGGACCTGTGGAGTTCATCGTCCTCGCCTTCCCGGAGGAGCAGCTGCGGGTGCCGGCCGTCGAGGCGGTGATGGGGCTGCGGAAGACCGGGGTGGTCCGGCTGATCGACGGGCTCGTCGCGACGCGGACGGCGGCGGGCGAGGTCCTCGCGGCGGAGTTCGACGAGTTCGTGGAGCTGCAGGGCCTGCTGACGGGCCGGGACGTGGCGCGGCTGATCGGGCCGGAGGACGTACAGGAGGCGGCGCAGCTGCTGGAGCGCGGGAGCTGCGCGCTGTTGCTGCTGGTCGAGCACGTGTGGGCGGAGGACGCGGCGATCGCGGTACGGGCGGCGGGCGGGCGGATCGTGGGCTCGGTCCGCATCCCGGCGGAGCGGGTCCCGGCGGACACCCGGACGGGGGTGGCCTGATGTTCATCCGGCCGGTGGGGGTCACGGTTCGCGCGGTGGACCGCCCGGCGGGCCGTCCGCTGCTGCGGGGGCTGCTGGCGCGGGCGGCGGGCGCGGCGGCGCAGGGCACGGCGGAACCGACTCCCCGGGGGCTGCTGGGCCGGGCGGTGCGGGCGGCGCAGGACGCGGGGCACCCGGGCCGGGTGGAGTGGCATCCGGAACCCGAACCGGAACCGGAGCCCGAACCGGACCTCGAACCGGAGCCGGAGCCGGAGGGGGAGCCGGGACCGTGGCCTCCGGACCCCGACGGCCCCGGGGAGCCCCCGCCGGCCCCCGCCGCTCCCCCGACGGGCCTGGTGGCGGAGCTCACCCAACTGGCGGACCTGGCCCGCGAAGGCCTGCTCACGCCGGAGGAGTTCACCGCGGCCAAGGCCCTTCTGCTGCGGGGCTGACGGCGCAGGGCGGCTCAGCGGCCGGTCCGCCGGGAGGCGGCCGCCTTGCGGACCAGGACGAGGACCGCCCACACCAGCAGGACGTTCACCACGGCGCCGCCGACGAGCGGGACCAGGAGGCCGAAGGGGTTCGCCTCCCCCGGGTCCCCCGCCCCGGCCGGCGCGGCCGCGGGAAAGAGCACGAAGACGGTGACGAGGAGCGAGCCGGGCAGGGTCGCGAAGTACAGCGGGACCGTGGCGTCCGGCGGCGCGTCCGCGAGGGCGGCCGCCGTCACACCCGCCGCGACCAGTGCGACGTACAGCGCGGCCACGAAAGGCAGCAGCCGGGCGGATCGCCTTGGCCTCATGTGCGGCACGTCCCCTGGGAGGTGTGGAAATGACGGAGAGCCCGGGCCCCCTTCCTGACGGAAGGCCGGCCCGGGCTCCATTATGCCACCACGGGATTGAACGCGTTCAATCAGAACTTGTTGCGCACCACGCTCCTGAGGTTCTTGCCCAGCTTGTCCCAGTAGCCCTTGGCGCGGTTCTCGCTGCAGGTCCGGCCGCAGATCGCCGCCGCTCCGCCCAGCTTGCCGCGGACCTCGAGCTTCATCCGGCCCTTCGACTTGTACAGGTCGAAGCCGATCCAGCCGCCCGGCCAGTCCGGGTGCCCGAAGCGGGCGCCCAGCTGCAGGTAGCTCTTGCCGATGCTGTTCACGTTCATCGGGAAGTACATCGAGATGCCGTGGACCACCGGCCAGAGCGTGAAGTCCTGGCCCTCGTGCGTGATCTTGTTCGGGCGGCCGGGGATCGGGAAGATCGCCTTGAAGTGGTTCTTCCAGTACTTGAACACCGACTTGTCGGACGCGCCGGTCTTGCCGAGGTCGTAGTACCGGTAGTAGCTCGCCTGCCCGCTGACGTCACTGCAGCCGACGGGGTCGCCGCTGCAGTAGCCGTAGGCGTTGGAGCCGCCCGCGTACTTCGGGTCGGACTGCAGGAAGCGGCCCGTGGACGGCTCGTAGACGCGGGCGCCGGTGAGCGCCAGGCCGCTGAGGGTCTCGCTGGAGACCTGCGCGGAGCCCTTCCAGCCGTAGCGGGCCGCGCCGGTGTCGTCGAGCGGCACGCCGTACTCGTCGTAGCGCTGGACGACCGAGGCCGCCGGGTTGCCCAGGTCCAGCCGCACCGCGACGTCACCGCGCAGGTTCGCGAACTGCAGGACGACACCGCCCGCCTGGCCCGTGGTGGCACCCAGCGCGCCGGTGATGTCGTTGACGAAGCGGGTGATGCTGCCGTCGGCTTCCGAGAGCCAGTCGGGGCTGGTCGACTCGTCGCCGTAGTGCTGCGTGGACGTGGCCGTCGTCGTCCAGACACCGTCGGTGCCCTGGGTCTGGGAGGTGGCGACGGCGGCGCGGCCGGCGGCGTCCAGGTCCCAGATCCGGCGCTGCGTGCCCACCGTCTCGGAGCGCAGCTTGTCACCGGCGAAGTACTCCAGCTGCACGCCGCCGTTGGCCGTGGTGCGGCCGAAGGCGTCGTACGTGCGGCCCGTCAGCCGGTCCGCGCTGTCGTAGGTGTAGGCCTGCGTCGCGGTGACCGCGTCCGCGGTCCCCGGGTCGCAGTCGTCGGCCGTCGAGGACTTGGAGGTGCGGTTGCCGTTCGCGTCGAACGCGTAGCCGCGCACGACGCAGCCGGCCGTGCCCGAGTCGGTGACCTGGGTCAGGCGCCCGGTCGAGTCGTAGCGCAGTCCGCTGGAGACCGTGGCTCCGTCGGTCTGGGTGTGACCCGCCTGCCGCCCGGTGATGTGGTACTCGGCGACGTCGGCCAGCGCGATCACGCCGGCGGAGTCGGTGTACTGGCGGGAGACGACCCGGCCCGTGGTGTCGGCACCCAGCTTGAGCTGGTAGCCGCCGGGCAGGTTCTGCGAGACGAGCCGGCCCTCGACGTCGTAGCCGGCGGTGAAGGTGCCCGCGACCGAGTCGGTCATGGTGCCCAGGTCACCTGTGGCGGTGTAGCCGTAGGTGGTGGAGGCGGAGGTGGAGTCCGAGGTCTTCACCGGCCGGTCCATGGCGTCGTACTCGGTGCGGGTCGTGTTGCCGGACCCGTCCGTGTACGAGATCAGACGGCCGAGGGCGTCGTGGGCGTAGCTCACGGTCTGCCCGTTGGACGTCTGGGACTTGGTCTTGCCGGTCTCCGCGTCGTAGGCGAAGACGGTGTCCGACATCGCGGTGCCCGGTCCGCCGCTCGCGGAGGCCTTGGCGCGGCGTCCGGCGTCGTCGTAGGTGATGGTGCTGGTGACGGTGGCGCCGTTGGCGGTCTTGGCCGTGACGGCGACGCCGCCCCAGCGGTTGTACTGGTAGGTGGTGGTGGCCAGCTCGGCGGGGTTGGAGCCGCCGCCGGTGACCGTCGCGGCGGGAGCCGTCTTGCAGAGCAGACCGGCCCACTCCGGGCGGGCGGCGCACTCGCCGCTGCCCGTCGCCGTGTAGTACGTGTACGTGAGCGTGCCCGCGTCACTGCCGTTGGAGGCGGCGACGCTGGTGGTGGCCAGCCGGCCGTCCGCCCGGTAGGTCGCGCGGGTGTTGGCCAGCTGCTTGCCCTGGTCGTCCTTGGTGGTGACCTCCTCGCCGGTGGCCCAGTTGTACGTCGTGACCGTGGTGCGGGTGTCCGCGTCCTGGGCGTACCCGTCGATCGACGCACCGGTCACGCTGGAGGTGACCTGGCCGGACACCTCGGCGCCGGCGGGGCGGCCCTCGTCGTACTTGTTCGCGGTGTGCAGGCGCACCGGGACCTGGGAGCCCGCGGGCAGTGCCGGATTGGCACCGGAGGCGGCCACGTCACCGATGAGCACGGCCTGGTGGACCGGGCCGTAGCTGTCGAGGAGGCGCTGGCCGTCCGCGGAGTAGACGCTGGTCTCGGACAGGCGCTCGGCGCGCTCGGCCGTGGACAGCGCCGTCAGACCGAGCGCGGAGAGAGTGGCCGCGGCGTCCGGGGCGGTGCCCAGGGCGAGTGCGCGGTTGGCGGCGCTCAGCGAGGAGACCGGGTTGGCGTAGGCGTCGTACTCGGTGGTGGTCAGACCGCCGCCGGGGGTGGAGGTGTTGGTTTCCCGCCCGTTGGCGTCGATGTAGGTCAGGCTCGCCCGGGCGTAGGCGGTGGCCGTGAGGTCGCCGCCCGTCGAGGAGGCCGGGACGGAATCGGCCGGGAAGACCGCGGTCGCGTCGGCGGGGACCTCGTTCTGCGCCCAGGTGGCGACGGTGGCGGCGTCCATGGCGAACGGAGCCTTGGTGCCGCTGACCGGCACGTCGTAGACGACGGTGCTGACGGCCTCGCCCGAGACGGTGGTCGCCGAGCCCTGCGCGAGGGTCGGGCGGGTCACCTTCAGGAGCATGCCCTCACCGGCGGTGAGGGAGGAGCCGGCCTTGCCGTAGTGGAAGTTCCACGGCAGCTCTTCGCCGGGCTTCATCCAGAAGACCCGGTTGCCCGCGTCGTAGGAGTACTGGACCTGCGTGGCTTGCGAGTAGTGGGGGTTCCACTGCTGGCGCAGGCGCCCGTCCTTGTCGTACCGGTAGACCGACAGGACCTCGTCGCGTGCGGTGGCCGCGCCGGGGTCGGTGGCCCAGAGCTTGATCTCCTTGACCTGTCCGGCGAAGTCGCCGAAGTCGGCCGCGGTCGACCAGCCGGTGGCGGTGGTGGCCGTCGCGTAGACGAACTCCACGACCCGGCAGCCCTTGGTGGACGGGGTGGCCTGGCAGGTGGCCGCCGTGACGCCCTCGGTGGGCGAGATCAGGTACTTCGGACGGGCGACGGTCTCGGTGCCCATGACCACGGTCTCCGAGACCTGCGTGACCGTGGAGTCGTCCACGGCCGCCGCGGAGGTGGCCAGGGTCCAGGTGGTGGATCCGGCGGCCGCCTTGGTGAAGACGTTGACGCTCGCGTCGCCGGTGTCGCGCAGGGTGAAGGAGCCCGAGGTGAGGGATCCGGTCAGGGTGAGCGTGCCGGCTCCGGCCTCGGCGGCCCAGCCGCCGCCGGAGGTGGCGGTGAACGCGGTGGAGGAACCATCCGCGTCGAGGATCTCCACGGAGGTCGCGGAGGTCTTGCGCAGCTGGGTGTAGCCGCTGCCCGAGGTCTGGGCGACGACCGAGGAGACCCAGCCGGGACCGTAGATCCGGGCCTGGCCCTCGGAGTCGGACGGGTTCGCCCGGGAGGAGGCGGTGCGTGCCACGGACACCTCGAACGCGGAGACGTCCTTGGCGCTCAGGCGGTAGTCACCGGTGAGCAGGTTGAGGGATCCGGGGCCGACCGAGGTGGTCGGCGCCTCGCCGGCGTTGCGGTCGACGGTGACCGTCGCCTCCGGGGAGGCGTCCGAGAGCGTGCCGTCGGTGAAGACCGCGCGGACGTCGACGGGGCCGTCGTTGGTCAGCGTGTCGGTGACGTTCCAGTACAGCGACGCGGGCTTGCCGCCGGTGACGGCGACGGGCCAGGCGGTGATGGCGGTGCCGTCGGAGCTGCGCCGGACGTTGGGCGCCGGCACGTCCTTCCAGGTGTCCGCCTCGCCGTGGCGGTACTGGTACCGCACGCCCGTGTAGGTGGTCCTGCCCTCGGCGAGCAGGGGGACGCGGCGCGCGGGCCGGTCGCCCTCGGAGGGAGCGGTCAGCGCCGCGCCCTTGCCGGCCGAGAAGACGTACGTGACGTCGGCCGAGGCGTTGCCGGCCGCGTCACGGGTGTGGGCGGTGACGGTGTGCGGACCCGCCTTGAAGGTGAGGGTCCGGGCGACGGCCGCACCGGTCGTCGCGACGGTCACCCAGGCGCCGGAGTCCAGTCGGTACTGGATGTCCTTCACGTCGCTGGTGGGCGGGGTGAAGGTGAAGGAGCCGGAGAAGTCGCCGTTGGCGTCGGCCGTACCGGACCACTGGCCGGCCGGGAAGGCCGCCGAGGAGACCGCGGTGGTGGCGGGCTTGGTGGTGTCGACGGTGAAGGTCTGCCAGGCGGACCAGGTGCCGTTCCAGGTGGTGCCGTCGTAGACGGCCGCGCGCCACTTGTAGCTGCCCGGCGCGAGGGCCGTCGCGGGGGTCCACGGCGCGGCCACGCCGGAGGCGGTGAACGCCGACTTGCCGGTCTGCAGGGCGGCGGTGCCCGTCGAGGTCCAGATCTCGTAGCTGAGCTGGACGGTGTTGCCGTCGGCGTCGGTGGCCTTGCCGGTCAGCGTCGGCGTGGTGTCGCCGGTCGCGGTGCCGGACAGCGGCGAGACGGGGACGGCCGCACCGGGCTTGGTGTTGTAGTTGACCGTCAGCGAGGGCTCGTAGGCGGCGTTGTGCGCGCCGTCGGTCTGGTTCGCCGAGTGGTAGCGGCGCCATGTGAGGGCGTCGCCCTCGTTCACGGCCGCGATGCGGACGCCGTGGTTCGGCTGGCCGTCGGCCCAGGCCTGGACGATCGCGTCGACGTCCCAGGAGACGTGGCCGGCCGGGCATGTGGAGTTGTAGCCCTTGGCGGCGGTCGAGGTCACGGCGCCGGCGGTCGTCGTCGCGGGCTGGTTGGCCCAGGTGATCGCGGACGGGTCCCAGGCGGCGGTGATGCGGCTCACCTGGTTGCCGGAGTTGGCCGTCGAACAGGTCGAGGAGTAGTACGAGTACAGGCGCAGGTCCGTGTCGAGGATCTGCTTGCCCTTGTACTTGTCGACGTTGAACTGGAGGAACGAGCGGGCCTTCTCGGCGCCGTTGTACGTACCGGCCTTCAGCTCGGTGGAGCCGCGCTGGGAGGTCAGGTAGTCGTCGTACTGGATCCAGGTGTCGGTGACCGGGCCCATCAGGGAGTCGGTCGGGTCGATCGTCACCGGGTAGGTGAGCTTGGGGTCGCGCAGGAACTCGAGGCTCGGCTTGAGGACCAGGACCTGGCCCTTGCCGCCCTTGGCCTCTTCGACCTCCACCTCGACCGGGGCTATGTGCTCGGCGTCGCCGGAGGCGCGGTCGTAGGAGGAGTCCCACATGACCGGAGCGGGCGCGGTCGCCTTGGCCTTGTCGGCCGCGTCGTTCCAGCGCAGTCGCTTGTCGGCGGTCTCGGAGAGCTTCAGACCGGTCGCCTCGACCGGAATCCGGTATTCCACAGCCGTCTTGGGCGCCTCATGGAGGACGACGGAGTGGGAGAAACCTTCCTTCAGGGCGGTGACGACGAGGTCGCCGCCGCCCGCGACGGCGTTCTTGTACGTCGCCGTCGAGCCCTTGAGCTGCGGTGCGGGCAGCTTGTCCTGCCAGCCGATGCCCAGGGACTGGCCGTCCCGGCCGACCTTGACGAGGGCTTCGCCCGAACCGCCGTCCGAGAGCGCCACGTCGGCCGCCGCCGACTTCGGGCGCACGACGTCACCGGCGTCCACGAGGCTGGTGTCGATGGGCTGCCAGCGGCCCTGCGCGTCCTTGACGCGGATGGGGCCGGTGTACGTCTGCACCGAGGTGCTGCCGTTCGGCTCCGCGAAGGAGGTGGTCGAGTCGGTGCGCTCGTCCAGGATCTCGATGGGGCGCTTCTGCAGCCGCGCCAGCAGGTGTGCGGTGGCGGCGTCCTGGGCTTCGGCCGGTCCGAGCGCCGGCTTGGCGGCCGGCTTCGGAGCGGGCGGGGCGGCGACGGCCGCCTGCGCGACGAGCACGGTGTTCGCGGCCAGCACCAGCGCCGCCATACCGGCGACCGTCCTGATGCGCCGGGAGGAACGACCCCCCGCGGAGCGGGAACGACCCGTTTCCGCCGGGGATATGTGAGGTCTGTTCAACGAAGTACTTTCTCAAGGGAAGGTAAAACGGAGCCGATACTCGCAGCTCAAAATCCCCCCGGCAAGGGCCAAAATCTCACCCCGCCCTACCGCCTTGCTGGCAGCGCGAGTTACCCCTCCACACCCTCGCCACCACCGGCGTGGGGGCAGGCGACACGACAAACCGCGACTCCGACTCGCGGGGCAGCTGCTCTGCCGACCTGCGCCCGGCGTCACCACCGTCGTTCGGCAGACTCAACATTGCCGACAGCCGTGGTGAACTCGCGGCCGGACGCCACTCGGACATACGCAAGCTCCACCCAATGCTCGTACGCGGCAGAGTCCGAGACGTTCTCGTTGATCACAGCCATCAGCTCACCCTCGACGCCGGACGCGATATCGCGCACTCGTCGACGCAGAAGTCGGTGCGGCACGTATGCGTATCGCTCACTCACCGGATGCTCCGCCAAAGCTGTCGAGGAAGCGCTCCCAACCTGCCAGCGCCCGATCGAGCAGGTCCGGACTGGGCCCAACCGCCAGAGACACCCTCACGACGAGATGCCCCTCAGCGTCGCCGCCGAGTACGCAGCGGCGGTCAGGGACGTCCATGCAGACAGGAACCACACGCATGTGCTCACTCCTCTACAAGGGTCGAACTCCATCACTCATGCATAGGAGTGACATGAAGAAGAGTGCCTGACTCCTATGCATGAGTCAACCCGCCGCGAATCCGAACTCGTGGCGGGCTGAGGTTGATTGAGGAATCGTCAGTCTGTAGCGGGCATCCGATATTCGAGTACGAACTGATCGGCGGCCATGAGGGTGTCACACACCTCCACCACCCGCCCCTCGACCGTGACGGCGTTCCTCACCAAATGGATCACGGGCGCGCCCGGGCTCAGCGCGAGCTCCGACGCCTCGGCTTTTGCGGCAGGCCGCGCCTGCAACGTCTCGACGAACTCGGCGAAGACGTGACCGTGCTCCTCCAAGCGGGCATAGATGCCACCGCCCCCAGGATTTTCGGCGAAGAGTTCCGGGATGTCGCGGACCACGTCCCACGGCAGGTACGACGTCGCAGACTCCACGGGAACGCCGTTACGGAAGTACAGGCGTCGGCGAGCAAGCACCTGGGCTCCCCCATCCACACCCAGCCTCTCGGCAATTTCATCCGGCGCCGCAATCGGCCCGATGTAAATGACGCTCACCTTCGCGACGGCGCCGGACTGCTCCGACTCAGCCAGATAGGCAGCCTTGCCGTCCTGCCGCAGCGACCGGCGAAAACGGTCCGACGACCGATGGCGCACCGGGGGACGGGCCTTCACGTAAGAACCCTTGCCATGCCTCGTGTCCACGAGGCCACTCGCTCGGATCTCCAGCATGGCCTTGCGAACGGTCCCGCCCGAGACGCCGTAGCGCTCGGTCATGTCGGACTCGCTCGGAACTTGATCTCCCGGCTTCAGGGAGCCGGCGCGGATCTGCTGGACGATGTCCTCGGCAATCTGCAAGTACCGCGGTACGGCCTTGCCCCCTCCTACAGTTACTCCCATAGTCCTTCGCTTCCTCCTATGCTCATGTACATGAGTAACAGTGCCCAGTCGGACAGGTCAACGCCGCGCCACTCCGTATCCGTAGCCGGGGCGGTCGTGCGGGATGACGGCCGGCTGCTGGCGATCCGCCGGGCGGACAACGGGGCGTGGGAACTTCCGGGCGGCGTCCTGGAGCTGGCCGAGACCCCGGAAGAAGGACTGCGACGCGAGGTCCTGGAGGAGACCGGCCTCCACGTCGAGGTGGGTCAGCTCACCGGCGTATACAAGAACGTCGTGGCGGGCGTGGTGGCCCTGGTGTTCCGATGCAAGCCCTCCGGCGGTACCGAACGCATCACCGCCGAGACCACGGCCATCCAGTGGCTCACGCCCGCCGAGGTGTCCGAGCGGATGTCCGAGGCATACGCGATCCGCCTACTTGACGCCCTCGACGCGCAGACCCCTCACGTGCGAACCCATGACGGACGACGCATCCTCAAAGCCCGCTGAGACTCATCAAGACCGCCATCGCGCCTGTCGGATCCCGATGCGCATCTGCCCACCGTCTCAGTCCGGCTCGGCCCCAGACGGCCGCCGGACGCCAAAACGGAAGGAGCACGTAGCGATCTGACGCGTAGGCAGCGCCTCGGCTTCGCTCTCCGGTCGGGCCGGGCGGGGGTGTGCCAGCCCAGGGCCAGGCCCTGCATCGCTGATGTCCCCGATTGGTCATCGTGAACCAGTGGACCGTTCTTTTGGGGGCTTCCCGACAGTCCTTGGCTTTCCGGGGCGGGGCGGCCTGTCAAGGGTGGAGCGCAGCGACATCGCGAAGCGACGCGACGAAGGAGCGCCCTTGACAGGCCGGCCCGACCCGGAGAGACAGTGGGACTGACGGGAAACCCCCAAACCCTCCCTGATGAGCCCCGAGGGCATCAGGCTCCCCGAAGCCGCCGACCGGGTGACCGTCCCGCGACCAGCCGACCCCGTTGGGCGATTTGTCATACCGGACGTGGAAGCATCGGGCACCTCGGAGGTGATCCCGTGTCCCATCGGCTGTCCCCACGGCTGCTTCGTGCCGCCTGCGTCGCCGCGGTGCTCGTCGCCGCCGGCCCCGTCCCCCTCGCCGACGCCGACCCCGGCACCCAAGGCGCACCCCATACCCCCGCCACCCCCACCGCCCCCCTCACGCCCGCCACCCCCCGCACACCCCTCACATCCCCCACATCCACCGAATCCGTAGGGTCGCTGCTCACCCGCCTGCAAGGCCTCTACCAAAAGGCCGAGGAGGCCTCCGAGGCCTTCAACGCCACCGAAGTGGCCCTCAAGACCCGCCAGGACGAGGAGCGTCGGCTCGCCGCCGAGCTCGGCAGGGCCCGTACCGCCCTGGGGTCCGAGAAGGCGCTGCTCGGGCGGTTGGCCCGCGAGCAGTACCAGGACGCCCGCGGCATCTCCCCGTACGCCCGGATGCTCCTCGCCGGCAACCCCCAGGCCGCGTTGGACCAGCGGCGCCTCGCCGCCCGCGAGGGCGCCCGGCAGGCCGCCGTACTGAAGCGGCTCACGCGCGGCGAGCGGGAGGCCGCCGCCCTCGCCACCCGGGCCCGCCGCTCCCTGGACTCCCAACGGACGCTGGCCGAACGGCAGAAGCAGCACAAGGACGAGGTCGCCACGCAGCTCAAGGAGGTCGAGCGGACGCTCGCCGCCCTGACCCCCGAGCAGCTCGCGCAGCTCAACGCCCGCGAGGCCGCGAACACCGCCGGCGCGCAGCGTGAGCTGGTGGACTCCGGCCGGCTCCCCACCCGCACCGGCACGCCCACCGCCGCCGGTGGCGCGGCCCTCCGGTACGCGGCGGCCCAGATCGGCAAACCGTACGTGTGGGGCGCCGAGGGCCCGGCCTCCTTCGACTGCTCCGGCCTGACCTCGCAGGCCTGGGCGCACGCCGGCCGCACCATCCCGCGGACCAGCCAGGAGCAGTGGGCCACCCTGCCGAAGGTGCCCTTGGACCAGCTGCGGCCCGGGGACCTGGTGGTGTACTTCCCCAAGGCCACCCACGTGGGCCTGTACATCGGCGACGGCAAGGTGATCCAGGCCCCGCGCCCGGGTGCGAAGGTCAAGGTCTCGCCGATCGCCGCGAACCCGCTCCTCGGCGCGGTGCGCCCGGACCCCGGCAGCACCCCGCTCGCGGAGTTCACCCCTCCGCCGCTCCCCGAGGCCGCGGAAGAGGGGGACGACACCGGCTACTCCTCGGAAACGGCTCCCGAACCCGAAGCCGATGAAGCCGAACCCGAACCCGAGCCCGACTCCGACTCCGACTCCGAAACCGAACCCGCGACCGACCCCGCGACCGACTCCAAGTAGTCCGCCGCGTCCTCGGGGTCGTAGAAGTACGCGTCGAAGTCGGCCGGGTGGTCGAAGCCGTTGGCGAATCGATCCGCCACCGGCTGGAGCTGCCCGGCCGCGCCGATCAGGTTCAGTACGTGCTCCGGCGGGACGCCCAGCATCGCGTTCGTCCACTGGGTCACCGGCTTGCCCGTCGTGAACCAGAACTTGTCGAAGGTGGCCTTCATCCACGCCTCGTCGAACGGCTTGTCCCCGTGCATCAGGATCGACGACAGGTACGAGGCCGCGCACTTGGCCGCGGAGTTCGAGCCCTGCCCGGTGATCGGGTCGTTCGCGACGACCACGTCCGCGACCCCCAGCACCAGCCCGCCGCCCGGCAGCCGCCCGATCGGATTGCGGACCACCGGCGCGTACCGCCCGGCCAGCGTCCCGCCCGCGTCCGTCAGCTCCACCTTCGTGGCCCGCGCGTGCTCCCACGGCGTGAACTTCTCCATCAGCTCCAGCGTGAGCGCCAGGTGCTCCGCCGGGTCCTTCACGCCGTGGAACACGTCCAGCGGCCCGCCCGGAACGCCCTCCCAGAACAGGATGTCCGCCCGGCCCGACGTCGTCAGGGTCGGCATCACGAACAGCTCGCCGACACCCGGCACCAGGTTGCAGCGCACCGCCTCGGTCTCCGGGTGCTCCGGGCGCGGGCCGAGTCCGTGCACGTACGAGACGGCCAGCGCGCGCTGCGGGGCGTCGTACGGGGAGCGTGCCGCGTCCCGCCCGAACATGGACACCAGCTCGCCCTTGCCGGCGGCCACCAGCACCAGGTCGTACGTACGGGAGAAGAAGTCGAGGTCGGCGACCGAGGCGCCGTGGATGACCAGCTGCCCGCCCCGCTGCGCGAAGGTGTCGAGCCAGCCGGCCATCTTCACGCGCTGGTCCACGGACTGCGCGTACCCCTTGAGGCGGCCGAGCCAGTCGATGGCGCGGCCGTTGTCGGGGGCGGCCACCGAGACGCCGAGGCCCTCGATCTTCGGGGCCTGCTGCTCCCAGAAGTTGATCCGGAGGTCACGCTCGTGACGCAGCGCCGTGTCGAACATGCACTGCGTGGACATCACCCGCCCGGTGCGGATCTCGTCCGCCGTCCGGTTGGACATGAGGGTGACGTCGTACCCCTTCGACTGGAGTCCGAGGGCGAGCTGCAGACCGGACTGGCCGGCTCCTACGACAAGTATCTTGCGCATCTGTCACGTTCTCTATTCGGGATCGGGCCGGCTCTATGCGGGAGTGGTGTCCAGGGCGTGCCCGACGAGGGTCAGCAGCGACTCGACGACCGTCGCGCGACTCCGCGCGTCCATGATCACGACGGGGACGTCCGGCGGGATGGTCAGCGCCTCCCGCACGTCCTCCGGCTCGTACGACTCCGAACCCTCGAAGTGGTTGACGGCGACGGCGTACGGCAGGCCGCAGCTCTCGAAGTAGTCGAGGGCGGGGAAGCAGTCCCGCAGCCGGCGCGTGTCAGCCAGGACGATGCCGCCGACGGCGCCGCGCACCAGGTCGTCCCACATGAACCAGAACCGCTCCTGGCCCGGGGTCCCGTACACGTACAGGACCAGGTCGTCGTCGAGGGTGACGCGGCCGAAGTCCATCGCGACGGTGGTGGTGTTCTTGTCCGGGGTACCGGTCAGATCGTCGGTCGGGGCGCTGGCCTGGGTCATGACCGCCTCGGTGCGCAGCGGCGCGATCTCGGAGACCGACGAGACGAAGGTCGTCTTGCCGACGCCGAAGCCGCCCGCGACCAGCACCTTGACGGCGACGGGTGCGCGGGAGCGGTCGTACTGCCAGGGCTGGACGGGCTCGTCGTCCGCGGCCGGCGACACCGGCTGGTGCTGGTCAGAGACGGCGAAGACCACTGAGCACCCTTTCCAGCAGCGCGCGCTCGGGACGGCCGGTGCCGTGACCCGTGCCGTAGACGCGGATCCGTCCCTGGTCGGCGAGGTCGCTGACGAGGACGCGGACCACGCCGAGCGGCAGCTTCAGCAGCGCGGCGATCTCGGCGATCGTGCGCATGCGGCGGCAGACCTCGACGATGGCGGGCATCTCCGGCATGCGGTCGGGCGCCTTGGCCGGACCGGCGTCCAGGGTGGCGACGAAGGTCTCCACCAGCAGGACCTGCGTGAAGCGGGTCCGGCCGCCCGTGAGGGAGTACGGGCGGACGCGGGCGGGGCGGCGGTCGGCGCCGCGTATCGGCAGCCGGTCGGTGGCCGGACTCCTCACGGGGTTTTCTCCATCGACTGGCGCAGTTCACTGCGGACTTCGGGGGTCAGGACGTGGCCGGCGCGGCCGACGAACAGGGCCATGTGGTAGGCGACGACGCCCATGTCGCAGTCGGGGGCGGCGTGCACGCCCAGCAGGGAACCGTCGCTGATCGCCATGACGAAGACGGAGCCGTGCTCCATGGCCACCATGGTCTGTTTGACCGGGCCGCCGTCCATGAGGGCGGCCGCGCCGGTGGTGAGGCTGCCGAGGCCGGAGACGATGGTGGCCAGGTCGGCGGAGGCGCCCCGCGGGCCCTTGGGGCGGGGCTCCTGGGGGGATTCCGCGGCTGCACCCGGGTCCGAGGACAGGAGCAGGAGCCCGTCCGAGGAGACGACGGCGACGGAATTGACGCCGGGTACCTCCTCGACCAGGTCGGTCAGCAGCCACTGCAGGTTGCGGGCCTGGGTGCTCAGTCCGTACGTACTGGGCGCGGTCATGTGCGTGCCTCCTGTGCGGTGTCCCCCCGGTCGGTCTGCCCGTGATGCCGGTCCTGCCGGTCCTGCCGGTCCTGCCGGTCCTGCCGGTCCTGCTGGAGCTCGGCGGCGGCCACGCGCCGCCCGTCCTGGGCGCCCTGGTAGAACCCGCCGAGGCGGCGCCGCAGTTCGTCGGCGTCGACCTTGCGCGGCGGCTCGGGCCGTACGTCTTCCGCGCGGGCGGTGGCGACGAACTTGGGGTTCCGCTTGGGCAGGCCCTTGTCGGTGACGGCCTCGGCCGGGGTGTCTGCCGGGGTGTCGGCCACGGTGTCGGCCGGATCGGCGGGGTGGCTGCCCTGCCGGGGCAGCCAGTTGTCCTCGGGAGTGGCGTGCCGGTGCGGATCCGGCTCGGGCGCGGTTTCCCGTACGTCGGCACCGGGCGCGGCAGCGGGCGCGTCGGCCGGCACCTCCGACCCGGGGTCCGCCGCCGCGAAGCCCGCCCCCTCCGCGTCGGGGACGACCCGCGCGAGCAACTGCTCCTCGGGACCGGGCTCACCCGGGACCTCCGCCGCGGGGGCCGCCACCGGCGCATCCGCCGGCCCCGCCACCGGACCGTCGGCCAGGGCGTCGCCCAGCCCATCGGCCGGTCCGTCGGCCACTGCCTCGCCCAGCCCATCGGCCGGAGCCGTCTCCGGCACGGCCGCCACGGGAGCCTCAGCCTCCACCGCAGCCTCGCCCCCCGGGACCTCCGGCGCCACCGGCGCGCCCCCGCGCAGCCGGCTCGGCAGGGTGTTCTCGTTCGCCTCCGCGATCACGCCCGGCAGGCGCAGCGCGGGCGCGCCCGGCGTGGACAGGCTGTGGACGGGCGAGGCCGGCGGGGCGGCGGGGAGCAGCGCGGCCGGGACGACCACGAGCGCCTCGGTGCCGCCGTGCCGCGGGGCGCGCAGCTCCGCGGTGACCCCGTGCCGCGCCGCGAGGCGCCCGGCCACGTACAGGCCGAGGCCCAGGCCGTGTTCCGCCTCGGGCTCCTCGTCGTAGGCCTCGGGCGTGGACAGCCGGGAGTTGAGGGCTTCGAGCCGGTCCTCGGTGACGCCGATGCCCTCGTCGATGACGGAGAGCACCACGTCGCCGGAGTCCAGCAGCCATCCGGACACCTTGACCTTGGCGTCCGGCGGCGAGAACGTCGTGGCGTTCTCCAGCAGCTCGGCCAGCACGTGCGAAATGTCGTCGGCCGCGTGCCCCGCGACCTGGGTGCAGGAGGGCAGTGCCGCCAGTTCGACGCGCTCGTAGCGCTCGATCTCGCTCACCGCCGCCCGCATGACGTCGACCAGCGGCACCGGCAGGCCCTGGCCGTGGCCGTGCTCCTGGCCGGCGAGGACCAGCAGGTTCTCGTTGTGGCGGCGCATCACGGTCGCCAGGTGGTCCAGCTTGAACAGGGTCGCGAGCCGGTCCGGGTCCTGCTCCTTGGACTCCAGCTCCTCGATGACGGCGAGCTGGCGCTCCACCAGGCCGAGAGTCCGCAGCGACAGCGAGACGGAGGTCGTCGACATGATGCGGCGGTGCTCTTCCAGCCCGGCCCGCAGCTTCGTCAGCTCCTCCTCCAGCACGTCGCGCCCGGCGGCCAGCGCCTCGCTGCGGCCGAGGATCCGCCGGCGGTCGGCGTCGAGCCCGGCGATCCGGGTGTGCAGGGAGACGGTCTGGTCCCGGACGGCGTTCAGGTGGCGGACAACCTCGGCGAACTCGTCGTTGCGTCCCGTGAACCGGACCGGCTCCACGGAGCCCTCCGGCGTCGCCAGCCGCGCCGCGCCGCGGCGCAGCACGGACAGCGGCCGGGTCAGCGAGCGGGCCACGGCGGTGGAGACGCCCACGGTGACCAGGAACAGCACGCCCAGCAGGGCGATCACCATCTCCAGCCGGGTCACGTCGTCGTCGCGCAGGGTGGCGAGCGCGGAGGCGCGCTGGCCGGCGAGGGTGGATTCGACGGACCGCATGCGGTCGATGCGGGCGGTGAGCGCGGAGCCCACGGCCGCGCCGTCGGTCTTGCGGTCGGCGGAGGTGAGCGTGGGCCGGTCGGTGAGCCGCTTGAGGTAGTCGTCGGCGGCCTTGACCTCGGGTCCGGTGACGGTGGCGGCGAGGGTCTGGCGCACGTCGGGCCGTGCGGCCCGCGCGAAGTCGTCGAGGGCCGCCTGTTCCCGTACCCGGGAGCGCTGGGCGGCGGTGGTGAGTTCGTCCACCACGGCCGAGTTCGGAAGCTGCTCGCCGCGGGGGACGGCCAGCGCGGCGAGCAGCAGTCCGCGGGTGGCCGAGGCCTGTTCGACGGCCTGGCCGAGGGGGGCCATCGGGCGGGTGGTGGCGAGGGCTGCCGTGGCGCGCGGCGGCGTCAGCTCGGCGAGCCGGTCGCCGGGGGCGAGGAGTTCCGCGAGGACTCCGGCGTAGGCCTGGTGGGCGGCGAGGGCGCTGCCCTTGCCGTCGACGGCTTCGGTGCGGACGGCCTGGACGCGGGCGAGGGCGCGGGCGGTGGCCTCGTCGGCCTCGGCCTGGATCTCGGCGATCTGCCGGTCGGTGCGGGCGGCGCGTTCCTGGACGGGCCCCTTGGCCGCGCCGGGGCGTCCCTTGGCGGCGTACTCGACGACGGCGTCGCGTTCGTCGCCGAGGAGGTGGGCGAGGGTGAGGGTGTGCCGGGTCCGTTCCGCGAGGGTGACCAGGCGCTGGGAGTCGTTGAGTTCCCTCGTCGCGGAGACGACGGCGGGGGCGCCGGCCGCGAGGACGGTGAGGCCGGCGACGGCCACGCCTACGACCAGCCTGCGGCGCACGCGGACGCGGCGTCCTGCGGGGGCCGGGCCGTCGGTGGCGGTGCCGTTCTTCCGAGACCGCTTCTTCTGCACCGGTGCTCGCAATCCTGTACGTGTGCTCTGGCTCGTCTACTCGTGTGGCCGAGGTAACGGCCGGTCAACAAGTAAACGCCTCCTGCCCCCTCGTACCGCCTCAGACCTTTGCAGTGTGATGGGAAGAGAGCCGCACATCGCCCACCTGGCCACTCGAAGGAGTGAACATCACGGATGAGTTGGCGACCAACTCGGACATCCGGCGTCAGAGGCCGTCCGTGGACAGGCGGTTGAAAGATCGATGCGGGCTTTGGCAGTATGCCCGCCCACATTCCGGGTCGCCCTGCCGCGCCCGGTCCGACGGCGCCCTGCGCGGAGCCGTCCGAGCCCCGCGCCCATTGGTACGGACCTCCCGCGCTCCGTGCTGCCGCGCCCGGCAGAATGCCCGCATGCGCATCGACCTCGCCTCCGCTCCCGGCAGCCCGGAACGCCCCAATGAAGACTGGGTGTCGGCCGCGATCCCCGCTTCGGGCGGCGGTGTACTGGTCGCCCTGGACGGGGTCACCCCGCCGCGCGGCGAGGACGGCTGCGTGCACGGGGTGCCGTGGTTCTCGGCCCGGCTCGGCGGCCGATTGACCGAACTGTCCGGATCGCGGCGGGACATGCCGCTGGACCGGATCCTCGCGGAGGCCGTCCGCGCGACGGCCGAGGCACACCGGGACACCTGTGACCTTTCTCACGTCCGCACCCCGCAGGCGACGGTGGTCCTCGTCCGCTGGGACGAGGCGTACGTGGAGCACCTGGTCCTCTCCGACTCGGTGCTGCTCCTCCAGGAGGCCGGGGGCGAGGTGACGGCGGTGCGCGACGACCGGCTGGACCGGGTGCCCCGGGAGGTGCTGCGGTCGGTGGAGGCCACGGACGCGCTGCGGAACGCCGAGGGCGGCTTCTTCACGGCGGCCGCGGATCCGGCGGTGGCGGCCCGGGCCGTGACGGGGCGCACCCCGCGCGGCCAGGTCCGGGCGGTGGCCGCGCTCACGGACGGGGCGAGCCGGTGGACGGACACGTTCCGGGAGGGCGACTGGGCCGAGTGCCTGGCGGTGCTGCGGAAGGAGGGCGCGGAGGGCCTGATCGGCCGGGTGCGCGCCCTCGAGTCCGACCCGGCGCGCCCCCCGGCCGGCCGGCACAAGCGGCACGACGACGCCTCGGCGGTCTACGCGGAGCTCTAGCGCCGTGGCCGGGAACGCGTGCCCGAGGCGGCCCTGGGCCGTGGCCGGGACCCCGCGACGGCGGGGTCCCGGGCCTCCGGCGGGCCCGCTGCGAAATACTGGCGGCTCATCCACCACCGAAGGAGCCGGACGTGTACGGGAGCGAAGACCAGGAGTTCCTTGCCCTGGAGCGGGAGCTGTCCGTCTTCCTCCGGCGGGCCCGCGCCTCCTCCGGCGAGATGGCGCGCGCCCTGCACCCCGAGCTGGAGCCCGCCGCGTACGGGCTCCTGGTCCGCCTGGAGGGGGCCGGCCGGCAGCGGGCCACCGAGCTGGCGGCGTACTTCGGCGTCGGCAAGGCCACCATGAGCCGCCAGCTCCGCGCCCTGGAGGTGCTGGGCCTGATCGCCCGCGAGCCGGACCCCGCCGACGGCCGGGCCTTCCTGGTCGGCCTCACCGAGGAGGGCCGCGAGCGGTTCCTGCGCGTACGGAACGCCCGGCGCGAGCAGTACATGCGCAAACTCGCCGACTGGGACCGCGGTGAGGTGGCGGAGCTGGCCCGGCTGCTCAACCAGCTGAACGCGGGCGAGGACGCCCCGTAGGGCTCAGGCCGCGGCGGTGACCGGGACCTCCTCCCGAGGCTGCCCCTGGGACGGCGCCTGCGCCTGGGACAGGGCGAGCTCCAGCACCTGGCGCACGTCCGTCACCGGGTGCACCTCCAGCCCCTCCAGAACCTCGTCCGGGACGTCGTCCAGGTCGGCCTCGTTGCGCTTGGGGATGATGACGGTGGTCAGGCCCGCACGGTGGGCGGCCAGCAGCTTCTGCTTGACCCCGCCGATCGGCAGGACGCGCCCGGTCAGCGATACCTCACCGGTCATGGCCACGTCCGTGCGCACCTGGCGTCCGGAGAGCAGCGAGGCGAGGGCCGTGGTCATGGTGATGCCCGCGCTCGGGCCGTCCTTGGGCACCGCGCCCGCCGGGAAGTGGATGTGCACGCCCCGGTCCTTCAGGTCGGCGACCGGCAGCTCCAGTTCGGCGCCGTGCGAGCGCAGGAAGCTGAGCGCGATCTGCGCCGACTCCTTCATGACGTCGCCGAGCTGGCCGGTGAGGGTCAGGCCGGCCGCGCCCGTCTCCGGATCGGCCAGCGAGGCCTCCACGAAGAGGACGTCGCCGCCCGCGCCGGTCACCGCGAGGCCTGTGGCCACGCCGGGGACGGCGGTGCGCCGCTCCGCCGGGTCCTGGGCGGACTCCGGTACGTGGTGGGGTCGTCCGATGAGCCCGCGCAGATCGTCGGCGCCGATGCTGAAGGGCAGTTCGCGCTCGCCCAGTTCGTGCTGCGAGGCCACCTTCCGCAGGAGCCGGGCCAGCGACCGCTCCAGGGTGCGCACGCCCGCCTCGCGGGTGTACTCGCCGGCGAGCTTGCGCAGTGCCGCCTCCTCCAGGACCACCTCGTCGGCGCCCAGGCCGGCGCGCTCCAGCTGGCGCGGCAGCAGGTGGTCGCGGGCGATGACGACCTTCTCGTCCTCGGTGTACCCGTCGAGGCGCACCAGCTCCATGCGGTCGGCGAGGGCCTCCGGGATGGCTTCGAGGACGTTGGCCGTCGCCAGGAACACCACGTCGCTGAGGTCGAGCTCCACCTCGAGGTAGTGGTCACGGAAGGTGTGGTTCTGCGCCGGGTCCAGGACTTCCAGCAGGGCTGCGGCCGGGTCGCCGCGGAAGTCGGAGCCGACCTTGTCGATCTCGTCGAGGAGCACGACCGGGTTCATCGACCCGGCCTCCTTGATGGCGCGGACGATCCGGCCCGGAAGGGCGCCGACGTAGGTCCGGCGGTGGCCGCGCACCTCGGCCTCGTCGCGTACGCCGCCGAGCGCGACCCGGACGAACTTGCGGCCCATGGCGTGGGCCACGGACTCGCCGAGCGAGGTCTTGCCCACGCCGGGCGGCCCGACGAGCGCGAGGACGGCCCCGCCGCGGCGGCCGCCGATGACGCCGAGGCCGCGCTCGGTGCGCCGCTTCCTGACGGCGAGGTACTCGGTGATGCGGTCCTTGACGTCGCCGAGCCCGGCGTGTTCGGCGTCGAGGACGGCCCGTGCGCCCCGGATGTCGTACTGGTCCTCGGTGCGCTCGTTCCAGGGGAGTTCGAGCACGGTGTCCAGCCAGGTGCGGATCCAGGAGCCCTCGGGGCTCTGGTCGCTGGCCCGCTCCAGCTTGTCGACCTCCTTGAGGGCGGCCTCGCGGACCTTCTCGGGCAGGTCGGCGGCCTCGACGCGGGCACGGTAGTCGTCGGACTCCTCGCCCTCCTTCTCGCCGCCCAGCTCGCGCAGCTCCTTGCGGACGGCTTCCAGCTGGCGGCGCAGCAGGAACTCGCGCTGCTGCTTGTCGACGCCGTCCTGGACGTCCTTGGCGATGGATTCGGCGACGTCCTGTTCGGCGAGGTGGTCGCTGAGCGCCTTGACCGCCAGCCTGAGGCGGGCGACGGGATCGGCGGTCTCGAGCAGTTCGACCTTCTGCTCGACGGTCAGGAACGGCGAGTACCCGGAATTGTCGGCGAGGGCCGACACCCCTTCGATCTGCTGGACCCGGTCGACGACCTGCCAGGCCCCGCGCTTCTTGAGCCAGCTGGTGGCGAGCGCCTTGTACTCCTTGACGAGCTCGGTGACCGCGCCGGGCAGCGGGTCCGGCACGTGCTCGTCGACGGTCTCGCCCTCGACCCACAGCGCCGCGCCGGGGCCGGTGGTCCCGGCACCGATGCGGACGCGGCCGCGGCCGCGGATGAGCGCCCCGGGGTCCCCGTCGGAGAGCCGGCCCACCTGCTCGACCGTCCCGAGCACTCCGGTCCCGGCGTACTTGCCGTCGATGCGGGGCACGAGCAGCACCCGGGGCTTTCCTCCGCTGCCCGCCGCCGCCTGGGCCGCCTCCACGGCCCCGCGCGCCTCGGCGTCGGACAGGTCCAGCGGAACCACCATTCCGGGCAGCACGACCTCGTCGTCGAGCGGCAGCACGGGCAGAGTGAGCGTTACGGGCGTCGAAGCCATGATCAACCCTCCGGCAGTGAAGTTGAGCTATGCCGACTCAATGCATCTGCGCCGCCCAATGTTCCCCAACTGCCGTTCGCCCGGGGCGAACGGTCCGGGGGCGAACGGCCCGGAGCGTCGTGCCGGTCAGGCCGGGCCCGTGGCCACCGGGCGCTCGTCCGAGGGCAGGCCCCACTCGCTCCAGGAGCCGTCGTACACGGCCGTCTGCCGGTAGCCGGCGAGGTCGGCGCCGAGCGCGAGGACACAGGCGGTGACGCCGGAGCCGCAGCTGAAGCAGAGCCGTTCCCGGACGCCCGCCAGCGCCCGGAAGGCCTCGCGCAGTTCCCCGGCGGGGCGCATCCGGCCGTCGGACTGCTGGAGTTCGGCGAAGGGCAGGTTGAGCGCGCCCGGCATGTGTCCGCCGCGCAGGCCGGGGCGGGGTTCCGGGGCGGTGCCGGCGAAGCGCTCGCGGGTGCGGGCGTCGAGGACGGCGGCGGCCGGATCGGCCAGGGCCGCGGCGACGGCCGCGGCGTCGACCAGCAGCCCGGGGCGCGGGCGGGCGGTGAAGGAGCCGCGCGGGCCGTCGTAGGCGGGGCCGGTGGCCTCCACGGGCAGGCCGGCGGCGCTCCACGCGGGCAGTCCCCCGTCGAGGACGGCGACCCGGTCGAAGCCCATGGCGCGCAGCATCCACCAGGCGCGGGCGCTGGAGTAGATGCCGGCGCCGTCGTACACGACCACGGTGTCGGTGTCGTCCACGCCGAGGTCCCGTATCGCCTCGCCGAACCGTGCGGCCGACGGCATGGTGTGCGGGGCGGGGGCGTCGTGGTCGGACAGGTCGCCGTCGAGGTCGAAGGGGCGGGCTCCGGGGATGCGCCGGCCGGCGCCGCGGTGGGAGCCGACGGAGGCGTCGAAGACGACGAGGCCGCTCGACCCGGGCGCGCCGAGCCGGTCGGCCAGCCAGTCGGTCCCGACCAGCGGTTCGGACGGTTCGAGGGAGTGGGCGGTCATCAGCGGCTCCTGGAGGTCGGATGTCGGATGTCGGTGGGGCACTCACGGCGCTCGGCGCTCATCCTGCCGGGCAGCCGCCGGGGCGGGCGTAGAGCGCGACGCGGGCGCCGCGTATGGCCGTGATCGAGCACAGGTCGAACCGGGCGGCCAGGGTCTGCCGTTTCACCGCCTCCCGCGGGTACGGGTCCAGCGGCTGCCCGGCCGGGTCCAGCAGGGCGATGACCCGGGGGGACCCGGTGAGCGCCGCGCTGATCTCCGCGGGGGGCCGCTCGGTGCCCTGGAGGGTGTGCGAGGCCGCCGGGGAGCGGTCCAGGGCCACGTCGCGCAGCCCGTCGTAGACGTCCGGCGAGGACAGCAGCCATTCGCGCCGCCGCGACGGCATGAAGAGCACGGCGTCCCCGGGCCGGGCCAGCTCCCGGACGGCGGCGGCCACCGCGAGCACGTCGTCCTTGCGGCTCTCGGGCGTACGCAGCCACACCGACCAGCAGCCGAAGGGCACGAGCAGGGCCGCGACCAGCAGCCACGGCCACCAGCCGCGCGCCGCGGACAGCGCGGCTCCCGTCAGCAGGGCGAGTCCGGCCAGCGAGTAGAGCACGTACCGGTCGACGTACCAGGGGTGGACCAGCGAGAGCGTCATCAGCAGCCCGGGCGGCAGCAGGGCGAGGGGCAGGGCGACGCGGACGAGGCCGTTCGCGTCCCGCGCGGCGGCGCCCCGCGCGAGCAGCAGTACGGCGGCCGTGAGCACCCCGTACGCCACCCAGTCCTGCCAGGAGGGCCGCCCGAGCCAGCCGAGCTGCTGCTCGGCCTGCCGGGCGCTGATCAGGGCGAGGGGCAGCAGCAGGGCCACGACGGCCCCGGCGGCGAGGCGCCAGCCGCGCGAACGCCAGGCGGTGAAGGCGTGCGCGAGCAGGGCCAGGGCCGCGAACTCGTGCAGCCAGCAGCCGAGCAGCAGCACCACCGCGTACGCCCCCCACCGCTCGCGCAGCATCAGGTACGTCGCCCACACCACCGCCGCGGCGACGAGGGCGTACGAGCGGCCCTCCTGCGCGTACGTCTGCACGGGCGGGAGTACGGCGTACGCGAGCCCGGAGAGCAGCGCGGCCCGCTCCCCCGCGAGCCGGCGGGCGATGGCGGCCACCCCGGCGGCCGCGAGAGCGGTGGCGGCGACGGAGGGCAGGCGCAGGGCCCACAGGCCGCCGTCCCAGGCCAGGAACACCCCGTGCATGAGCAGGTAGTACAGGCCGTGCACGGCGTCGACCTGGCCGAGCAGCTCCCAGAGCCCGCCGAGTGGCCGGTGGGCCACCTGCCAGGTGACGGATTCGTCGCGCCACATGCTGCCGCCGCGCTCCAGACCCCACAGGCCGAGGAGGACGGCGAGCAGGGGCGGGAGCACGCGCCAGGGGGCGATGCGGCGGATGGCTGCCTCCGGGTGCTGTCGTAACGGGTGCGGGGACTCCATACTCGGGGTTCGGTCGGAGTACCTGCGGAGGTGGGTGTGCGAGCGTTCCGGGTGGTGGCGGTGACGGCGGGGGCGGCGGCGGTACTGGGCGCGGTCCTCGTCGGATGCGGACAGTCCGGTTCCGATGGCGCGGACGGCCGGCCGCCGGCGACCGGAACACCGGCCCCGTCGGAAACGGCGGCGGCCACTGGGGCCACTGGGGCCACGACGAGCCCCACGCCCGCGCCCGCGTCCACGCCCGCTCCGACGACGGCGGCTCCGACTCCCGCCCATTCCCCTGCCGCGACCGAGACCCTGGTCCGGGTCAGCCGCAGCGGCGGCTACGCCGGCCGGGTCCACACCCTCATCGTCAAGGGCGACGGCTCGTGGACCCGCCTGGACCGCAAGGCGAAGCCCGAGGGCAGCGGAAAGCTGTCGGAAGCCCGGCTCGCCGGCTTGCGCACGGCCCTGCGCGAGGCGGACTTCGCGCATCTGCCGAGGATCGCGACGGGCAGCACCAAGGTCTACGACGGGTTCGTCTACGCCTTCGTGCACGGCGGATACGAGGTGGCGGCCGAGCAGGAGGCCCTGGCCCCGGCCCTGCGGAAGGTGCTGGACGCGCTGCCCCCGTTCGAGGCCGGCTAAGGCCCGGCGGGCACCGACGCAACACCCGCAGCCCCGGCAGGCCCCGCAGGCCCCAGCCCCGGCAGGCCCGTCCCCGCGACCGTGATCCCCCGCAGCTGACGGTCCAGGAACGCGTGCAGCCGGCCCGGCATGTCCACGCTCGCGGGGTTCAGCACCCACTGGATCTGCAGGCCGTCCATCACCGCGAGCATCTCGCGGCCGACGGCCTCGCAATCAGTGCCGGGACGCAGCTCGCCGCGCGCGATGCCGGCCTCCAGCATGTCGACGGTGTGGCCGAGCACGCGGGCGTAGCGCTCCCGGAAGTAGGCGTGGGCGGGGTGTCCCGGGTTGCCGGACTCGCCGACCAGGGTGTGGAACATTCGGACGAGGCCGGGCCGCCGCGCGTTGTCGGCGGCGAGGGCGACGACGGTGGTGAAGTGCGCGGCGACCGAGTCGGCCGGCTCGCTGAACAGCCGCTCGATGTCGTGTCGCTCGCTCTGCGCCAGCACGGACAGCAAGAGGTCCTCCTTGCTGCGGAAGTGGTGCAGCAGCCCGCCCTGGGTGATCCCGCAGCCGGCCGCGATCCGGGCCAGGGAGGAGGCGTGGAAGCCCCACTGCGCGAAGTGCTCCACCGCCGTGTCGAGGATCTTCTGCCGGCGGGCGTCCCCCACCGCGTAGGTCCCCCGGGCCGTGGCCTTCTGGGCCTTCGGGGCTTTCGGAGCCTTGGAGGCCGTCCGCCCCTTGTCCTGTGCCATGCCGACCACCCTAAGCGGTGGTTGTTTTCGGCCATCCGCGAGGAGTGACCCAGGTCACTTTCGAAAACCTAGTGGGTGCATGGTTTTCATGCTTGGGTGGGGCGCCCGGCAGACCGCGCGGCCCCAGGAGCCTTCCGATGAACGCGACCCCCGCCTACCAAGACGCCTCGCTCCCCGTGGACCGGCGCGTCGAGGACCTGCTGTCCCGGATGACGCTGGAGGAGAAGGCCGGCCAGCTCTTCCACTCCATGCTGATGATGAACGCGGACGGCACCCCGGTCACCGAGACCGACGGCTCGATGCTCCCGTTCACCACGCCCGAGCTGATCGGCGACCGGCTCCTCACCCACTTCAACCTGCTCGGCACGTACGGCGCCCGCGAGATGGCCCAGTGGCAGAACACCGTCCAGGAGATGGCCGCCGCCACCCGCCTCGGCATCCCGGTCACCCTCTCGACCGACCCGCGCCACGCCTTCACCGACAACATCGGCGCCTCCTTCGGCTCCGGCGCCTTCTCCGCCTGGCCCGAGGCCCTGGGGCTGGCCGCCATCGGCGATCCGGAGCTGGTCTTCCGGTTCGCCGACACCGTGCGCCGCGAGTACCTGGCCGTCGGCTTCCGCGTCGCCCTGCACCCGCAGATCGACCTGGCCAGCGAACCGCGCTGGGCCCGCCAGTCCGGCACCTTCGGCTCCGACGCCGCACTGACCGCCGCGCTCGTGCGGGCGTACGTACGCGGCCTGCAGGGCCCGGAGCTCGGCCCCTCCTCGGTGTCCGCCATGGTCAAGCACTTCCCGGGAGGCGGCCCGCAGAAGGACGGCGAGGACCCGCACTTCGCGCACGGCAAGGAGCAGGTCTATCCGGGCGGGATGCGCGAGCACCACCTGGAGCCCTTCAAGGCGGCGATCGCCGCCGGATGCGCGCAGATGATGCCGTACTACGGCCAACCGATGGGCACCGACTGGGAAGAGGTCGGCTTCGGCTTCAACAAGGGCGTGGTCACCGGCCTGCTGCGCGAGGAGCTCGGCTTCGAGGGGATCGTCTGCACCGACTGGGGGCTGCTCACCGACGCGGAGATCTTCGGACAGACGCACCCGGCGCGCGCCTGGGGCCTGGAGCACCTCGGCGTGGCCGAGCGCGCGGCGCGCGTCCTGGACGCCGGCTGCGACCAGTTCGGCGGCGAGCAGTGCCCCGAGGTGGTCGTGGAGCTGGTCCGCCGCGGCCGGGTCGCGGAGTCCCGCATCGACGCGTCGGTACGGCGGCTGCTGCGCGAGAAGTTCCGGCTCGGGCTGTTCGAGAACCCGTACGTGGACCCGGACGCGGCGGCCGCGACGGTGGGCCGGGCCGATTTCGCCGCCCTGGGCGCCGCGGCGCAGCGTCGGTCGCTCACGGTACTGACAAATACGGAGCAGATTATTCCGCTCTCCGCGAAGTCGGAGCCCCGGCCGAAGCTCTACGTGCGCACCGTGGACGAGGCCGTCGCCGCCGAGTACGGCGAGGTCGTGGCCGACCCGGCCGCCGCCGACCTGGCCGTACTGCGCCTGCGGACCCCGTACGAGCCCCGGGAGAACACCTTCGAGTCCTTCTTCCACTCCGGCTCGCTGGCCTTCCCCGAACCCGAGCTCGCCGCGGTCCTGGCCCTGCTCGACCAGGTGCCGACCCTGGTCTGCATCAACCTGGAACGGGCGGCCGTCATCCCGGAGATCGCGGCGCGCGCGGCCGCGCTGATCGCCGACTACGGCGCCTCCGACGCCGCCCTGCTGGACGTCGCCTTCGGCCTCGCCACCCCGGAAGGCCGCCTTCCGTTCGAGCTGCCGCGCTCGATGGAGGCCGTCGAAGCCTCGCGCCCGGACGTCCCGAACGACACCGGGGACCCGGTGTTCGCGCACGGCCACGGGCTGTCCCTGTAGGCCGGTACATCCCTCCCCCAACCCGGACCATCAGCACAAATGCCCTGTCCGAACCCCGCATAGCCGCAGGCCGGTGCCTCCTCTACGCTGCACCCCACCACGCAGATCTTCAGGGGCGGACCGGGACATGGAACAGACGCACACCCACAACGGCGCCTCGGCGACCCCCGGCGCACAGCGGCGCGTACTCGTCGTCGAGGACGACCACACCATCGCCGAGGCCATCGCAGCCCGCCTGCGGGCCGAGGGCTTCCAGGTCCAGACGGCCGCGGACGGCCCCGCCGCCGTCGCCGCGGCCGAGAGCTGGCTGCCCGAGCTGCTGGTCCTGGACGTGATGCTGCCGGGCTTCGACGGACTGGAGGTCTGCCGCCGGGTCCAGGCCCAGCGGCCGGTCCCGGTGCTGATGCTCACCGCCCGCGACGACGAGACCGACCTGCTGGTCGGCCTCGGGGTCGGCGCGGACGACTACATGACCAAGCCGTTCTCCATCCGCGAGCTGGCAGCGCGGGTCCACGTACTGCTGCGGCGTGTGGAACGGGCCACACTGGCCGCGCACACCCCGCGCGGGGCCACCCTGCGCCTGGGCGACCTGGAGATCGACCACGCGCAGCGCCGGGTCCGCGTGCAGACGGAGGACGTGCACCTGACGCCGACCGAGTTCGACCTGCTGGTGTGCCTGGCCGGGACCCCCCGGGCGGTGCTGTCCCGGGAGCAGCTGCTGGCCGAGGTGTGGGACTGGGCCGACGCCTCCGGGACCCGTACGGTCGACAGCCACATCAAGGCCCTGCGGCGCAAGATCGGCGCGGAGCGGATCCGTACCGTCCACGGCGTCGGGTACGCCCTGGAGACCCCGGCACAGGCATGAGCGGCCGGCACCCCGGACCGGGGCTGCGGCCCTTCTCGCCCTTCTCGATCAAGACCAAGCTGGGCACCCTCGTGGTGGTCTCGGTCTTCATCACGACGGGCCTGCTGCTGGTGGCCCTGCGCACGGACACCGAGCTGCGGTTCATCACGGTCTTCTCGGTGATCGCCTCGATGCTGATCACCCAGTTCGTGGCCCACAGCCTGACGGCGCCGCTGGACGACATGACGCGGGTGGCCCGGGCGATATCCCAGGGCGACTACACGCGCCGGGTGCGCGGGGCGGGGCGCCGCGACGAACTGGGCGACCTGGCCTCGACGATCAACGTGATGGCGGACGACCTGGAGGCGGTGGACCGCCACCGCAAGGAGCTCGTCGCCAACGTCTCCCACGAGCTGCGCACGCCCATCTCCGCACTGCGGGCGGTCCTGGAGAACGTGGTGGACGGGGTCTCGGCCGCCGACCCGGAGACCATGCGCACGATGCTCAAGCAGACCGAGCGCCTCGGCCGCCTCGTGGAGACCCTGCTGGACCTGTCCCGGGTGGACAACGGGGTGGTCCCGCTGAAGGCCCGCCGCTTCGAGGTGTGGCCGTACCTGTCGGGCGTGCTGAAGGAATCGGGGCTGGCGGCCGCCGGCCGGCCGGGCCTGCTCTCCGGTTCGGGCGGGCACACCCGCAACGACGTGCACCTGCACCTGGACGTCTTCCCGCCCGAGCTGACGGCGTACGCGGACGCCGAGCGGCTGCACCAGGTCGTCGCCAACCTGATCGACAACGCGGTCAAGCACAGCCCCCCGCACGGCCGGGTCACCGTCCGCGCCCGGGCCGGCGACGCGCCAGGCTCCCTGGCCATCGAGGTACGGGACGAAGGCCCCGGCATCCCCGAGGCGGAGCGCCACCGCGTTTTCGAGCGGTTCAACCGGGGCAGCGCCCGGGCCGGCGACGGCGGCACCGGGCTGGGCCTGGCGATCGCCCGCTGGGCCGTGGAACTGCACGGAGGGCACATCGGCGTGGCCGAATCGTCACGGGGCTGCCGCATCCTTGTCACGCTTCCGGGCAGCTCGCAGGCGCCACGTTGACGTAGGGTTCGAGTGGGAAGGACATGATCTCGGCCACACGTACCCGGGGTCCGTCAGGGGTGCGAAGCCAAGGGGGCCGCAACCTCGGTGCCCCCTACCCGAACCACGCTTGTTTCCCGCCATTCCAGGCAGTGAAACCCGCCGTTCGATGTGACCTGCACGACGGATGTCCCGCCCGGTCTGCATCTCGCGGCCGAGGAGGCGTAGCCTTTATTCCCGCTGTCCATACCTTGTGAAGCGGAAGAGGGCGGTTGCCGCCGTGTCGCCACAGTCCCCCAGTAACTCGAGCACCACGACCGAAGCAGCAGAGGGCGGGAAGACCCCTGCCTCAGGCTTCGGTGCCAATGAGTGGCTCGTCGACGAGATCTATCAGCAGTACCTCCAGGACCCGAACTCGGTCGACCGGGCCTGGTGGGACTTCTTCGCCGACTACAAGCCGGGGGGCACTGCCGCTCCGGTCAAGGCCGAAGAGCCGAAGAAGACCCCGACGACGGATGGCGCCTCCGCACAGGCCGCCACCCCCGTCGCCGCAGCTCCGCAGGCCGTCGACGCCGCCGCCACGGGGGCGGCGCGCGCCGCTGCCCCTGCCGCCCCGAGCCCCGCGCCCACGCCCGTGTCAGCTCCTGCCCCTGCTCCTGCCACCCCCTCTGGTGCCCCTGCTGTGACTGTCACCTCCCAGGCCCCGGCCGCCGCACCGGCCGCGCCCGCCACTCCCGCTCCCGTAGCCAAGCAGGCCGCGCCCGCCACCGAGGCCCCCGCGGGCCCGGAACTGGTGACGCTCCGCGGCCCGGCTGCCGCCGTGGCCAAGAACATGAACGCCTCCCTCGACGTCCCGACGGCCACGTCCGTCCGCGCCGTCCCGGTGAAGCTGCTGTTCGACAACCGCATCGTCATCAACAACCACCTCAAGCGCGCTCGAGGCGGGAAGATCTCCTTCACCCACCTCATCGGCTACGCGATGGTGCAGGCGATCAAGGCCATGCCGGCCATGAACTACTCCTTCGCGGAGAAGGACGGCAAGCCGACCCTGGTCAAGCCGGAGCACGTGAACTTCGGCCTCGCGATCGACCTGGTGAAGCCCAACGGCGACCGCCAGCTCGTCGTCGCCGGCATCAAGAAGGCCGAGACCCTCAACTTCTTCGAGTTCTGGCAGGCCTACGAGGACATCGTCCGCCGCGCCCGTGTCGGCAAGCTGACGATGGACGACTTCACCGGCGTCACCGTCTCGCTGACCAACCCCGGCGGCCTGGGCACCGTGCACTCCGTGCCCCGCCTGATGCCCGGACAGTCGGTCATCATGGGCGTCGGCTCCATGGACTACCCCGCCGAGTTCCAGGGCACCTCGCAGGACACCCTGAACAAGCTGGGCATCTCCAAGGTCATGACCCTGACCTCGACCTACGACCACCGGGTCATCCAGGGCGCCGCCTCCGGCGAGTTCCTGCGCATCGTCGCGAACCTGCTGCTCGGCGAGAGCGGCTTCTACGACGACGTCTTCGAGGCCCTGCGCATCCCGTACGAGCCGGTCCGCTGGAACCGCGACATCGACGCCTCGCACGACGACGACGTCACGAAGGCCGCACGCGTCTTCGAGCTGATCCACTCCTACCGGGTCCGCGGCCACGTCATGGCCGACACCGACCCGCTGGAGTACAAGCAGCGCAAGCACCCCGACCTCGACATCACCGAGCACGGCCTCACCCTGTGGGACCTGGAGCGCGAGTTCGCGGTCGGCGGCTTCTCCGGCAAGTCGATGATGAAGCTGCGCGACATCCTCGGCGTGCTGCGCGACTCGTACTGCCGCACCACCGGCGTCGAGTTCATGCACATCCAGGACCCGAAGCAGCGCCGCTGGATCCAGGACCGCATCGAGCGCCCGCACTCCAAGCCGGAGCGCGAGGAGCAGCTGCGCATCCTGCGCCGCCTGAACGCGGCGGAGGCCTTCGAGACCTTCCTGCAGACCAAGTACGTCGGCCAGAAGCGCTTCTCGCTGGAGGGCGGCGAGTCCGTCATCCCGCTGCTCGACGCCGTCATCGACTCGGCCGCCGAGGCCCGCCTCGAAGAGGTCGTCATCGGCATGGCCCACCGCGGCCGCCTGAACGTGCTCGCGAACATCGTCGGCAAGTCGTACGCGCAGATCTTCCGCGAGTTCGAGGGCAACCTCGACCCGAAGTCCATGCACGGCTCCGGCGACGTCAAGTACCACCTGGGCGCCGAGGGCACCTTCACGGGCCTGGACGGGGAGCAGATCAAGGTCTCGCTCGTCGCGAACCCCTCCCACCTGGAGGCGGTCGACCCGGTCCTGGAGGGCGTCGCCCGCGCCAAGCAGGACATCATCAACAAGGGCGGAACGGACTTCACCGTCCTGCCCGTCGCCCTGCACGGTGACGCGGCCTTCGCGGGCCAGGGCGTGGTCGCCGAGACGCTGAACATGTCGCAGCTGCGCGGCTACCGCACCGGCGGCACCGTCCACGTCGTGATCAACAACCAGGTCGGCTTCACCGCCGCCCCGGAGTCCTCGCGTTCCTCGATGTACGCGACCGACGTGGCCCGCATGATCGAGGCGCCGATCTTCCACGTGAACGGCGACGACCCGGAGGCCGTGGTCCGCGTGGCCCGTCTGGCGTTCGAGTTCCGCCAGGCGTTCAACAAGGACGTGGTCATCGACCTCATCTGCTACCGCCGCCGCGGCCACAACGAGTCCGACAACCCGGCCTTCACGCAGCCGCTGATGTACGACCTGATCGACAAGAAGCGCTCGGTGCGCAAGCTGTACACCGAGTCCCTCATCGGTCGCGGCGACATCACGCTGGAAGAGGCCGAGCAGGCGCTCCAGGACTTCCAGGGGCAGCTGGAGAAGGTCTTCGCGGAGGTCCGCGAGGCCGCCACGCAGGCCGGTGCCCCGGTGCCGCCGGCGCAGGTCGCGCAGCAGTTCCCGGTCGCCGTGAACACCGCGGTCTCGCAGGAGGTCGTCAAGCGGATCGCCGAGTCCCAGGTCAACATCCCCGAGCACGTCACCGTGCACCCGCGTCTGCTGCCGCAGCTGCAGCGCCGCGCGGCGATGATCGACGAGGGCACCATCGACTGGGGCATGGGCGAGACCCTGGCCTTCGGCTCCCTGCTGATGGAGGGCACCCCGGTCCGGCTGTCCGGCCAGGACTCGCGCCGCGGCACCTTCGGCCAGCGCCACGCGGTCCTCATCGACCGGGAGACCGGCGAGGACTACACGCCGCTGCAGTACCTGTCGGACGACCAGGCCCGCTACAACGTCTACGACTCGCTGCTCTCCGAGTACGCGGCGATGGGCTTCGAGTACGGCTACTCGCTGGCCCGTCCCGACGCGCTGGTCCTCTGGGAGGCCCAGTTCGGTGACTTCGTCAACGGCGCGCAGACCGTCGTCGACGAGTTCATCTCCTCCGCGGAGCAGAAGTGGGGCCAGACGAGCGGCGTCACCCTCCTCCTCCCGCACGGCTACGAGGGCCAGGGCCCGGACCACTCGTCCGCGCGTCCCGAGCGCTTCCTCCAGATGTGCGCGCAGGACAACATGACGGTGGCCATGCCCACCCTGCCCTCGAACTACTTCCACCTGCTGCGCTGGCAGGTCCACAACCCGCACCACAAGCCGCTCATCGTCTTCACCCCGAAGTCGATGCTGCGTCTGAAGGCGGCGGCGTCGAAGGCGGAGGAGTTCACCAGCGGTTCCTTCCGCCCGGTGATCGGCGATTCGACGGTGGACCCGAACGCGGTCCGCAAGGTCGTCTTCTGCGCCGGCAAGGTCTACTACGACCTGGAGGCGGAGCGCGAGAAGCGCGGCATCACGGACACGGCGATCATCCGCATCGAGCGGCTGTACCCGCTGGCCGGTGCGGAACTCCAGGCGGAGATCGCCAAGTTCCCGAACGCGGCGAAGTACATCTGGGCGCAGGAGGAGCCGGCGAACCAGGGCGCATGGCCCTTCATCGCCCTCAACCTGATCGACCACCTCGACCTGGCGGTCGGCGCGGAGGTCCCGGCGGGCGAGCGCCTGCGGCGCATCTCCCGCCCGCACGGCTCGTCCCCGGCGGTCGGCTCGGCCAAGCGCCACCAGGCGGAGCAGCAGCTCCTCCTGAACGAGGTCTTCGAGGCGTAACCGCTGCGCTCAACTCAGCAGTCCCGCAAGGCCCGGCTCCCCCTGGGGGGGGCCGGGCCTTCCGGCTTGCGTACGGGGCTTCGCGGGGGCGGCGCATTCGCCCCCATCGGCGGTGGGGCAGGGGCTAAGGGCTTGCTGGTCGGGGTCGGGCGTGGGGCGGGGTTCCGCGGGGGCGGCCCGGGCGGTGCGGCGGTGGCTGCGGTGGTCGGGAGTCGACTGGCCTGCATCAGAGAGGGTTTGGGGGTTTCCCGCCAGTCCCATAGTCCTTCCGCGCCGGGCCGCCCTGTCAAGGGCGCTCCTACGTCGCGTCGCTACGCGATGGCCTTCGGCCACCCTTGACAGGGCGGCCCGCCCCGGAGAGACAGTGGGACTGACGGGAAACCCCCAAACCCTCCCTGATCGGGATGGTGGGGATCAGGCTCCCCGAAGCCACCCCACCCCGCCCCACCCCTAAGGCTGCGGTTCGAAGTCCCAGTAAGGCCGGGTCTGTTGTTTCGCGGCGATCGTGTGGACGTGCTGGGCGCCCAACGTGCGGGTGAGGCCCTTGATGCCCGCGTCCTCGTACTTGCCCGCCTCCGCGTCCTCCCGTACCGACCGGAGATCGGCCGCCAGCGCGATCTGGGCGCTCAGCGTCATCGGGTGGTCCGGGCCCAGTACCTGCTCGGCGGCGCGCAGCGTCTCCCGGCTCAGGGTCAGGGCGTCCTCCAGGTGCCCGGTGATGTTGCGGTGCCCGGTGGCGTTCAGGGCGCAGCCCAGCGTCCACGGATGGCGGTCGCCGAGGGCGCCGCGCATGCCGACCAGGGCCTGTTCCGCCAGCGAGAGCGCCTCCACGCGCTCGCCCTGGGCGCGCAGCACCAGCCCGAGGTTGCCGACCGTGCCGATGCTGTACGGGTGGGCGAGGCCCAGCTGCGACTGGTAGCCGCGGACGACGTCCTCCGAGATCCGGCGGGCCTCGCCGATGTCCCCGTACTCCCGCAGGTAGGTGGCGTAGTCGGAGGCCACCATCAGCGTCCACGGGTAGTCGACGCCGAAGACGCGGGTGGCCCGCTCCCACACGGTCCGCAGCCGCAGCCCCGCGCCGGGGATGTCTCCCGAACGGCGCAGGCACAGACCGAGGTTGTGCTCGGCGCGCAGGGTCTGCGGGTGGCCCAGCCCCAGCACCTGGGTGTTGAGTTTGACGCCCTGCTCCTGCCGGGTCTGTGCCTCCCGGTACCGGCCCATCAGCCGCAGTCCCATGGCGCACGCGATGCCGGAGGAGAGGGTGGAGATGTGCTGGGGCCGCAGGACCCGCTCGCGGCGGCGCAGGGTGTCCAGGTCGAGGTCGTAGGCGTTCTGGTAGCGGCCCAGCAGCCGGTAGGTGGCGGCGAGGTTGTTCTGCGCGCCGAGGGTGGTGGAGTCGTCCTCGCCGAGCAGTTCGCGGTACGTGGCCAGGCAGTGCTCGAAGATCTCGCGGGCGGGCTCGAACTTGGCGATGCAGAGCAGGACTCCCCCGTACGCGCTGCGGGCGCGCAGGGTCTCCAGGTCGCGTTCGCCGCGTTCCCCGGTGAGCCGGTCGGCGACGGCCTTGGTGAGGGTTTCGGCCCGCCGGAACAGGCCGAGGTTGCGCAGGGCTCCGCCGTACTGGTAGCTGAGCTCGCGGACCTTGGGGTGGTCATCGCCGAGCATGGCCCGCCAGGCCTGGTCGGTCTCCTCGGACAGCCGCAGGCAGGTGCGGTACTCCCCGGCGAGGATCAGGTAGCGCAGGCACTGCAGCAGGAAGTTCTGGATGCGCGGGTTGCTGCTGGTCAGCACCCCGGAGGTGGTCAGGTGCGGGATGAGTTCGGCGTAGCGGGGCCACAGCCGGGAGTCGGAGGGGCGGCCCGGGTCGGCGGCGGCGAGGACCTGGCGGACGGCGCGGGCGAGCGGTTCGGCCTCGTCGTCGGAGAGGTTCTCGCGGACGATGCCGTGGACCATGCGGTGCAGCTGTACGGTCTCCAGCCCGCCGCCGCCCTCCTCCTCGGGCTGGTCGGAGTACTCCAGGCGGACGACGGAGAACTGGACGAGCTTGTTGAGGGCGGCGTTCCACCGGATCTGGTCGTTGATCAGCCCGGCGAGCTGTTCGGGCACGTCGTCGACGGGGAACTCGCGCAGCAGCCGCAGCGGCACGGGGCCGGGGGCGAAGAACACGAACAGCCGCAGCAGGGCGAGGGCGTCGGGGAAGTTCTCGCGGACGTTGTTGAGGAGTATCGCCAGGGCCGTGGGGAAGGGCAGCGGGTAGTCGTCGGAGACGGTGACGGCCTCGCGGGAGTCCAGCCGGCGCTGGAGCAGCGCCAGGTAGTCGCCGACGGTCAGCGGGGAGTCGGCGAGCCAGCCGGCGGTCTGGTCGAGGGCGAGCGGGTAGTCCTCGAGGGCCTCGGCGAGCTGGTCGGCCTCGAGGGCGGTGAGCCGCAGCGCGCGCCGGCGGATGAAGGTGATCGACTCGGGCCGGGCGTAGAGCGGGACTTCGACGAGGCTGGTGTGCCGGGAGGCCCATTCCCGGTTGCGGGAGGTGATGATGACGTCGCCCGCGCCGGAGGGCAGCAGGTCGGTGAGGTCGTCGGGGTTGTCGCAGCCGTCGAAGACGACCAGCCAGCGGCTGTACGGGGAACCGCGCCGCAGCGCTTCCAGGACGGCCCGGATCTGCTCGCCGTAGCTGCCCGCGCCGCGCGGCAGGCCGAGGGCGGGGGCGAGGTCGGCGAGGCGTTCGCGCAGGGTGGGCCGGTCCTCGGCGGGCACCCACCAGACGACGTCGTACTCGGAGGCGAAGCGGTAGGCGTACTCGGTGGCGACCTGGGTCTTGCCGACTCCGGAGAGCCCGAGCAGGGTGACGGTGGAGGCGCCGGCCGGGGCGTCGGTGAGCGCCGCGCGCAGGGTGCCGATGACGTCGTTGCGGCCGGTGAAGCGGGGGTTGCGGCGCGGGACCCGGCCCCAGATCTCGGGCGGGTCGTTGGGGAAGCGGGGTCCGCGGCGGCCGGTCTCGGTGCCGATGCGGTCGGTGGGCAGCTCCAGGCGGCGCAGCACGCGGTACTCCGCCTCGTACGCGTCCAGGCCCCACAGGTCGGTCTTCTCCAGTGCGGCGACGGCGCTGGGCAGCGGGGCGTCGGTGAGGCAGACCGCGGCGAACCGGTCGGGGTGGCGGTCGGTGACCGTGCGCAGGGCGGTGTTCCACGCAGCCTCCTGCATGTCGGCATGGCTGCCGGCGGAGAAGTAGCGTTCGCTGAGGACGAGGAGGACCCGGCTGCCGGAGCGGGCGAGGTCGTCGAGGGCCTCGGTCAGGCCGGGGCTGTTCTGCGGGTCCCAGCGCTGGAGGGCGACGCGGTGGCCGTGTTCCTCCAGGCGATGGGCGATCCACACGGCCCAGGGCCGGTTGAACCCGGCGAAGCTGATGACGAAGCGCTGCGGTCCAGCGGTGGTGCCCTGTTCCTGCCGACTACCGGTGGTCATGCGGCCGTCTCCCTGAAATCCGGGCAGTGGACGGGCTTGAAAGGTACCGCAGCACGGGCCTTGGCGAAGCCCCTCAAGCCCGTACGAACGGGGCGAGTTCGGGATGGGCCTCGCACCAGGTGCGGCGCTCGCGGTCGACGGCCCGGCGGGCGGTGGCGTGCTGGTCCCCGGGGGGCGGGAGCTCGTCCATGGCGCGCTCGGCGGCTGCCATGGCTTCGGTGAACTCCCGCCCTGCGGAGGTGAGTTGTTCGTGGGTGCGCAGGACGGGCAGGACGGCGGCGACCTGGGCGCGGATGCGGGCGTGCTGGGCCCAGGCACCGCGGGCCCCGTAGAGGGCGGCGCGCTGCCAGTACCCGGCCAGGGCCAGATGGGCGTAGGCGCCGTGCAGGAGTCCTTCCAGCGGGCGCGGGTCGGAGCGCCAGGGGGCCCAGTACCGGGGGGTGCGGTCGGCGGTGTGCAGGGTCAGGACGTCGGCGAGGGCCGTGAGCTTGCCGTGCTGGACCTCGTGGACGAGGGTGGCGGCCAGGGCGGGCGGGGCCTGTGCGCGGGCCAGTACGGAGCCGGCGGCCGCGGGCAGGGTGGCGCCGCTGGAGCGGGAGCCGCCGGCGAGCGGCACGACCGAGCGCAGCAGGTGGACGGTCTCCTCGGCGCGGGCGGTGTCGTAGCGCTGGAGCAGGGTGAGGGCGCCGGTCCACTGGGTGTCCCAGCGTTTGTGGCCCTTGGGGGTGAGCCGGCGGGCGGGGCGGACGGGGGCCGGCCGGGCGGGGCCGGGCGCACGGTAGGGGTCGAGGTCGTCGAGGGCGGTACGGCCTCCGGGCAGGGTGTGCAGGGGCAGGGTGGCCGGGTCCTCGGGGTCCCAGGACCGTTCGGTCAGGGCGAGGGGGCCGGTGCGGTCGGGGCGCAGCAGTCCGAGGGTGGGCAGGAGCAGGCGGCCCTGTACGGGCCTCAGGGTGTGGGTGAAGGCGAGTCCGGCGCGCAGGGCGGCGGCCACGGCGAGGGCACCGAGGTGGGCGAGGTCCGGCGGGGGTCCGTACGGGGCGTGCAGGCGGCGCAGGGTCTCTTCGGCCCAGACTCCGGTGGCGGGGTAGTGCAGGACATCGCGGACGGCGTCGGGGGCGTGGCGTTCGGCTGCTTCCAGCAGGGCCCAGTGGTCGGCGGTCTCCCCGGCCCGGGCGCCGGGGGCGGCGTCGAGGACGGCGCGCAGCAGGACCAGGCGCTTGGAGCGGCGTACGTCGCGCACCAGGCGGGTGCCGTCGGTGCAGGGTTCGGTGGAGGCGAGGGCCCGCAGGGTGCGGGAGGAGACGGTGAAGGAGGTGAGGGCGGCCGTCATGAGGCGACCGCCGGGGGGCGGGCGGCGCGCGCGACGGATGCGGCGATGTGCCGGATCAGGACTTGGAGGTCGGCGCAGTACACGGACGGCTGGCGGAAGCCCTCGCCGGCCCGGTAGCGGTGCGGGTAGTGCCCGCCGCCGCACACCTCGACGAGTTCGCAGGCCTGGCAGCCGGCGGCGAGGGCGTCCCGGCCGAGCTGGCGGGCGGCGAACCCGGGGTGGTCGAGGAGCTGGTCGAAGCTGTGGGTGTGCAGGGTCATGCCGGTCGTGGCGGCGCCCTCGTAGGCGGACTTCAGTGAATCGGCCTGTTCGATGGAGCCGTCGGTTTCGATGACGGCGGTGGCGGCGGGTGCGAGCCCGAGGGTCTCGGTGGCGGCGGGCAGACCGAGCAGCAGGGCGATGATCTCCTCGAAGATCCGGATCCGGGTGCGCCGCAGGCCGTCGTGCCACCAGCGTTCGAAGACGGCGAGGAGCCAGTCGGCGTACGGGGCCCCGCGCGGGTGGTGGCCGGGTGGCGGGGAGCTCCAGTTGGCGAGCGGCAGCAGCAGCCCGATGCCGGGCGGGGCGAAGGCGAGCAGGGACTCGTACGTCTCGACGGGGTCGTGGGCGAGGTCGATGACGCAGAGCACCCCGGCGTAGCTGTCGGGGTGGCGGGCCAGGAGCCGCAGGCCGCGGGCGGCGGCGCCGAAGCCGGGGCGTCCGGTGTGGTCCACGCGCTGGGCGTTGTGGGCGGGGAGCCCTCCGTCGAGGCTGACGCCGACGCGTATTCCGGCGGCGGCCAGCGCGGCGAGGCGGCCTGGGGTGAGGAGGGTGCCGTTGGTCTGGACGGTGGCGGTGACGCGGGTGCGCGGGGCTGCGGCGGCCACGGCGGCGCGTACGGCGTCGACGGGTTCGGCCAGCCGGGCGGGTGCGGTGAGCAGCGGTTCGCCTCCGTGCAGGACCAGGTCGATGCGGGGCAGGTCGTGGGCGGCGGCGTGCTGGGCGATCCGCTCGGCGGCGCGGGCTGCGGTGGCGGGGGACATGGCGGCGGGCTGGGTGCGCCAGCCCTGGTCGGCCATCTCGTAGACGTAGCAGTAGGTGCAGGCGAGGTTGCAGCGGCTGCGCGTCTTGAGGACGAACTGCCGTATGGGGCGGGGCCGGTGTCCGGCGGCGCGCAGGGCGGGCACGTCGAGCCGGGTGTAGGGCCAGGGCGCGTGGGTCCGGTGCGCGTGGGCCGGGTGCGCGTCGGCCGGTTGCGCATGGGCCGGGTGCGCGTCGGCCGGGTGCGCGTCGGTCGGTTGCGCGTCGGTGGGGTGCGCGTCGGTCGGTTGCGCGTCGGTGGGGTGCGCGTGGGTCGGTTGCGCGGGCGGTCCGGCCGCGCTCGTCTGGGTGTGCCTCATCGCTGTACCTCCCGCCCCCGCCCCCGGACGCCGCGGGGAGGCGCCCCCTGCGGACGGTCCATCCCTGCCCTTCGGACGGCCTCCGCTAACGGCGGAAAGTGGTCAACCAGTCGGTGCTCGAGGCGGTTCGGGCGTTCGGGCGGCTCGGCTGCCCGCCCGGTCAGTCGACGCCGGAATCGAAGGCGTTGAGGATCTCCGCCGGGTGCGTGACCCGCTCGACCATTCCCTCGATCACCTGGGCCAGCACGGGATGGTCGATCCCGCGCAGCGCGGCCAGATCCAGCCCGGAGAGGTCCGGCAGCCGTGCGGGGCACGCGTGGACCACCACGGCCACGTCCTGATCCTTCGTCACCATGGGTTGCCCGTCCCCCTGTTGCGTCGGATGTTCGATGGTCCACTGCCTTTTCCCCTCCCCCGGTACCCGGAAACGGGCGGGCCGGGGGCGCAGAGCAGCTCAGAGGGCCGCCTCCAGGGCTCTGATCCGCGCGGCGAGCGCCGCGGACCGCCCCTGCGGCCGCCCCTCCGGCCGCCCCTCCGGCCGCCCCTGGGAAGCCCCGTCCGGCCTGCCCGCGGCCGGGCCCTCCGCGTCCGGGCCGAGCCGGGACCACAGTTCCAGCGCCGAGCGGTAGGCGTCCAGGGCGGCCCGGGGCCGGGCCAGGCGCTCCAGCACCTCCCCGCGCAGTTCCTGTACGCGGGCCGCCAGCTGCACGGCGAGGTCCTGGCGCTCCTCGCGGTCGGCCTCGAGGGCGGCCCGCCAGGACCGCCGGTAGGAGTCCGCCGCCCGGTCGAGGCGGTCCGCCGCCCCGGTGTGGCCGTGGATCTCCAGCTGCACGTCCGCGTGGTCCCGCCAGGCCCGGGCCCGCTCCAGCGGGCTGCGGCTCTGCCGGACGGCGAGTTCCAGCAGGTACTCCGCCTCCCGCAGGTCCACCGCGTCCCCTTCGTAGGTGTGCCTCAGCCGCAGCCCGGTGGCCAGCCGCACCAGCCGGTGGGCCGCCCCCGGGTCGGACTGCGGTACCGCCGCCCGGCTTTCGCGCAGCACGCGTACGGCGGTCCCGGTGAACCGCCGGCCGTCGGCGGCCCGGGCCCGCTCCAGCAGGACGTCGCCCCACTCGGGCAGCAGCTCCCCGAAGGCCTCCGCGTCCCGGGGGATCAGCCGCCGGGCCCGGCCGTACGCCTGGGCCGCGTCCTCGAGCGCCTCCGGGTCGGCGTCGCGCTCGTACCGGGCCCGGTGCACCCGTGCCAGGCAGACCAGGGCCGCCACCCGCAGGTCGGGATCGCCGCCCGCCTCCTCGAAGGCCTCGGACAGCTCCGCGGCGGCCTCCTCGAGCCGTCCGGGCAGGTAGCGCAGCGCCCCGGCCAGTTCGACCCGGGTCCGGGCGCGCGTCTCCCGGCCGGTGGCGCCGTCCGCGGTCAGGCCCCTCACGGTCAGGCGGGCGGCGGCCTGTTCGGCCAGGGCCGTGCGCTCGGCCGGGTCGGGGGTGTGGCGCAGCAGGGCCAGCAGGACGCGGCCGAGGGCCCGTTGCAGCTCGGGGTGCGCGGTCCCGTCGCCGTCGGGGCCGTCGGCGCCGGAGAGGGGTTCCAGGGCGGCCCGTGCCTCGCGCAGGGCTCCCGGGTCCTCGCGCAGCGCGCTGAGCCGGATCAGGGTCTCGGCCCTGCGCACCGCGCAGTCCCGCCGCAGTCCGGGGTCGGCGGAGGCGGCGGCCGCCGCCGCGAACTCCCGGTCGGCGGCGGCCAGCAGGTCCGCGCGGGGGCGGGCGGCCAGCGCCCGCTCGTACAGCACCCGGCCCAGCACGGCCCGGGCCGGTGCCGTGCGCAGGCCGGTGACGGTGCGCTCCGCCTCGGCGAGGAGTTCGGGGTCCCGCTCCGCGGTCCACAGCCGCAGCAGGGCGCCGGCCAGTTCGGTCTCGGCCTCCTCGGGCGGGTCGCCGGGCCCGGCATGGGCCGCGACCGCCCGGCGCAGCACCGCGACGGCCTCGTAGAGCGCCCGTGTGTCCCCGTCGGCGTCCCCGGTCCGGTCCCGGTCCGCGTCGGCGAGGCGTTCCCGTGCGGCGCGCACCGCCGCGGCTCTCGCGGGCGGCGCCGGGGGCATGGCGGGCTCGCGCGGCGGCGGGTCGTCCTCCGGCATGCCGGGCAGGAAGCGCCGTACGACCTTGGCCGAGACCCGGGCGAAGGCGTGCGGGAGCCGCCCGGCGGGGATCCGCTCGGCCTCCCCCGGCGCGCCTCCCGGCCGCGGCCCCGACCCCGGCCCGGGCTCCGGCCCCGGCTCCGGCCATGGCCCGGCCACCGGCCCCTGCCCCGGCCCGCCGGCGGCCGCCGCCGGCGGTGCTCCGGTCAGCTGCGATACCGCGAGCGCGGGGAAGTTGCGCACGCCGCGCCCGAAGTGGGCCAGCACGTACTCCGAGCAGTGTTTGAGCACGAGCGCGGCCTCGTCCCGCCCCAGGGGCCCGAGCAGCACGTCCTGCACGCCGGGCGCGAACTCGTACCACTGCCCGGGGGTGTCCGCGCTGCGCCGCAGCAGGCCGCTCAGCAGGACCTCCGCCAGGTCCGAGGGTTCGGAGTCGGGCAGCATCGTGCGCTGCACCAGCCGCATGACGGGCAGGGTCAGCGGGGCCGCCGACAGGTACACCGCCAGCTGTACGGCCCGGGGCGCGGCCGAGGACCGGAACCGTGTCACCAGCTCGCGCGGCGGCCGTACGGCGCGCGGCGGCGGGACGGGCGCGGCCGGATGGGCGGCGAGCACCCGGCCCACTTCGGCCGGTACCGGGCCGGTGCCGAGCCCGGCGACGAGCCGGGCCCACGCGCCCAGCGCGATGGCGCTGGGCGGCAGCACGGGCACGGTCAGTCCTCCCGTGGGCCGCCCGGGCAGCGGCGGCCGGTCCGACCGGAATTTCAGCTTCCCTGCGCTGCCCTCGATCCGGGAGAGCGTGCCGCGCTCGGTCGGCAGCCAGCTGCGGCCCCACAGCCGCTGGGGCAGCGGCTGGACGACCACGCACGGGGTGCACTCGGCCCAGCGGTGCAGCAGCCGCTGCGCCGCGCCCTCGCGCCACAGCGGTCCGGCGCAGTCGGAGACCATCATGGTCAGGGCCCGTCCGGTGGGGTCGCGCAGCTGGTCCCCCGAGCGCAGCCCGGCGCCGGGCACGGGACTGCGGCCGATCGCCGCCGTACCGTCGGGGAGCCGGTGCAGGTAGTGCACCTGGACGTCCCGGAAGGCGCCCAACCGCTCGCACACGGAGCGCAGTTCCTCGAACATGTCCTGCCAGACCGCCATCGACGGCGACGCGTCCATCACCAGCCGTACGGTGGCCTCGCGCCGGCTCTCCGGCCTGAGCACCGGGATGACCAGGCCGAGGGCGCGGGCGCTGGCCTCGGCGGTGGCCGGTTCGTCGAGCACCGTCCGGGTGGGCGGGGCGGGCGGCCGGTGCCGCTGGAGGGCGCGCAGGGCCCGCTGGATCTCGAGGATGCGGGGCAGTGCGGCGGCGCCCGGCACCCGTACGGGCACTCCGCGCTCCCCGGGCGGCTCCCCGGCGAGGTTCGGTTCCGCCTCGCCCGCGCGGCGCGGTCCGGGTGCGTAGAGCCTGACCGGATCCTCAGTCTCCGGTTCCAGCGGCTCGGGATCCTCGGACCGGCTGACCGGATCCTCAGCTTCCAGCTCCGGCACGGGCGCCGCCGTGCCCGGCGCGGCCGGCCCCGGCCGGCCCATCCGCGCGGCCAGCCACAGCGCGTCGGCGAGCTCCTCGGCGGACGGATCGAGCCCGGCGCCGCGCAGCAGCACGGCCAGTTCGCGGATGCCGGGCGGTCCGGCGGACGGCACGGCCCGTCACCTCGGGCGGTCGAGGCGCTGGATGAGCAGGTCCGCGAGGTCCTCCCGGGTGGGCGGGGCGGCGTAGTGGGTCAGGTAGACGGCGTTGAGCAGCTGGTCGGCGGCGACCAGCTCGGACTGCGAGCGGCTGAGGAACTCCCGGATCAGGTCGGCCCCCAACCGCGCGGCTTCCTCGCCGAGGTGGGCCCGCACCATCGTGGCGAGCCGCTTCTCGCCGGGCTGCCCGAGCTTGAGCTGGATGCAGCGCCGCAGCAGCGCGGCCGGAAAGTCCCGCTCCCCGTTGCTGGTCAGAATGATGAAGGGGAAGGCCCGGCAGCGGACCCGGCCGCCCAGGACGGTCACCTTGGACCCGTCGTCGGTGAGCACCTGCACCTCGGGCTCGGTGTCGGCCACCCGCTCCAGCTCGGGGAGGGCGAACTCCCCTTCCTCCAGGACGTTCAGCAGGTCGTTGGGCAGGTCGATGTCGCTCTTGTCGAGCTCGTCGACGAGCAGCACCCGCGGTCGCGCGGTGGGCAGCAGGGCGGTGCCCAGCGGGCCGAGCCGGATGTACTTGCCGATGCCCGGCGCACCCCCCGGCGAGCCGCCGCTCGCCGCGATCTGCACGTCCTGGAGCCGGGCCAGGGCGTCGTAGCGGTACAGCCCGTCCTGGAGCACCGTCCTGGACACCACCGGCCAGCGCAGCACCCGCCCCAGCTTCAGCTCGTGGGCGACGGCGTGCGCGAGGGTGGACTTGCCCGTTCCGGGGAAGCCCGTCACCAGCAGCGGCCGCCGCAGGTACAGCGCGGCGTTGATGGCCTCCAGCTCCTCCGGTTCGGGCCGGTGCAGCTCGGCGGCCTGCCGGTGGGCCCCGAGCCGCCGGGCCACGTTCCCGTCCGCCAGCGCCGCCGGGCCGCCCGCCTCCCCCACGGGCCCGCCGTCGAAGTCCCGCCACGGCGGCGGGTCGGGCAGGGCCTCGATCCCGTCGTGGGGCTCGCCCACCCCGCGGTAGATGAGCCATTCGTCGTTCATGGCTGCTGCTCCCTCCTGCCGGTCACAGGTCCCCCTGGAGCGGCTCGTCCTCGGGCAGGGCCCGTGCGGGGTCGTTCCAGACGAGCGCCGCCCCCGCAGCCCAGTACGCGTCCGGGTCGGCCCCGTACGCCCGCCCGCGCAGCGCCTGCAACCGCAGCGGCAGCACCTCCGCCCGTACGGCGTCGGCCAGTTCCTCCCGCAGCCCGCGGTGGAAGGGGGCGCACGAGACCCCCGGGTCCGGCGGGGGCCGCCGGCACACCACCACCCCGTACCCGGCGTCCCGCACGGCATGCAGGGAGCCCAGTGTGGGCTCCTGCGCCGCCGCCCGGCAGTGCACCGGCACGGTGTTGTCGGGGAGTCCGGACAGCCAGGCCGCGGACGGGCTGCGCGGCCTGCCCCGTACGCAGTCGGCCCGTTCGTCCAGGAGCGGTCCCGCCTGTGCCCGCGCCCACCGGGCGGCCGCCGCGGGCGCGAGGTCCCCGGCCGGGTAGCGGAACACCACCGGCCGCTGCACCCCCACCGGCACCCTGCCCACCAGCACCCAGGCGTCCACCGGCAGCCCGAACAGCTCCGGGGCGACGGCCACTTCGAGCGGGGCCGCCGCCTCGTGGGTGTCGCAGCGCCGGAAGGCCTCGGCGAGCGGGGCCCGTAACGCCTCCGGCAGGCCCGCCTCGCCGGCCCGTACGCCGGAGTCCACCGGTGTCACCCGTCCGGGATGCTCCGGGCCCGCCAGTACCGAGACCCGCCAGTCGTAGACGGCCTCCCAGCCGTGCGCCCACACCTCCAGCAGCACCGACGCCCCGGACGGCAGACCGCCGGACGGCCGCACCGGACCGCGCACCGCCTGCCCGGCCGAGGCCCGCCGGCGCCGCTCCCGCTCGGCCAGGCCCCGCTCGTGGCGCTCGCCGAGCTCCCGGCGCAGCGGGCGCCACAGCCGCTCGGCGGTGGCCCGCACCCAGTCCCACAGCTCCTCGTCCGCGCCCGGCGTCGGCGGCTCGCGGTGGTCGGCCACGCTCACGTCCGTCGCGTACCGGAGCATGGCAGCGGCCTCCCCCGCCCCGCCCGGCGGATCGTGCAGCAGGCCCAGGCCGTCGCGCCAGCTGAGCGGGGCGAGCGGATGCGGCTCCGGCTCCTCCCCGCGCGCCGCCTCCACCAGGGCCCGTACGACCTCGGAGGAGCCGGGCGGCGGGAGTTCGGCGAGCAGACCGCACAGCGTGGTGCGTTCGCCGGGGGTGAGCCGGCCGCGCCCGCCGTACGGGTCGCCCTCGCCGGGCGGGAGTTCGCCGTGCACGTCGGTCCAGGTCCGGCGGCTGTTGAGGTCGCTCAGGTGCTGGTCGTAGTGGTGCAGGTCGTGGGCCTGCATGACCCGCCGGTAGAGCCCGGTCTGGCCGCGCAGGGGCATCGGCAGGGTGCGCAGCTGCACGACGGAGACGGCGAGGCCGCCGCCCCCGCCGTGCCGCCGGGCCTTGACCACGCCGACGACCTCGCCCCGGACCAGGTCGACCACGGGGCCCCCGGACATGCCGGGCTCGATCTGGTCGTCGTCGCCGAGCCGGATGGCCGCGCCGTGGCCGGCGGTTCCGCGCAGCCGGGTGGTGCGGCCGGTGATCTCGGGGGTGCCGAGGTCCTCGGTGCAGCCGAAGTACGCGACCTCCTCGAAGCGTGGCCGGGAGCGGTCGGTCAGCCAGACGCAGGCGTGCGAGATGGGGGCCAGGACCCGGATCAGGGCCAGGTCGGGCAGGTCCCACAGGGCCCGCCGCCCGGGGCGCCGCTCCTCCAGCCGCTCGGGCAGGACGCACTCCACGCGCCCGGCGACCGTGCCGGTGGAGCCGTTGCCGGTGGCGTCGACCCCCGAGGAGAAGGTGATGCCGACCTCGCGCCCCGTCAGACGCACCGCAGCACCCCCTTCACCGACCACGTGCGCGCACGTCAGGACCCAGCCGGGGGCGATGAAGAACCCGCTCCCCCAGGTGGGTCCGGTCCCAGCGGTTCCATACCCGTCCGGCGGGGCGTGGACGCGTACGGTCGCCGCCTGGACGAGGGGCTCCAGAAGCTCGAAGGCGCGCGCGGAGCCGGCCGTGCGCCCTTCCGTCATGCGCGCCCCCCAGCTCGTGAGGCGTCCAGGCTAGCGCCGGGGCGTGCGCGGGCGGGAGGTCTTGCCGCGCCGCGGATTATCCTGGCGGGAAACACCCCCTGCACATCCTCATCACGGCACGGAGCCCGACTTGTACTTCACCGATCGCGGCATCGAGGAGCTGGAGAAGCGGCGCGGCGAGGAGGAGGTCACCTTCGAGTGGCTCGCCGAGCAGCTGCGCACCTTCGTCGACCTCAACCCGGACTTCGAGGTCCCGGTGGAACGCCTGGCCACCTGGCTGGCCCGCCTGGACGACGAGGACGACGACGCCGACGAGTGAGCGGACCTGTGGGAACGGCGCTCCTGTGGGAGCGCACGAGAACGGCCCGGCTGCCGGTGGGCAGTCGGGCCGTTCTCGTTCTCGCGTCGCCCGCCGAGACGGCGCCGGCGCGGGGGACCGGGCGCCGGATCAGGCGGCCTTGGTCTCCCAGAAGATGCGGTCGATCTCGGCGATGAGGTCGAGGGCCTTCTGGCCGGTCGCCGGGTCGTTCGACGCCTTGGCGGCCGAGAGGGCCTTCAGGGCGTCGTTGACCAGGGTGTGCAGCTGCGGGTACTTCTCGAAGTGCGGCGGCTTGAAGTAGTCGCTCCACAGCACCGAGACGTGGTGCTTGGCCAGCTCGGCGCGCTGCTCCTTGATGGTGATGGCGCGCGCGCGGAAGTCGGCGTCGTCGTTGGCCTGGTACTTCTCCTGCACGGCCTTGACGGACTCGGCCTCGATGCGGGCCTGGGCAGGGTCGTACACGCCGCACGGCAGATCGCAGTGGGCGGAGACCTTCGCCTTGGGGGCGAAGAGGCGGGAAAGCATGGAGTGTGTCCTCCTCGTGATCGTCTTCTCAAGGGGGAGATTACTCGCTCGGAATCGCGTTTTCGCGGTCGCCCCCGTGGGCTTAGGACAAAAGTCCAGGCGCGCGTGCGGCCCGGTGAGCGAATGTACGGAGCCGTACGGCAGCATGCGGGGGGTGACGAGGAGGTCGGGCATGACGCAGGACGGGCGCCCGCGCAAGCGGTTCGAGGTGCTGGAGGTGGCGGGGCCGTCGATGGTGCCCACGCTGCTCCACGGGGACCGGCTGGTGGTCCGCTACGGGGCGGCCGTCCGTCCGGGTGACGTGGTGGTGCTGCGCCATCCGTTCCAGCAGGACCTGCTGGTGGTCAAGCGGGCGGTGGAGCGGCGGCCGGGCGGCAGCTGGTGGGTGCTCGGCGACAACCCGTACAACGAGACCGGCGACAGCACCGTCTTCGGGCCGGTGCCCGAGGAGCTGGTGCTGGCGACGGCGGTCCTGCGGTTCCGGCCGCGCGAGGACGGTCAGCGGTCGCTGAGGGCGCGGCTGTCGTGGGCGGCGTCGGCGCTGCGCCCGCTCTGGCCGGACGCCTCGGCCTCCAGCCGCTTGCGGGCGCGGTAGGCCGCCACGTTCGCCCGGGTGGCGCAGCGGTCGGAGCAGTAGCGCCGGGAGCGGTTGGTGGAGGTGTCGAGGTAGGCGTTGCGGCAGGGCGCCGCCTGGCACAGGCCGAGCCGGTCGGGGCCGTGCTCGGTGAGGTGGAAGGCCAGGCCGAAGGAGGCCATGGCGGCGTAGCCCGCGGAGGCGTTCGAGGGGTGCTCGGCGAGGTGGATGTGCCAGTCGGGGGCGCCGTCTTCGCCGAGGGTCTGGTGGCCGGACACCTGGGGGCTGACGGGGAACTCCATGAGCAGCGAGTTGAGCAGGTCGACGGCGAGCACGTGGTCGCCGCCGTCGGCCGCCTCGAAGACGGCGCGCAGCCGGCCGCGGACGTTGCGGAAGCGGGTGACGTCGGTTTCGGTGACCCGGCGGGCCATCTGCACGCTGGGGCCGAACAGGGCGCGGACGGCGTCGACCGAGGTCAGCGAGTCCTTGTTGCGGGCCGGCTCCTCGGTGTTGACCAGGCGCACGGCGAAGTCCGAGTAATGGGCCAGTTCCACTTGTAGTCCTTACGGCTGCGGATTAGTGTCTCGGTAACGGCTGAGACGTATTCGAGGGTATTACGTTCGGAGGGGTTGGCGAGGATGGATACGACGGGGACGACCGATACCGGTGCCTACTGGCAGGCATGGCAGGACAGCTGGGACCGCCAGCAGGAGTGGTACATGCCCGACCGCGAGGAGCGGTTCCGGGTGATGCTGGACATGGTCGAGGCCCTGGTCGGCCCCGCCCCCCGGGTGCTGGATCTCGCGTGCGGTACGGGAAGTATTACGGACCGCGTGCTCAAGCGGTTCCCGGAGGCCACCAGCACGGGCGTGGACCTCGACCCGGCGCTTCTGGCCATCGCCCGGGGCCATTTCGCGGACGACGAGCGGGCCGTCTTCGTGACCGCCGACCTCAAGGACCCCGACTGGCGCGCGGCGCTCCCCCACGACGGGTACGACGCGGTCCTGACGGCGACGGCCCTGCACTGGCTGCACGGCAAGGACCTCGCCGAGCTGTACGGGCAGCTCGCTTCCCTGGTCCGCCCGGGCGGGGTGTTCATGAACGCCGACCGCATGCCCGACCCGGCCACCCCGCGCATCGACGCCGCCGAGCGCGCCCACCGGCACGCCGGGATGGACCGCGCCAAGGCCTCCGGGGTGCCGGACTGGCGCGAGTGGTGGGCCCTGGCCGCCGCGGACCCCGTCCTGTCCGACGCCGTGCGGCAGCGCTTCGAGATCTACGGGGAGCACGCCGACGGCGACACCCCCTCCGCGGCCTGGCACGCCCGCACCCTGCTCGACGCGGGGTTCGCCGAGGCCCGTACGGTCTGGCGCTCGCCTTCGGACGCACTGGTCCTGGCCCTCAGGTAGGGGCTCGGGAACGGCGGAGGGGCGGTACGGGAATCCCGTACCGCCCCTCCTTCGCGTACCCGGTGTCAGAGCACCTTGGAAAGGAACGCCTTCGTCCGGTCGTGCTGGGGGTTGCCCAGGACGTCGCGCGGGTGGCCCGACTCGACGACCACGCCGCCGTCCATGAAGACGAGGTTGTCGCCGACCTCGCGGGCGAAGCCCATCTCGTGCGTGACCACGATCATGGTCATGCCCGATTCGGCCAGGTCCCGCATGACGTCCAGGACGTCGCCCACCAGCTCCGGGTCGAGCGCCGAGGTGGGCTCGTCGAAGAGCATCAGCTTCGGCTCCATGGCGAGCGCGCGGGCGATCGCCACGCGCTGCTGCTGGCCGCCGGAGAGCTGGGTGGGGTAGTTCCCGCCCTTGTCGCCGAGGCCCACGCGGTCCAGGAGGCGTACGGCGCGCTCGCGGGCCACCGCCTTGGACTCGCCCTTGACCATGACCGGGGCTTCCATGACGTTCTCTATGGCCGTCATGTGCGGGAAGAGGTTGAAGCGCTGGAAGACCATGCCGATGTCCCGGCGCTGGGCCGCGACCTCGCTGTCCTTCAGCTCGTAGAGCTTGTCGCCCTTCTGCTTGTACCCGACCAGCTGGCCGTCGACCGAGAGCCGGCCGGCGTTGATGCGCTCCAGGTGGTTGATGCACCGCAGGAAGGTCGACTTGCCGGAGCCGGACGGGCCGACCAGGCAGAAGACCTCGCGGGGGGCGACCTCGAGGTCGATCCCGCGGAGGATGTGGGCGGCGCCGTACGACTTGTGGACGCCTTCTGCCTTGACCATCGGCTGGGCGGTCACTTCGCCACCTCCGTACGGCGGAACATGTTCAGGTTGGCCTTCAGCCGCTGCAGCGGCGTGGGCGGCAGGCTGCGCAGCGAACCGCGGGCGTAGCGGCGCTCCAGGTAGTACTGGCCGACGCTGAACACGCTGGTCAGAGCCAGGTACCAGATGGACGCGACGAAGTACATCTCGATGACCGCGCCGGCCGTGCTGCCGATGTTGGAGCTGGCCCGCAGGAGTTCGGTGTACTGCACCGCCGAGACCAGGGACGAGGTCTTCAGCATGTTGATGAACTCATTGCCGGTCGGCGGGATGATCACGCGCATCGCCTGCGGGAGCACCACGCGGCGCATGGTCTGCGTCCGGGTCATGCCGAGCGCGTGCGAGGCCTCGCTCTGGCCCTCGTCGACGGACTGGATGCCCGCACGGACGATCTCCGCCATGTAGGCGCCCTCGTTCAGGCCGAGGCCCAGCAGGGCGACCATGAACGGCGTCATGACGTCGACGGTCTCGTTCTTGTAGATCGGACCCAGGTCGATGTACTGGAAGATCAGCGGGAGGCTGAACCACACCAGCAGCTGCACATAGACCGGGGTGCCGCGGAAGAACCAGATGTACAGCCAGGACACGAAGCTGGTGACCGGGTTGTTCGAGAGCCGCATCACCGCGAAGAGGATGCCGAGCACCAGGCCCAGCGCCATCGCCGAGACGCTGATGAGCACGGTGTTGCCGAGGCCGCTGATGACCGAGGGGTCGAACAGCTTGTCGCCGACCGTGCCCCAGATGACCTTGCCCTGGGAGAAGGCGTAGACCAGCCAGGCCAGCACCAGGGCCACGACCACGGCGCTGAGCCAGCGGCCGTAGTGCCGCACGGGGATTGCCTTGATCGCCTCGTAGGGGTTGCCCGAGGCGCCGGGTCCGGCCGGCGGGGTTGCGGCCGGACCCTTGTCGATCTTGTCAGTCACAATGACTGCCCTTCAGTGGAGCGCTCGGATCACTTGCCTGCGTTGATCGTGGCGGACGGCACGGCGCTGTCCTTCACGTTCCACTTCTCCAGGACCTTGGCGTAGGAGCCGTCCTTGATGATGGCGTCGAGGGCTTCCTTGAGGGCGTCGCGGAGCTGGGTGTTCTCCTTGGCGACCGCGATGCCGAAGAGGCCGACGTCGGCCTGCTGGCCGGCGACCTCGAAGTCGTTGCCGCCGCCCGAGGTCTTCGCGGTGTACGCGGTGACCGGGAAGTCGTTCAGGTCGGCCACGGCGCCGCCGGCCTTGACGCGGGTCTGCGCCTCGGCGTCGGTGTCGAAGGCCTCGATGGTGAGCTTGTTGTCGCCGCACTTCTCGGCCTGGGCCTTGAAGGTGTCCTCGTACGTGGTGCCGCGCTGCACGGCGACCGTCTTGCCGCAGAGGTCGTCGAGGGACTTGATGTTCTGCGGGTTGCCCTTCTTGACCAGCAGCGAGACGCCGGAGGAGAAGTAGTCGACGAAGTCGACGCCCTTGCCGATCTTCGCGCCCTTGTCGTCCAGGCCTTCCTGGCGCTTCTTGTTGTCGGTGATCGACGACATGGCGATGTCCTGGCGGCCGGTCTCCAGCGAGGTGATCAGGCCGTCGAAGGTGCCGGAGGTGAACTGGAACTTCACACCGAGCTGCTTCTCCATCGCCTGGGCGATGTCGGGGTCGACGCCGACGATCTTGCCGCCCTCGGTGAACTCCATCGGGGCGTAGGCCGCGTCCGTGCCGACCTTGATGACGCCGGCGTCCTGGATCTTCTTCGGGAGCTTGGAGAACAGCGGAGCGTCGCTCGTCTTCTCCTTGGTGGCGGAGCCACCGTCGGTCTGGTCGCCACAGCCGGTGAGGATCAGGGCGCCGGCGACCGCGATCGCGCCGACCGCGGCGATCCGGGACCGGGCGGCGGTCGAACGACGGGTGATGCTTGCGGTCATGAGCTGGTTCCTCCGGCTGGTGGAAAAGCACCGAAAAGGGGTCGGGCACGCACCATCGAGTGTCGCGACCTTGTGTGATTACGGCATCTTGCCATTCGGACTGGCGCATTCAGGCTGCCCGCGAGGTCAAAATCAGATAACGGACACCCCCGGCCACCCAACAGGACTGCGGGCAAGGCCTCCCTGAGCCGCACAAACCGCCGCGACCAGGCCGTTTGGCCTCACTATTTGCTGTGCGTCTCGCCCATTGGACACAAGGGTTTGGACTTTTAGCCAAAACCATGACAAGCAGCCTATGGTCGGGGCGGAATCGACTCGTCTGGGTGAGCCTTCATCCGGTAGAACAGATCCTTACACCCCTCATCCGGGGCTCAGGGCGCGCGTGCGGCGCGCCCGCGCGTACGAACCTCCCCTTCGCGGAGGCGGTCCAACCGCCGATGCGGAGTACGAACGCGGTGCCCGCCCACCCCTTAACCAGGAGTGGCCACCCTCAACGATTCAAAGGACTTAAGGGGTCACACAAAGTGGCAGCGGAGATCGTCAACCCTCACACTGACAGCGCGACGGACAACAACCCGGACGCGGTGTTCGCGCTGCACCGGGGCGGCAAGATGGCCATCCAGGCCACGGTGCCGGTCAACAACAAGGACGACCTGTCCCTCGCGTACACCCCCGGCGTGGCGAAGGTGTGCAGCGCCATCGCCGAGCAGCCGGACCTGGTGAACGAGTACACCTGGAAGTCCAACGTGGTCGCCGTCGTCACCGACGGCACGGCCGTGCTGGGGCTCGGTGACATCGGCCCCGAGGCCTCCCTCCCCGTGATGGAGGGCAAGGCCATCCTCTTCAAGCAGTTCGGCGGCGTGGACGCGGTCCCGATCGCGCTCGCCACCAAGGACACGGACGAGATCGTCGAGACGGTCATCCGTCTGGCGCCGTCCTTCGGCGGGGTGAACCTGGAGGACATCTCCGCCCCCCGCTGCTTCGAGATCGAGCGCCGCCTCCAGGAGGCGCTGGACATCCCGATCTTCCACGACGACCAGCACGGCACCGCCATCGTGTCGCTGGCCGCCCTGCGCAACGCCGCCAAGCTCACCGGGCGCACGCTCGGCGACCTGCGCGCCGTGATCTCGGGTGCGGGTGCCGCGGGCATCGCCATCGCCAAGATCCTGGTGGACGCGGGCATCGGCGACGTCTGCGTGACCGACCGCAAGGGCGTCGTTTCGGCGGACCGCACCGACCTGACGGACGTCAAGGCGGAGATCGCGGCCCTCACGAACAAGACGGGCCAGACCGGCTCGCTGGAGAAGGCCCTCGCGGGCGCGGACGTCTTCATCGGCGTCTCCGGCGGCACGGTGCCCGAGGAGGCGGTGGCCTCGATGGCGAAGGACGCGTTCGTCTTCGCCATGGCCAACCCGAACCCGGAGGTCCACCCCGACGTCGCGCACAAGTACGCGGCGGTCGTGGCCACGGGCCGCTCGGACTTCCCGAACCAGATCAACAACGTGCTGGCCTTCCCGGGCATTTTCGCGGGCGCCCTCAAGGTGCGCGCCACCCGGATCACCGAGGGCATGAAGATCGCCGCCGCCGACGCCATCGCCGGCGTCGTGGGTGACGAGCTGGCCGCGGACTACGTGATCCCGTCACCGTTCGACCCGCGCGTCGCCGAGGCCGTCTCCGCGGCCGTCGCCGCCGCGGCGAAGGCCGACGGCGTGGCCCGCCTGGTCTGACCGCTGCACCGAGCTGTACGGGCGGGGGGGGGGGGGGGGGGGGGGGGGGGGGGGGGAGGGAGGGGGGGGGGGGGGGGGGGGGGGGGGGGCCGCCGGGCGGCGCCCCCCCCCCCCCCCCCCCGCCCGCTTTCGTACGGGGTCCCGACGGCCCGGCCCCCGCGGCCCGGTGCGACGAAGACCTCACCACCGGCGGCCCGGAAGTCTGGAACCCCGGCCCTACCGAGCGGTAGCGTCGCCGCATGTTCGCTGCCTATGCCGCCCGAATCGACCGTGACCACCCACTGAACGGCCTGGAGCTGGGCGAGCGCCCGGCGCCCGAGGCCCGGCCCGGGTGGGTCACCGTGAACGTCAAGGCCGCCTCCCTCAACCACCACGACCTGTGGTCGCTGCGCGGGGTCGGCCTCGGCCAGGACAAACTCCCTATGATCCTCGGCTGTGACGCCGCCGGGACCGACCAGGACGGCAACGAGGTCGTCCTGCACTCCGTGATCGGCCAGAGCGGTCACGGGGTCGGCCCCGACGAGCCCCGCTCGATCCTGACCGAGCGCTACCAGGGGACCTTCGCCGAGCAGGTCACCGTGCCCGCCTGGAACGTGCTGCGCAAGCCCGCCGGGCTCTCCTTCGAGGAGGCCGCCTGCCTGCCGACGGCCTGGCTGACGGCGTACCGGATGCTGTTCACCAACGCCGGGGTCCGCCCCGGGGACTCCGTCCTCGTCCAGGGCGCCGGCGGCGGGGTCGCCACCGCGGCCGTCGTCCTCGGCAAAGCGGCGGGCCTGCGCGTCTTCGCCACCAGCCGGGACGAGGCCAAGCGCAAGCGCGCCGTGGAACTGGGCGCCCTGGAAGCGTACGAGCCCGGCGCGCGGCTGCCGCAGCGGGTGGACGCCGTGATCGAGACGGTGGGCGCCGCCACCTGGTCGCACTCGGTGAAGTCCCTGCGCCCGGGCGGCACCCTGGTCATCTCCGGCGCCACCAGCGGCGACCGCCCCGCGCACGCCGAGCTGACCCGGATCTTCTTCCTGGAGCTGAAGGTGGTCGGCTCGACGATGGGCTCGAAGGACGAGCTGGAGGACCTGCTGTCGTTCTGCGCGACCACCGGGGTGCGGCCGGTCATCGACGAGGTGCTGCCGCTCGACCGGGCGCGCGAGGGATTCGAGAAGCTCGCTTCGGGCGACCTGTTCGGGAAGGTCGTCCTCACGCCCTGATGCGCCATCAGGCCGTTGTGTCAATCAGGGTTGACACCCCTCCCCTGTCAACCTACATTGACACTCATGACGGAAGCTACCGATCTCGCCGAACGGGCCGGTGACCGCGACCCGCGCGTGGGCCTGCGTGCCGTGGCGGCCCTCCGCAGGCTGCTGGAGCAGCTGGAGGCCGTACAGGTACGCAGTGCCCGCGCGCAGGGATGGTCCTGGCAGGAGATCGCGGCCGAGCTGGGCGTCACCCGGCAGGCCGTGCACAAGAAGCACGGGAGGCTCTGATGTTCGAACGTTTCACGACCGAGGCCCGCGACACCGTGACGGGAGCGGCGGCCGAGGCCCGGCAGGCCGGATCCGCCCGGGTGACCGAGGAACACCTGCTGTTGTCCCTGCTGGCGCTGGGAGCCCTGGACCCGCTGGGCGTGGACCGGTCGGCGGTGGCCGCCGACCTCGCCGCGGCCCGCCGCCGCGGCGGCATGTCCCGGGCGGACGAGGAGGCCCTGGCCGGGCTCGGCATCGACCTCGCGGAGATCGTCTCCCGCATCGAGGAGACCCACGGCGAGGGCGCCCTCGCGCATCCGGCACCGCGCCGGCGGATCCTGGGCGCGTCCCGGCACGTTCCGTTCGCCACGGGCGCGAAGAAGACCCTGGAGCAGTCGCTCCGCATCGCCCTGGGCCGCAAGGAGCACCGCATCGGCACGCTGCACCTGCTGCTGGCCCTGCTCTCCCGCCCCGGGACGGTCGCCGAGGTCCTGACGGACCACGGCGTGACCTACCCGGCGGCCGAGGCCCGGCTGGCGGCCTGACCGCCGAAGGCCCCGGGGTTCCGGGGCCTTCGGGGCCTTCGGGGCTCCGCAGCCGGGACTACTCGCCGCCCCGCAGGGTCGCCGTCAGGCGGGCCGCGGCGGCCGCGAGACCGGCGCGGACCTCGGCCAGCCCGGCCGGGGACACCCCGTGGTCGCGGGCCGCGTCGCGGACCTCGTCCCGGAAGCGGTCCAGCAGCCGGTCCAGGTCCCGGGCCGGATCGCCGGTGGGGGTCAGGTCCGCCGCCCAGCCGGAGTCCGCCCCCGTGGGCGCCGCGGAGCCGGCCGGCGCGGTCGGAGCCGTCGGGGCGGTCGGCGTGGTCGGTGTGGTCGGCCCGCCCGGTGTCGCGCCGCCGCCGAGCCAGGCTCCGGCCAGACTCCCCAGGACCCCGCCCGACTTGGCGAACTGCTCCTGGAGCTGCCCTGCGATGCGCTGGACCTCCTCGCGGGCCCGCTCCTGGGCCTCCTTGGCCTGACGGCGGGCCTGCTGGGCCTCCTCGCGGGCCCGGCGGCTCTCGTCCTTGGCCCGCCGCGCCTGCTCCTTCCACTCCTGCCGCGCCTTGCGCAGCTCTTCCTTGGCCGCCTTCCAGGACTCGTCCTCGACCCGGGTCGCCGACGCCGAGGCCGCGGCCCGCATCTCGCGCCGCAGGTCACCGGCCGCGCCCCGGACGTCGTCGCGGATCTCGGCGGCCAGTTCGGTGACCGAGTCCCGGATCTCCAGCTCCAGGTCGGCGAGTTCGCCGCCGCGGTCGGCCAGTTCGGCCCGGCCCGCGTCGGTGATCGAGTACACCTTGCGCCCGCCTTCGGTGGCGTGCGTGACCAGGCCCTCGGCCTCCAGCTTGGCCAGCCGCGGGTACACCGTGCCCGCGGAGGGTGCGTACAGGCCCTGGAAACGCTCCTCCAGCAGGCGGATCACCTCGTACCCGTGCCGCGGAGCCTCGTCCAGCAGCTTGAGGAGGTAGAGGCGGAGGCGGCCGTGGGCGAAGACGGGCGGCATGTCAGAGCACCTTCTTGTCGAGCGCGAGGGGCGCGGCGGGGCGGTCGGCGTCGGCCTGCGGGCGGCGCAGCAGGGCGATCGCTCCGGAGACCGTGGTGGCGCGCAGGGTGCCGGTGCCGGAGCCGAGGGTTCCGGTGATCCGCTTGGCACCCAGCTGGCCGGAGACCCGCAGGTCCTCGAAGGCGTTGGAGACGCCGCCGGTGGCGGTGTTGGCCTCCACGCGGGCGTCGGCGGGATGCGGCAGCCGGATGGCGACCTGGCCGGAGACGGAGTTCACCGCGATGTCCACCGGGCGCGGAGCGGTCGGGTCGAGGTCCAGGTCGATGAGCATGTCGCCGCTGACCGAGTCGCCCCGTACGCTCACGCCCGCGCCGTCGACCACCGTCAGGCCGCCGGACACCGAATGGAAGCCGAGGTCGCCGGTCACGGACTGGGCCTCGACGCTGCCGGAGACGGTGTGTGCCTTCACCCGGCCCGAGAGCCCGGCCAGCGTGGCGCCGCCGGAGACCGCGTTGACGTCGGTGCCGCCGGAGATTCCGGAGACGAAGGAGGTGGCGTCGACCACGGCCACCTCCACGCGGGTGGCGGCGGGGACGGTGAGGGTGACCGCGGCGCTGCGCTCCCAGGCCTTGCGGCCGGTGGCGGAGGTGGACCAGGCCTTCCAGGGCTTGGCCTCCCACCACTGCTTGAAGCCCTGGGCGCCGTTCCAGGGCAGGTCCTCGTAGGAGACGGTGAGGGTGCCGCCCTCCTGCACCACGTACAGGGGCGGTCCGTCGACCTCGGTCACCTCCAGGCGGGCGGGGCCCTCCTCGGCGGCGACCACGTTCACCGTGCCGCTCACAAGGCGGACGCGGAGCTCGGCCACCGGCTCCTCGAAGGTGAGCTTCTGCGCTTCGGCGATGTGCCACGTCGACTGCGGAGCCTGCTCGGCCATGGGGCTGATCCTCCTCGTGCGTTCACGGACGGGACTCGACGCACGCAACATATCGCGTCTTCTGAGAACACGATATATCGCGGTCGGGGGAAGTCAAGCGCGGTGCGGAACTCCGCTCGGGCCTGCGCGGCACGGGGCAGGGCGGTGCCCTGAGCGGTGTGGGTGGACATGGAGGAGCCGCGCCCGGACGCACGGCGGAGCGCGGCTCCCGGCCACAGCACTGGGCAGGGCCGGCGGACAGGACCGACGGGCAGGGCCGGCAGGCGGGCAGGGCCGGACAGCGGCCCGGCACCCCTAGACGAGTAAGTCCGAAGTCTTCGTCAGTGGTCGTAGGCGATGAGTGATCGTGTGATGGCTGTGCCGTTGGCCCGGTTGTGCCAGATCGCTGC
>NZ_JBVJFA010000004.1:0-102390 GCF_055588085.1 Streptomyces sp. NPDC046303
TGCCCGCGTACTGGACGTACGTGGGCTTTCGGCCGGTGCGGCGAGAGTGCGTGCCGGGCATCGCGACGCCGCGGACCTCCGTCAGACACCCCCTAATCCACGAACAGCCCGCGGGCGGCGGCCCTCGCGTCGAAGGCCTCCAGCCGCGCCTGGGCGTCCGGCAGCGCGTCCGCCATCGCCTCCAGCAGCACCCGGCCCAGCAGCATCGGCGCACACGCCGTGTCGAAGGCCAGGCCGGTGCCGACCGGTGCCGGAATCAGCAGGTCCGAGTGGCGGGCCACCGGGGCGAAGGCCGAGTCCGCGACCGTCACCACGGTCAGCCCGGCCCGCCGGGAGCGCTCCAGGGCGTCCACGACCTCCCGGGGGTGGCGCGGCAGCGCGAAGCAGAGCAGCGCCGAGGCTCCCGCGCCGACGGCGGCGTCGATCCGGTCCTCCAGCATCGAGCCGCCCTCGTCGAGGAGGCGTACGTCCGGATGCACCTTGGCGGCGAAGTACGCGAACCCGCGCGCCTGCGAGGACGCCGCCCGCAGTCCGAGCACCGGCAGCGGGGTGGAGGCGGCCAGCATCCGGCCCGCCTCCTGGACGGGCGAGGGGTCGGCGAGCATCGCCGCGAGCTGCCGCAGGTTCTCGATCTCGCCCTGCACGGCCTGCTGGTACTCGTTGTACGCGTCCTCGTGCACGGTCTCCGGCCGCTCCGCGGGGGCCACCTCGCGCAGGTGCCGGCGCAGCGCGGGATACCCGTCGAAGCCCAGCGCCACCGCGAACCGGGTCACCGAGGGCTGGCTCACCCCGGCCAGCTCGGCGAGTTCCACGCTCGACAGGAAGGGCACCTCCGCCGCCCCGCGCACCATGCAGTGGGCGATCCGCCGCTGGGTCGGCGTCAGCCGGTGCCCCTCGAACAGCTTCTGCAGCCGCGCGGCCGGGCTGTCGCTCATTCCCGTCCCCTCCGTCCCGGTGAGTTATTCAGTCACCGAGCACTCTGCATGTGGTTATGCAGCACGGCAAGCCGCGACCGCGGGGCGATACGGGGGCTAGCCCCAGTGCCGGGGCCTGCGGTGCTTCCTACGGTGGGGGCATGGACGCGCACGCCGCAGAGCTGAAGAAGGAACTCGATGCCGCGCTGGACGCCCGGCGGGAGCTGGGTCCGGAGTACGAGGCCGCACTGGTGGACTCGTTCGTCGAGAAGGTCGAGACGCAGGTCCGGCGGCGACTCGCGGAGGAACGCCTGTCCGCGGCCCGCGGGGGCCGCCGCCCCGATCCGGAGGAGGGGAACTTCGGCGAACGCTTCGGCTTCGCGATCATCACGCTGGTGCTGGCGATTCCGCTGTCGGCCATCGCCGCCACCCAAGCGCATCTGGCGGGCCTGCTGGTCGCCTGGGGCGGCATCCTGGGCGTGAACTTCGTCCACGCCGCCAAGCGCCTCGGGCGGCGGCGGTCCGCCGAATAGAGCACCGGCGGGCCGGTCCTGGCCCGCACAAGAGAGGTGTGCGGGGACCGCCGCACCCCGGTTGCCCGGGGGCGGGACGACGGCGGTCCCCGCCCAGGACACGGGCCGGGTCAGGGCCGTCCGCATCCGGTGGCGTACACGCGGTCCGGGAGCCGCTCCGGAGGTGCGTGGGAGCGTTTTCCGCTCCTGCCGACGACCACTACTGTGCCGGAGCCGTGTTAAGCCGGTGCTGCCGCTACGTGTCGGGCCCGTACCGTTTGCGCGACATCCCCGCCGGGCCCCGCGCACGCGTCCCGCCCGGCCGTGGGCCGGGCGGGACGACGGCTACTTCGCGGCCTTGGCCAGGAACGCCAGCAGGTCCTGGCGGCTGACGACACCCGTCGGCTTGCCCTCGACCAGCACGATCGCCGCATCCGCCTCGCCGAGCACCGCCATCAGCTCGGACACCGGCTCGCCGGAGCCCACCTGCGGCAGGGGGGCGCTCATGTGCTTCTCCAGCGGGTCGTTCAGGGAGGCCCGCTGCGCGAACAGCGCGGCGAGGAGCTCCTTCTCGACCACGGAGCCGATGACCTCGGCGGCCATCACGTCCGGGTGGCCCGCGCCCGGCTTGACGATCGGCATCTGCGAGACGCCGTACTCGCGCAGGACCTCGATGGCCTCGCCGACCGTCTCCTCGGGGTGCATGTGGACGAGGGAGGGGATGCCGCCCTCCTTGTCGCTGAGCACGTCGCCGATGCGCGCGGAGGGCCCGGCCTCCTCGAGGAAGCCGTGACCGGCCATCCACTCGTCGCTGAAGATCTTGCTGAGGTAGCCGCGGCCGCTGTCGGGCAGCAGGACGACGACCACGTCGTCGGGGCCGAGGCCCTCGGCGGCCTTCAGCGCGGCGACGACCGCCATGCCGCAGGAGCCGCCGACCAGCAGGCCCTCTTCCTTCGCCAGGCGGCGGGTCATCTGGAAGGAGTCCTTGTCGGACACCGCGATGATCTCGTCGGTCACGTTCGGGTCGTACGCCGTCGGCCAGAAGTCCTCGCCGACGCCCTCGACGAGGTACGGACGGCCCGAGCCGCCGGAGTAGACCGAGCCCTCGGGGTCGGCGCCGATGACCTTGACCTTCCCGCCGCTGACCTCCTTGAGGTAGTTGCCGGTACCGGAGATCGTGCCGCCCGTGCCGACGCCCGCGACGAAGTGGGTGATCTTCCCGTCCGTCTGCTCCCACAGCTCGGGACCGGTGGTCTCGTAGTGCGAACGGGGGTTGTTCGGGTTGCTGTACTGGTCGGGCTTCCAGGCCCCCGGCGTCTCGCGCACGAGGCGGTCGGACACGTTGTAATACGAGTCCGGGTGCTCGGGGTCGACGGCGGTCGGGCAGACCACGACCTCGGCCCCGTAGGCGCGCAGGACGTTGATCTTGTCCAGGGAGACCTTGTCAGGGCAGACGAAGATGCACTTGTAGCCCTTCTGCTGGGCCACGATGGCGAGTCCTACACCCGTGTTGCCGCTGGTCGGCTCAACGATGGTGCCACCGGGCTTGAGCGCTCCGCTCTGCTCGGCGGCCTCGATCATCCGTACGGCGATCCGGTCCTTCACGGACCCACCGGGATTGAAGTACTCGACCTTCGCAAGGACGGTGGCCTGGAGGCCTTCGGTCACACGGTTGAGCTTCACCAGCGGGGTGTTGCCGACGAGGCTGATCATCGAGTCGTGGAATTGCACCATGTTCTCCAAGGAGGGGACTCCACGGGTTCTCCGGGAGGCAGGGCCAGAGTATGCGGAAAGGGATTGGCCGACCGTGCGTACGGGGCAGGAAGGTCAACAGGAGCAGGCAGGGAAGCGAGGTGGCCTGAAGGGTGTCCAGGGCGAGAACGGCCCGCCGGATCGCGGCGGGGGCAGCGTACGGCGGGGGCGGACTCGGGCTGGTCGGGGTCGCCGCGGTGGGACTGGTGCTGGCCGAGATGCAGTTCGCCAAGCGCACGGTGGGGACCGGGCTGCCGGATCCGCCGCGCGCGGACGGGCTGTACGGGAGCGAGTTCAGCGGCTCGGCGCAGGGCCCGGGACCGCTACGCCTGGCCATGCTGGGCGACTCCACGGCCGCGGGACTGGGCGTACGGCGGGCCCGGCAGACTCCGGCGGCCCTGCTCGCCTCCGGGCTGGCGGCGGTGGCCGAGCGGCCCGTCGAACTGCGCAACGTGGCCCTGTCGGGAGCCATGTCGGACGACCTGGAACGGCAGGTGGGCCTGCTGCTCGACGGGCCGGCCGGCGAGGGCGGGCCGGCTCCGGACGTGTGCGTGATCATGATCGGTGCCAACGACGTGACGCGGCGGATGCCGCCGACCCAGTCGGTGCGCTGCCTGACCTCGGCCGTGCGCAGGCTGCGGCTCGCGGGCGCCGAGGTCGTGGTCGGGACCTGCCCGGACCTGGGGACGATCGAGCCGGTGTACCAGCCGCTGCGCTGGGTGGCCCGGCGGGTCTCGCGCCAGCTGGCCGCCGCGCAGACCATAGGAGTGGTCGCGCTGGGCGCCCGTACGGTCTCCATGGGAGATCTGCTGGGCCCCGAGTTCGCCGCGAATCCGCGCGAGATGTTCGGCCCGGACTCCTACCACCCCTCGGCCGAGGGGTATGCGACCGCCGCCATGGCCGTGCTGCCGACCCTGTGCGCGGCGCTCGGGCTGTGGCCGGAGTCCGACCGGCTGGACGTGTCCCGGGACGAGGACATGCTGCTGGTGGCGAAGGCGGCGTCGGCCGCGGCCGGCCAGGCGGGCACCGAGGTCACGCCGGCCCGCGGGCCCTGGGCTCTGCTCAAGCACCGGCGCCGTCGGCGGGTGCAGGCCGAGGACGTCACCTCCCCGACCGCCCCTCCCGCGGGCGTCTCCGGCCCGGCCTGACCGGCCGGCCCGGCGGGTGGCCGGGGGAGTTTGGGGAACGGGGACCCGGGGCAGGCCCCAGCAGCGGGCCGCGCAACCGCACACCCGTACGGGCCCGCCCAGGGCCGCGCGCGTGCGGGAGCGACCGGCATCACACCCTCCGCCCGGTGAATTCGACCGTACGGGGCGGTAACTTCGCATGCGGTCCCGCAACGACGCACCCCCCTTGGAGCCCCGATGCCCGAAGCCGTCATCGTTTCCACCGCCCGCTCGCCCATCGGGCGCGCCTTCAAGGGGTCGCTCAAGGACGTCCGCCCGGACGACCTGACCGCCACGATCATCCAGGCCGCGCTCGCCAAGGTCCCGGAGCTGGATCCGCGCCAGATCGACGACCTGATGCTCGGCTGCGGCCTCCCCGGCGGGGAGCAGGGCCACAACCTCGGCCGTATCGTCGCCGTGCAGATGGGCATGGACCACCTGCCGGGCCTCACGGTCACCCGGTACTGCTCCTCCTCGCTCCAGACCTCCCGGATGGCCCTGCACGCCATCAAGGCCGGTGAGGGCGACGTCTTCATCTCGGCCGGTGTCGAGATGGTCTCCCGGTCGGTGAACGGCTCCTCGGACGGCATGCCGGGCACCCACAACCCGCTCTTCGCGGACGCGGAGGCCCGTACGGCCGCCGTCGCCCAGAGCGAGGGCGCCTCCTGGCACGACCCGCGGGAGGACGGCCTGATCCCCGACGCGTACATCGCGATGGGGCAGACCGCCGAGAACCTGGCCCGCCTCAAGGGCGTCACCCGCCAGGACATGGACGAGTTCGGCGTCCGCTCGCAGAACCTGGCCGAGGCCGCCCTCAAGAACGGCTTCTGGGAGCGGGAGATCACCCCGGTCACCACCCCGGACGGCACGGTCGTCTCCGCCGACGACGGCCCGCGCGCCGGCGTGACCCTGGAGGGCGTCTCGGGCCTCAAGCCCGTCTTCCGCCCCGACGGCCTGGTCACGGCCGCCAACTGCTGCCCGCTCAACGACGGCGCCGCGGCGCTGGTCATCATGAGCGACACCAAGGCGCGCGAGCTGGGCCTGACCCCGCTGGCCCGGATCGTCTCCACCGGCGTCACCGGCCTCTCCCCCGAGATCATGGGCCTGGGCCCGGTCGAGGCGTCGAAGCAGGCCCTGAAGCGGGCCGGCCTGACGGTCGGCGACATCGACCTGTTCGAGATCAACGAGGCCTTCGCGGCGCAGGTCATCCCGTCCTACCGGGACCTGGAGATCCCGCTGGACAAGCTGAACGTCAACGGCGGGGCCATCGCCGTCGGTCACCCGTTCGGGATGACCGGTGCCCGCATCACCGGCACTCTGATCAACAGCCTGCAGTTCCACGACAAGCAGTTCGGCCTCGAAACCATGTGCGTGGGCGGCGGCCAGGGCATGGCGATGGTGATCGAGCGCCTGAGCTGAGGCCCTCGTCCCCAGACACCGCAAGGGGTCTCGCTTGATCCCTTGCGGCGTACTGGCGTCGGATCCAACCCCGTCGCGGCCAACCTGTGACCGAATCTCCCCCAGGATGTGACCTATCTCCTGGGGGATCGGCATTTATGCAGGTCAGACGATATGCGGACGGGGGCTTCGGGACGAAAGCCCTGTCCAATTCATGACGTAATGCACTGCATGCCATTCCCAGGTCAGGTCAAGCTGATGTAGGAAGTCGGGGGACCGAATCAATCAGGAGTTAGTCAGTGAGCGCCATGTCTCTTGCCCTGCTGCTGACCACGGCCGCTGCCACGGCCGTGGGCGCTGCTGCGCTGCACGCCGTCCACGGTCTGCGTAAGCAGGTCACGGCCCTGCGCGGCGAGCTGGCCACGCCGGTCCACTCGCGCGGTGCGAGCGTCCCGCACGCCCGCAGCGCCGTGCAGTCCCCCGCCGCCGAGATACGAGCCGCCGTGGCCGAGGCCCTGGCCGAGGAGCGCGAGCGCGAGCTCGCCGAGGCGCGGGCCTTCTGGGCCGCCCAGGAGGCCCGTGACGCCGCCGACGCCTCGCCCCGCCTCGCCGGGGAGGCCCCCAGCGCGCTGCTGGGCGGTCTGCCGGGCTTCGGCGAGGACAGCCCGGTCTTCCTGCCCCGGCAGGCCGATCTGGTGGGTCTGGAGCCCGTCCTGGGCGAGGAGTCCGTGGAGGAGTACCCCGAGGACTCGGCCGAGCTGGCCGCCGCCCGCCGGCGCCACCCCTCGCACCCCGACTTCGTGCCGGTCCAGCGCCACCACGGGGCCGACCACGAGCGCACCGTCAGCCGCCTCGAGGAGCTCGCGGAGGCCCGTACGGCCCTCGCGGACGTCCGCCCCGGCCCGCTGGGCACCCTGGACGTGTACGTGTTCACGGACGGCACCACGCTCTGCATGACCCCGGGGCACCGGGAGACCGCGGAGCGGCTCGCCGAGGCGCTGCGTTCGGGCACCGCGCCGGTGCTGCTGGGCGGCTCGGGCATCTCCGGCGCCTATGCGCTCACCTTCTCCTGCGGTGACGCCGAGGACCCGGACAGCAACGTCTACATCCTCGCGGACCGCGTCATCGCATCGCTCTGACTTCCGCCTGCTCCACCAGGCGCACGGCCTCGTCCAGCAGTTCGGACGGGGCCTTCGCGCTGTCCGGCGCGCGTACGGAGCGCAGCGCCTCGGCGAGGTCCCGCCCGGCCACCGCCACCTGGTCCCCGACGACGAAGATCCCCGCGTCCGGCATCTCGTGCGGCGGGAGGCCCTCCAGGGTCCGCGCCCGCGCGGCGAGCTCGCGGGCCAGCTCCAGCGCCGCGGCGGCGGCTCCTTGCCGGAGGCGGCTCTGCGGCGCGGCCCGCAGCCGGTCGGCGAAACGTTCCACGACGGCGGTCAGGGGCGAAGTATCAAGCACCCGGCCGACCTTACGCGCCGTCCCGGCACCATTGCCAACGGGCGAACTCTCCGGCACGGTGGCGTGAAGAGAACAGCACGGCAAACCTTCCGGAGGCGCCCATGTCCGTAGAGTTCTCCGAGCAGACACACCGGAACATGATCGACAGAATCCCCCAGGCCACCGGTCGTGAGCTCTCCGACTGGCTCCGCACCGTCGACGAAGGCCCCTCCCTCGTCCGGTTCGAGGAGAAGGTCAGCTGGCTGCGCGGCGCGCACGAGCTGTCCTACGGCCAGGCCAAGGCGATCATCCACGAGTACGACCTGCGCAGAGCCGCCCGCCGGTTCGGCTGAGCCCTCCCCCTCGCCCCCCGATCCCTGTTCCCCTCGAACGCGGGAAGGCCCCGCGAGCAGTCGCTCGCGGGGCCTTCCCCCTGCTGTGGGACCGGCAGCCTGCAGCGGCTGCCGGCCCTGCTAGTCGTCGCCCGAGAGGATCTGGAAGATGCGCAGCATCTCCAGGTAGATCCACACCAGGGTCAGCGTCAGACCGAAGGCGGCCAGCCAGGCCTCCTCGCGCGGGGCGCCGTACGCCAGCCCGTCCTCGACCTGCTTGAAGTCGAGGGCCAGGAAGCAGGCACCCAGGATGACGCCGATGGCGCCGAACAGCAGGCCGAGGCCGCCGCTGCGGAAGCCGAGGCCGTCACCGCCGCCGAAGAGGGCGAACAGCGAGTTCGCGACCATGAGCAGGATGAAGCCCATGGCGGCGGCCATCACGAAGCCGGCGAAGCGCCGGTTGACCCGGATCCAGCCCATCTTGTAGGCGAGGAGCACGGCGGCGAAGACGCACATCGTGCCCATCACGGCCTGGATGACGACACCCGGGCTCAGGTAGGTGCTGGTGGCCGCGCTGATGACGCCGAGGAAGACACCCTCCAGCGCCGCGTATCCCAGGATCAGGGCCGGGACCGGCTTGCGCTTGAAGGACTGCACCATGGCCAGCACGAACGCGACGAGCGCCGCGCCGATGCCGATGCCGTACGACTTGCCCAGGTTGGCCGGGTCGACCGGCAGCATGATCCAGGACAGGGTCGCCGTCACGATGAGCGTGCCGAGCGTCATGCCCGTGCGGCTCACCACGTCGTCCATGGTCATCGCGTTCGCGCGGACCGGCGCCTGCGGCATGCCCGTGGCCGGGTCGGTCGCATACGGGTTCGTCGCGTACGGGTTCGTCGCGGTCCCGGCCTGCTGGTGCTGCGCGTCAAACCCCGCGTAGCCACCGGTGTCGCGGCTGAACCCCCGTCGCGAGAAGACCGGGTTGCTGCTCCTCATCTCACTCCTCCGTGGCCACCGAGCGCGGCCTTGCATCAAGAGTAATGCGCTCGCAAAGAAAGCACCCTACTGCTGGAGGAGGATCTTAGGAGAAGGCACGGCACAGCGCAGGGGATAAAGAGCCCGGCCCCTCGCGGCCTACGGAGTGCCCGGAGCCGGACTCGAACCGGCACGGCCCGAAGGCCAGCGAGGTTTAAGCTCGCCGTGTCTGCATTCCACCATCCGGGCAGGGCGTGGCGGCCCCCGTGGAAAAAGCCTTGAACGCTGTGCCGAGCCTATCCGGAACGCCCTCGTCGCCAACGGGCCGTCTATCCGATGTTGTCTGATTTTATTGGCGCTTGAGGGATCGTCAGGCCCCAGAACGCACGGTCCGCCCCTTCTCGGCGACGATCACGCCCGAGCTGGGAATGACGGGATTTCGATGGCCCGCTCCCGGCCCGTCACCCGGCCCGCGCCACCCCGCGCGCCACCCTCACCGCCACCCGCCCGTCGCCCCGCCGCCGCCCCGCGCCGCCACCCCGTCGTCAGGGCCCTGTCATACCAGAGGAGGAGACGGGCCCACCCGCGGTCAGACTCCAGTGGGCCTGGGAACGGGCACCGCGGCTGATCCGGAGCGGGGGTGGGCGCGGCGACGATGGAGGAGTCCCGCAGACCAGCGGACCGCAGCCGCCCGTCCGCAGCCCCGCCCCGACAGGAGTCGCTCCCGTGACCACCATGAACTACGCCCCGCACACCACCCAGGCCGTGGCCGCCCGCGCCACCGGCCTCTCGAAGGTGTACGGCCAGGGCGAGACCCAGGTGGTCGCCCTCGACAACGTCACCGTGGACTTCGCGCAGGGCCAGTTCACCGCGATCATGGGTCCCTCGGGCTCCGGCAAGTCCACGCTGATGCACTGCGTGGCCGGCCTGGACACCTTCTCCGCCGGCTCCGTGCGCATCGGCGAGACCGAACTGGGCTCCCTCAAGGACAAGCAGCTCACCCAGCTGCGCCGGGACAAGATCGGCTTCATCTTCCAGGCCTTCAACCTGCTGCCGACCCTGACGGCCCTGGAGAACATCACGCTGCCCATGGACATCGCGGGCCGCAAGCCCGACCGGCAGTGGCTGGACTCGGTGATCAGCATGGTCGGCCTCTCCGAGCGCCTCTCCCACCGCCCCACCCAGCTCTCCGGCGGCCAGCAGCAGCGCGTGGCCGTCGCCCGCGCCCTGGCCTCCCGCCCCGAGATCATCTTCGGCGACGAGCCCACCGGAAACCTCGACTCCCGCTCCGGCGCCGAGGTCCTGGGCTTCCTGCGCAACTCCGTCCGCGAGCTCGGCCAGACCGTCGTGATGGTCACCCACGACCCGGTCGCCGCCTCCTACGCGGACCGCGTCATCTTCCTCGCCGACGGCCGGATCGTCGACGAGGTGATCAGCCCCACCGCCGACGGCGTGCTGGACCGCATGAAGGCGTTCGACGCCAAGGGCCGCACCAGCTGACCGGGGTCATCCCCAGCCCTCCTCCAGACTTCCAGATCCAGGACTGAGACCCCATGTTCCGTACCGCCCTGCGCAACGTGCTCGCGCACAAGGCCAGGCTGCTGATGACGGTGCTCGCCGTCACCCTCGGCGTCGCCTTCGTCTCCGGCACCCTCGTCTTCACCGACACCCTCGAGAAGTCCCTGTCCGGCCAGTCCGCCAAGAGCTACGAAGGCGTGGCCGTCTCGGTCACCTCGTACGGCCAGGGCCGCGACGAGAACGGCCAGAAGGAGGGCGAGCCCGGCCTCAGCCAGGCGACCCTCGACAAGGTCAAGGCCCTCAAGGACGTGGACTCCGTCTCCGGCCGCGTCTCCGGCTTCGCCGGTGTGGGCGACGAGAACGGCAAGCTGATCGGCGCCGGCTGGTCCAACAAGGGCGCCAACTACGCGCCCGTCAAGGACGGCAAGGACCCGCGCTACGCCTTCGTCCAGGGCGCCGGCCCCGTCAAGGCCGGCGAGGTCGCGCTCGACAAGGCGACCGCGGACGCGGGCAAGTACAAGGTCGGCGACAGGGTCCGCGTCGCGACCAACGGCCCGGTCAAGGAGTACGCCCTCGCCGGTGTCTTCACCACCGAGGACGGCGCCGTCCAGGCCGGCGGCAGCCTGGTGCTCTTCGACACCAAGGTCGCCCAGGAGCTCTACCTCAAGCCCGGCTACTACCAGGAGCTGTCGGTCGCCGCCAAGGCGGGCGCCTCCGCCGACCGGCTGCTCGCCGAGATCAAGCCGCTGCTCGACAGCGAGAACACCAAGGCGCAGACCGGCGCGGCGCTCGCCAAGGAGCAGGCCAAGGAGATCGAGAAGGGTCTGGGCCAGCTGGGCACCATGCTGCTCGTCTTCGCCGGGATCGCGCTCTTCGTCGGCGTCTTCCTCATCTACAACACCTTCACCATGCTGGTCACCCAGCGCACCAAGGAGCTGGCCCTGCTGCGCGCCGTCGGCGCCAACCGCGGCCAGGTCATGCGCTCGGTCCTCGCCGAGGCCCTGGTCGTCGGCACCCTGTCCGCCGTCATCGGCCTGGTCAGCGGCGTCGGCCTGGCCGTGGCCATCCGCTCCCTCATCGGCTCCTTCGGCGCCAAGCTCCCCGGCGGCGCCCTCGTGATCGCGCCGGGCACCGTGGCCGCGGCCCTGGTCGTCGGCATCCTGGTCACCACGATCGCCGCGGTGCTGCCGGCCTGGCGCACCGGCCGGATCGCCCCGGTCGCCGCCATGGGCAGCGCCCACCTGCCGGCCAGCGCGAAGTCCCTGGTGCTGCGCAACGTCATCGGCTCGGTCATCGGCGTCCTCGCCGTCGGCCTGGTCCTGCTCGGCGTGTCCATGGGCAAGGACGAGGGCCGCATGGTCATCGGCGCGGGCGCGTTCTTCATGCTCATCGGCATGATCGTGCTGCTGCCGCTGCTGTCCAGGCCGGTCATCGCCGCCGTCCGCCCGCTGCTGCAGAAGGTGTTCGGGGTCCCCGGCAAGCTGGCCGCCCAGAACGCCGTCCGCAACCCGCGCCGCACCGCCGTCACCGCCGCCTCCCTGGCGATCGGCCTGACCCTGGTCACCACCCTGTCGGTGCTCGGCATCACCGTGGGCAAGGTCGTCGACCGGATGAGCACCGAGAAGCTCAGGGCGGACTACCGGGTCTCCATGGCGAGCGACATGGGCGGCCTGGACAAGTCGGTGGCCGAGACCCTGGCCAAGGCACCCGGGATCAAGGCGGTCTCCCCGCAGGCGGCCGGCTACTTCATGGTCGGCGAGGACTTCCGCTCGGCCTCCGGCGTCAACCCCGCCACCATCGGCCAGATGCTGAACATCGAGGTCACGAGCGGTTCGCTGGACAGCCTCGGCAAGGGCGAGCTGGCCGTCGCCGAGAAGACCGCGAAGAAGCAGAACCTCGCCGTCGGCTCCACCCTCCAGGTCCGGTACGACGACGGCAGCCAGGGCACCCTGAAGGTCGGCGCGGTCTACAAGGACATGGACGGGCTGCTCTCCCCGTACGTCATCGACAACAAGATCCTCAGCGAGCACAGCGAGGAGCAGTACGTCCGCGAGGTGTACGTCAACGTCGACGGCGGGGAGTCCGCGGCCGGCCAGCAGAAGGTCGTCGACGCCCTGGGCAAGAACCCGGCGATCACCGTCGCCACCCAGCAGGACATGCGCAACGAGATGGGCGGCATGATCAACACGATGCTGAACATCATGTACGGCCTGCTCGGCATGGCGCTGATCATCTCGGTGCTCGGTGTGGTCAACACCCTGGCGATGTCCGTCTTCGAGCGGACCCAGGAGATCGGCATGCTGCGGGCGATCGGCCTCGACCGGAGCCGGGTCAAGAACATGATCCGCCTGGAGGCCGTGGTGATCTCCCTCTTCGGCGCGGTCCTCGGCGTCGCCATCGGCGTCTTCCTCGCCTGGGCCGTGGGCACCACGCTGGCGAACGCCATGCCGAACTACGAGCTCGTCCTCCCGTGGGACCGGATCGGGATCTTCCTCCTGCTGGCCGCCGTGGTCGGTGTCCTGGCCGCCATGTGGCCGGCCCGCAGCGCCGCCCGGCTGAACATGCTCACCGCCATCAAGACGGAGTAGCGGAGCGGCTGTTCCCTGATGCACGAAGGGCCCCGGGGCACGCGCCCCGGGGCCCTTGCCATGGGCCGTACGGGACGTCAGGCGCCGCCCCAGGTGCGCAGCCGCAGCGGCAGCCCGGAGTCCCCGGCCGCCCCGGGGCGCACCGCGAGGACCTGGTTGACGCCGAGCCGGCCGTGCTCGAAGCCGAGCGCGGAGGCCGCCATGTACAGCAGCCAGACCCGGGCCCTGCCGGGCGAGGTGAGGCGCACGGCCTCGTCCCAGTGGGCCTGCAGGCGGGCCACCCAGGCGCGCAGGGTCAGCGCGTAGTGCTCGCGCAGCGCCTCCACGTCGCGGACCTCGAAGCCGGCCCGCTCCAGCTCGCCGACGGTGCTGCCGAGCGGTGAGAGCTCGCCGTCGGGGAAGACGTACGCGTCGATGAACTCGTCGATCCGGTAGGCCTCTTCGTCGGGCTCCGGGGGCCGGGCGATCTGGTGGTTCAGCAGGCGGCCGCCGGGGCGCAGCAGGGCGTGCAGGGTGCGGGCGTACTCGCGGTAGCGGTCGGCGCCGACGTGCTCGGCCATGCCGATGGACGAAATGGCGTCGTACGGGCCGTCCTTGACGTCCCGGTAGTCCTGGACGCGGATCTCCACGCGGTCGGCCAGGCCCTCCTCGGCGACCCGCTTGCGGGCGTACGCGGCCTGTTCGCTCGAGAGCGTGATGCCGGTGACCTGGACCCCGTATTCCCGGGCGGCGTGCAGGGCCATGGAGCCCCAGCCGCAGCCGACGTCCAGGAGGCGGGCGCCGGGCGTGAGGGCGAGCTTGCGGCAGACCAGGTCGAGCTTGTCGCGCTGGGCCTCCTCCAGGGTGGCCCCGGGGCTCCAGTAGGCGCAGGAGTACACCATGGACGGCCCGAGCACGTGACCGTAGAACTCGTTGCCGACGTCGTAGTGGTGGCTGACGGCCGCGCGGTCGCGGACCTTGGAGTGTATGGGCCCGCTGCGGCGGGGGGCCTCCTCGGACGGCGGGGCGGGCGCGGGCCACGGCCGGGCCAGCGTGGCGAGGTCGCGTACGGCGGCCCGCGCGGCCGGGTCGCGCAGCAGGGCGAGGGTGCTGCCGGCGCGGGCGAGCCGGGCGTGCTTGGCGGGGGCGGTGGGCGCGGCGGCGGCCTCCCGCTCCCAGAGCAGCCCGGCCACCCGGTCGAGCAGGTCGAAGAGGTCGCCCTCGACGACGAGGTCCCCGGCGACCCAGGCGCGCGCCAGCCCCAGCTCGCCCGGCTTCCACAGCATGCGGCGCAGGGCCCGGCGGTGGGTCAGCACCAGCGTGGGACCGGTGGGGGCCCCGGCCTCGCTGCCGTCCCAGGCCCGTATGCGGACGGGCAGCGGGGCGCCCAGCAGGGTCTCGGCTAGTGCGGCCAGCCGCGGCGCGGCGTCGGTCATCGTAGGCACCTCCAGAAAGCTCCGACAGAGCGGCCTACCCATTCGCGGGGCGGGACATGCCGAAGGGGCCGCCCGCACCACGGATGGCGGGCGGCCCCTTCGGGGACGTGCTGGGGGTGTTCCGGTCAGGCCCGGGTCAGGAGGCCTTGGCCTTCTGGGCCGGCGCCGCGGCCGCGGCGGGAGCCGGGGCCGGCTTGGCGGCCTCGTAGAACTCCTCGCGCGGGGATTCCAGCGCACCGAGGGAGACGACCTCGCGCTTGAGGAACATGCCGAGGGTCCAGTCGGCGAAGACGCGGATCTTGCGGTTCCAGGTCGGCATGGCCATGCCGTGGTAGCCGCGGTGCATGTACCAGGCGAGCCGGCCCTTGAGCTTGATCTTCATCTTGCCCATGACGATCATCGCGACGCCCTTGTGGAGGCCGAGGCCCGCCACCGCACCCTTGTTGGAGTGGGCGTAGTCGGTCTGCGGGAAGCCCCGCATGCCGGAGATGACGTTGTCGCCGAGGACCTTGGCCTGGCGCAGCGCGTGCTGGGCGTTCGGCGGGCACCAGGCGTTCTCCACGCCGGCCTTGCGGGCGGCGAGGTCGGGCACCTGGGCGTTGTCGCCGGCGGTCCAGATGTAGTCCGTGCCCTTGACCTGGAGGGTGGGCTCGGCGTCGACGTGGCCGCGCGGGCCCAGCGGCAGGCCGTAGCGGGCCAGCACCGGGTTGGGCTTGACGCCCGCGGTCCACACGATGGTGTTGGAGTCGACCTCGAGGCCGTTCTTCAGCACCACGTGGCCGTCCACGCAGGAGTCCATGGAGGTGTTGAGGTAGATCTCGATGCCGCGGGACTCGAGGTGCTCCTTGCCCCAGGTGCCGAGCTTGGGCCCGACCTCGGGAAGGATCTTGTCGGCCGCGTCGACCAGGATGAAGCGCATGTCCTCGCGCTTGATCGTGGCGTAGTACTTCGCGGCGTCGCGGGCCATGTCCTCGACCTCGCCGATGGTCTCCGCGCCGGCGAAGCCGCCGCCCACGAAGACGAAGGTGAGGGCCTTGCGGCGGACGTCCTCGTCCGTCGTGGACTCGGCCTTGTCCAGCTGCTCGAGTACGTGGTTGCGCAGGCCGATGCCCTCTTCGACGCCCTTCATGCCGATGCCCTGTTCGGCGAGGCCGGGGATCGGGAAGGTGCGGGAGACGGCGCCGAGCGCGATCACCAGGTAGTCGAAGGGCAGCTCGTACGCCTCGCCGACCAGCGGCGTGACGACGGCGACCTTGCGGTCCTGGTCGATGCTGGTGACCCGGCCGGTAAGTACCTCAGCCTTGGGCAGCACGCGTCGCAGCGGGACGACGACGTGCCGAGGCGAGATGCTGCCTGCGGCCACTTCGGGGAGGAAGGGCTGGTAGGTCATGTACGAGCGCGGGTCGACGACCGTGACGGTCGCCTCGCCGTAACGCATCTTCTTCATGATGCGCTTGGCTGCGTACAGGCCTACGTACCCACCTCCTACAACGAGGATCCTGGGACGCTCCGTGGTGCTCATGGAACGAGTATCCAGCACCCAATGGGGTGTCGCTCGTGAGCCCCTTCACAAGGTGTCGGAAGGCCTCTGCTACACTCCGCCGCCCACGTGACGGAGGTCATGGCGCGCAACGGGAACCACGGTGTAACGGGAGTCGTTGTTCACCCGTCCTGAACTGGCCTCCAGGCCTTCAACCGGACTGGACCACCGGCCTTCGTCCATACCTCCGACACGGAACCCGTCGCGTCCGCCGATCGCACGAACGGGCACGAAAAAGGGCCTGAGAGCCTCGGGAAGGGCCCCGAAGGCCCTTCCGTTGGCCCATCAGGCCTCTTTTCCTTGTGAAGAACTTCACGAACTTCGTGTGGATCACGGCGTCCGGGACCCCTCGGAGGGCCTTTCGGGACCCCCCGAGCCCCTCTCGAAACCCCCTACGCCCCCTGGCCCACCCGCCGTTCGGCCTCTTCGCGCCGCACCGATGCGTGTACCGATGTTCAGCGGTCCGGCAGGCCGGAACGCTGCTCGTCGGCCTCGACCTCTTCCGCGGCCTTGATCGCGATGCCGTCGAGGATGTCGTGCTCGGAGACGATGACCTCCGAGGCGCCGATGCGCTCCATGATCGCCAGGAGGACCAGGGCGCCGGCTCCGATCACGTCCACCCGGCCCGGGTGCACCACCGGGATCGCCAGGCGCTCGGCGTGGGTCGTCGTCAGCATGCGGCCGGCGATCTCGCGGACCTGCTCGTAGGAGATCCGGGAGTGGTGGATCTCCGACGACATGTACTCCGGCAGCCCCAGCGCGATCGCCGCGACCGTGGTCACCGAGCCCGCCAGGCCCACCAGGGTGCGGGCCTCGGCCAGCGGGACCGTCTCGGCGGCCAGGTCCAGCGCCGCCTCGATGTCGGCCCGTATGGCCGCCACCTGCGCCTCGGTCGGCGGGTCGCTGACGACCCCGTCCTGGACCAGGTGGCGCTCGGTCATCCGCACGCAGCCCACGTCCACGGAACGGGCCGCCCGCACGTGCTCCTCGCCGACCACGAACTCGGTCGAGCCGCCGCCGATGTCCACCACCAGGAACGGCCGCTCCAGGTGGTCGTGGGCGGTGAGCTCCTTGGTGGCGCCGGTGAAGGAGAACTCCGCCTCCTGCTCCCCGGAGATCACCTCGGGCTCGACGCCCAGGATGTCCAGGACGCCCTGGACGAACTCGGCACGGTTCTCCGCGTCCCGGGAGGCCGAGGTCGCCACGAAGCGGACCTTCTGCGCACCCAGCTCCTTGATGACCTCCGCGTACTCGCGGCAGGCCGCGAAGGTGCGCTCCAGCGCCTCCGGGGCGAGCCGCCCGGTCCTGTCCACGCCCTGGCCGAGCCGGACGATGGTCATCCGCCGGTCCAGTTCGACCAGGTCGCCGGTGGCCGGGTCGTAGTCCGCGACCAGGAGGCGGATGGAGTTCGTGCCGCAGTCGACGGCCGCGACCCGGGTCACTGCGCCTCTTCCTTCTTCTGCGCGCACGGGGTGACGCAGGCGCCCTTGGCCCACCACTCCGGCAGCATGGCGAGGGCCTCGTCGCCGAACGGGTTCACGCCGGGGCCCGCGGCCAGCGAATGGCCGACCAGCACGTGCAGGCACTTGACCCGGTCCGGCATCCCGCCGGCGCTGGGGAAGCCCTGGAGCACCTCGATGGCGTCGCGGCGCCGGATGTAGTCCTCGTGCGCGGCCCGGTAGGCGGCGGCGAGTTCGGGGTCCTCGGCGAGCCGGGCCTGCATCTCCTTCATCACGCCGTTGGCCTCGAGCGTGCCGATCGCGGAGGCCGCGCGCGGGCACGTCAGGTAGTACAGCGTCGGGAAGGGGGTGCCGTCGGGGAGCCGCGGCGCGGTCTCCACCACGTCCGGCTGGCCGCAGGGGCAGCGGTGGGCGATGGCGCGCAGCCCGCGCGGCGGGCGGCCGAGCTGCTGCTCGAACGCCTCGATGTCCGCGTCGGTCGGCTCGGTCCGGTCGGTCTGGGGCGGGGGCGTCTGCATGCCTGGAGTAAGTCTCTTCGTTTCGGTGTGCTGGGAGTGTGGGTCAGTCGCCCGGGCGGTCGGCCTTGTCGACGCCGTCCCAGACGTTGGAGTACCAGGGACGGTCGGAGCCGGCCTGGCCGGTCCGGTGCCGCTCGGCGGCCGCCTGGGCCCCGGGGTCGGTCATGATGTAGCCGATCTCCCCCGGGCGCAGGAAGTGCAGGTGCTTGCGCGCCTGCTGCTCGGCGTAGGCGTCGTCCTGCCAGCGGGCCTTCTCGTCGCGGAGCCGCTCCAGGCGCTCCCGCGCGGCGGCTGCGGCCCGCTGCTGCTCCGCGATCTCCGAACGCTGGGAGACGTACTGGCGCATCGGATACGCGAGGGCGACGACCAGGGTACAGAGGACGAGCACCAGCAGCGCGGCCCTGCCGGTCAGCCGGCTGCGGCGGACCTGGCGGCGCGACTGCGAGCGGTAGACGTGGGCGGCGGTCCGCTCGCCGAGCTGCTTGAGCCTGGTCGCGGTGGAGAAGGTGGAGAACCGATCCCGGTTCCCGGCCATTGGTCCGCCTCCCCTGTGTACGCACTACGCAATACGTCCCCGCACACGGTACGGGACCGAGTGCGGGGACGTACGGAGGCAGAGCGTGATTAGCCCTTGCCGCGCTTACTGGTTCGCCGGGCGAAACCGCGGGAAGGCGCTGCGGCCCGCGTACACCGCGGCGTCGTCGAGGATCTCCTCGATGCGCAGCAGCTGGTTGTACTTGGCGACGCGGTCCGAACGGGCCGGGGCGCCGGTCTTGATCTGACCGCAGTTCACGGCGACGGCGAGGTCGGCGATGGTGACGTCCTCGGTCTCACCGGAGCGGTGCGACATCATGCACTTGAAGCCGTTGCGCTGGGCCATCTCGACGGCGTCGAGGGTCTCGGTCAGCGAACCGATCTGGTTCACCTTCACGAGCAGGGCGTTCGCGGAGCCCTCCTCGATGCCGCGGGCCAGGCGCTCGGGGTTGGTGACGAACAGGTCGTCGCCGACGATCTGGACCTTGGCGCCCAGGCGGTCGGTGATGGTCTTCCAGCCGGCCCAGTCGTCCTCGAACAGCGGGTCCTCGATGGAGACGAGCGGGTACGCCTCGACGAGCTCGGCGTAGTAGTCGGTCATCTCGGCGGCCGAGCGGGACTGGCCCTCGAACTCGTACTTGCCGTCCTTGTAGAACTCGGACGCGGCGACGTCGAGGGCGAGCGCGATGTCCTTGCCCGGGGTGTAGCCGGCCTGCTTGATGGCCTCGATGATGAGGTCGAGCGCGGCGCGGTTGGACTCCAGGTTCGGGGCGAAGCCGCCCTCGTCACCGAGACCGGTGGACAGGCCCTTGGTGTGCAGGACCTTCTTGAGGGTGTGGTAGACCTCGGCGCCCCAGCGCAGCGCCTCGGAGAAGGACTCCGCACCGATCGGGGCGATCATGAACTCCTGGATGTCCACGTTGGAGTCGGCGTGCGACCCACCGTTGAGGATGTTCATCATCGGAACGGGCAGCAGGTGCGCGTTCGGGCCGCCGAGGTAGCGGAAGAGCGGGAGGTCCGAGGCCTCGGACGCGGCGTGCGCGACGGCGAGGGACACGCCGAGGATGGCGTTGGCGCCGAGCGAGCCCTTGTTGTCGGTGGCGTCCAGGTCGAACATGGCCTGGTCGATCAGGCGCTGCTCGGTGGCGTCGTAGCCGACGAGCTCCGGGCCGATCTGCTCGATGACGGCGAGGACGGCCTTCTCGACACCCTTGCCGAAGTAACGGTTGGGGTCACCGTCACGGAGCTCGATGGCCTCGAAGGCACCGGTGGAGGCGCCGGACGGAACTGCAGCACGGCCGGTGCTGCCATCGTCGAGGCCCACCTCGACCTCGACCGTGGGGTTGCCTCGGGAGTCCAGGATTTCCCGGGCTACGACGACGTCGATGGACGGCACGAGCATCTCCTTCTGGGATGTGACGCTGGGTGTGCGGTGGCATCAGGCCGTGGGATGGCCTTGCCGCCTAGAGCCTAACCGGATCCGGGTGCTCGACCAGCCGACCGCCCGGGTCCTGGGACGAAAAAGGGACCGAATACCCCTCTTCCGGGACATAGGGCTCCGGATCCGAGCGGTCCGATCCGCACGGCCGTGTCCGCGCACACGCCGCCGCCCGGCGCGTGGGGGGAGACGCGCCGGGCGGTGGGGAGGGTGCGTGCCGCGGGAGCTGCCGCGGCTATTGCCGCGGTGTTCAGCTGAGCTTCAGCTTCTGACCCGGGAAGATCAGGTCGGCGTCCGAGACGATGTCCTTGTTCAGCTCGAACAGCTTCTCCCAGCCGCCCTGGACGCCGTTGGCCTCGGCGATGGTGCCCAGGGTGTCACCGGACTTGACCTCGTACGAGCCGTTGCCGGTCTTCGGGGCCGGGGCCTCGGAGCGCTCGGAACGGGTGGTCGGAGCCTCGGAGCGCTTCGTCTCCTTCTTCGGCTCGGTCTTCTTCGGCTGGGTCTTCTTGGGCTCGGTCTTCTTCTCGGGCTTCGGGGCGGTCTCGGTCGAGCCGCCGCCGGTGTAGGAGGAGTTCGACAGGCCCTTGCCGCAGTGCGGCCAGGCGCCCTTGCCCTGGCCCTTGAGGACCTTCTCCGCGACGGCTATCTGCTGGGCCTTGGAGGCCTGGTTGGCCTGCGCGGCGTACGCCTTGCCGCCGTACGCGGCCCACGTGGAGGACGAGAACTGCAGGCCGCCGTAGTAGCCGTTGCCCGTGTTGATGGCCCAGTTGCCACCGGACTCGCACTGCGCGACCTTGTCCCACTCGGAAGCGGTGGCGGCGCTGGCGGTGCCCGCGGCCATCAGGGGGGCGGCGACGGCCACACCGGCGACACCGGCGAGCGTGACGAGGCGGGCGGTGCGCTCGATGGCGGTACCGCGGCGGTGCTTGCCCTTGCCGGAAAGCAGCATGGAGATTCTCCTCACCGACGCCTGCGAGGTGAGCTGTCGGGTTCGGGCGAGTGAGTTGCCCGGCCGTGCGTCCAGCGCACGTCTTGACCCCTAGCCGGTGGCGTGACCGTCTCTCAACGGCCGCTCCCGGCACCTACCTTGGTTCCCCCGCTCCTGCCTTCGGCGCTTGACGCGACGACTGTTCCCCCCGTCCGCCGGCAGGATTCGGCGATGCGGTCGAAGGAGCTCGCGGTGGCGAGCGATTCAGAAGGTAGACAGGTCCCTCCCCGATGTTCAACGAGCCCCATCGGGGAGAAACAGGCCCTACTTGCGCTCTTCGTACGGGTGTTTGCGCAGGTGAGGGCGGGGTTTGCGGAAGCTCCCGGGCGGGACACGCCAGTTGACCGGAAGAGACACATGTCTCACTTGCAGGAAACGGACAATCAACTCTTTACGGCCGCCCGAAGTGCCCTTATTCGGCGGTTAGATCCAGGTTCTGTCCGGGCTTGATCAGATCGGCGTCTCCGCCGATGACCTGCTCATTGGCCTTGTAGAGCGCGTTCCAGCCGCCCTTGAGTCCGTTGGCGTCCGCGATGGCGGCCAGGCTGTCGCCCGATTTGACCGTGTAGGTGGGCTCGGACGGGGTATCAGATGCGGCCGGCACCTCGACGGCCGGCGCACCGCGGTGCTTGCCGCTGCCGTCGGGGGCCGTCGCGGGCGGCGCGGTGGAGTCGGCCGGGGCGCCCGGGGTCGCCGGGGCCGTCGGGTCCGCCGGTGCCGTCGGGTCCGCCGGGACCACGGGGGCGCCCGGGGTCACCGGGGGCAGGCCGGGGGCGACCGGCGGCGCGGTGGTCTCGCCGGGCTGGACGGGGGTGGTCGGCGCGGTCGGGTCCACCGGGGCCGGAGCGGTGGAGGGGGCGTCCGGGGAGGGCATGACGGGCAGTCCGAGGGAGGGCGCCAGCGGGCCGTCGGGGAGCGCGTACGACGGGGTGCCGGAGGGGCTCGGCGCGGGGTGCGTCGGAGCACCGAAGTCCGTGGGCGCCTTGCCGGGGCCGGTGGTGGGCACGGTGTCGTCCGGGCGGGAGGGCGCGGTCGGGGTCACGGAGCCGCCGGGCAGGCCGGGGTCGACCTCGGCGGCGGCGCCCTGTCCGTCCAGCCCGGCCGAAGCCGCGCACAGCGGCCAGGCCTGCGGGCCCTGGGAGGCCAGTACGCGCTCGGCCACGGCGATCTGCTGGGAACGGCTCGCCAGGTCGGCCCGCTCGGCGAAGTCGAGGCCGCCCGCGTTCTTCCACTGCTCCTGGGTGAACTGCAGGCCGCCGTACTGGCCGCTGCCGAAGTTCGCACTCCAGGCGCCACCGCTCTCGCACTCGGCGACCTTGTCCCACGTGGACGTGTCGGCCGCACTGGCGTTGGTGGCGGCGAGCAGCGGCAGGGCCAGCGCGGAGCCGGTGACTCCGGCGGTGACGACTATCGCGGGCACCTGACGGGGCCGTCTGTGGCGGCCGTTCCCGGAACGCATGAGGCTGCACCTTTCGCATAACGGCTGGGTAACGGCAGAACCTAGCGGCCTTCGAACGGTTGTCACAACTCCGGTCGGCGGCTGACTTCCGGTCAGTTGTGCTTCAGACGTTTCGGGGTGTGAAGCGCACGGGAAGGGTGCGCAGGCCACGCATGATCAGTCCGCCGCGCCAGCGCAGCTCCGCGGGCGGAACAGCCAGTTCCAGATCTGGCAGACGCGTGAGCAAAGTCGCAAGCGCCGTCTGTCCTTCAAGTCGCGCGAGCGGAGCGCCCAGACAGTAGTGGATGCCGTGGCCGTACCCGAGGTGCTGGTTGTCCGTCCGGGACAGGTCGAGGGTGTCCGGCTCGGCGAACCGCCCGGGGTCGCGGTCGGCGGCCGCGAGGACGACCAGGACCGGATCCCCGGCCGCTACCGACTGCCCGCCGAGGGTGAGCGGCTCGGTGGCGAACCGCCACGTGGCCAGCTCCACCGGGCCGTCGTAGCGCAGCAGTTCCTCGACGCCGGTCTCCAGCAGAGCGCTCTCGCCGGCCGCGAGCGAGGCCTGGAGGCGCTCGCGCTCGCCGGGGTTCATGAAGAGGGAGTGGACGCCGTTGCCGATGAGGTTCACGGTGGTTTCGAAACCGGCGAAAAGCAGGATGAAAGCCATGGCCGTCGCCTCGGCCTCCGTCAAGTGGTCTCCGTGGTCGCTTGCCCGGATCAGATCGGAAATGAGGTCATTGCCCAGATCATCCCGCTTGCGGTGGATGAGCTCTCCGAGATAGGTCCGCATCTGCTTCACGGAACGGGCGACGCCGCCGCGCGGACCCCCGCCGTGCCGGATCATCATCCCGGCCCAGTCGCGGAAGTCGTCCTGGTCCTCTCGCGGTACGCCGAGCATCTCGCAGATGGCGTAGATGGGGAGCGGGAAGGCGAACTCGTGGATGAGGTCCGCCTCCCCCCTCCCCGCGAACCCATCGATGAGGTGGTCGGTCAGCTCCTGCACCCGCGGGGTGAACTCGGCGACCCTGCGCGGGGTGAACGCCTTCGACACCAGCCGCCGCAGCCGGGTGTGGTCCGGCGGGTCGATGTTGAGCAGGTGGGTCATCAGCTCCGCCTTGCGCTCGCCCGGGATCCCGGTCTTGCCCTTGGCGTGGGCGGGCTCGGCGTGGTGCGCCGGATTCTTGCTGAGCCGCTGGTCGGCGAGGGCCTGGCGGGCGTCGGCGTACCGGGTGACCAGCCAGGCCTCGACTCCGCTGGGGAGCTTGGTGCGGTGCACCGGGGAGTGCTCGCGCAGCCAGGCGTAGGCCGGATAGGGATCGGTCGCGAACTCCCAGTCGAACAGGGTCGGTCCCCCGCCCGAAGGGGAGGCCGAGGAGGAGGCCGAGGGAGTGTCTGCGGAGGCTGCGGGGGTCTGCTCGTGCACTCGATGACCGTATCCCGGCCGCCGGCCCCCATCCCATATGGGGTGCTTCGTCGCGGCTGTCCGTAGATCCGCCGTCGCTTGACCTCGACTTCCCCGACATTCCTACTTTCGGTTTTGTGGATGTGAGGATCTTGAAAAGCAGCTTCGCGGTGGTGGAGAGACGGGCCGAGCACGCGGTCAAGTTCTTCTACTCCCACCTCTTCTGGCACAACCCCACCGTCCGTGAACTCTTCCCGGCCTCCTTCGAGGACATGGAACGGCAGCGGGACCGGCTCTTCGCCGCGCTCACCCACGTGATCGCCCACCTGGAGGACGACAGCCTCGTCCCCTATCTCCGCGACCTGGGCCGCGACCACCGCAAGTTCCGGGCCGGGCCCGAGCACTACGCGGCCGTGGGCACCAGCCTGCTCGCCGCCCTCGCCGAGACCTCCGGCGAGGCCTGGACCCCTCGGGTGGAGAAGGCCTGGGCGGAGGCGTACCAGGTGATCGCCGACACGATGCTGGCCGGCGCCGCCGCGAGCACGGACCCGCCGTGGTGGGACGCCGAGGTCGTGCGCCACCTCCAGTACGGGCAGGACATCGGCGTGCTGACCCTGCGGCCGCACGCACCCTTCCCCTATCTGCCCGGCCAGTACGCGAGCGTCAGCAGCGAGCGCGTCCCGACGACCTGGCGCACGTACTCCCTCGGCAACGCCCCCCGCCCCGACGGCACGCTGGACCTGCACGTCAGCCGCATCGAGCGGGGGCGGCTGAGCACCGCGCTGGTCCGCGACGTGCAGCCGGGCGAGAGGCTGCGGCTCGGTGCGGCGGGCGGGCAGCTGACCTTCCGGCGCGCGGACCGCCCGGCCAGCCTGATCGCCGCCGGCACCGGCTGGGCCCCGATGCGGGCCATCGTGGAGGACCTCGCGGAGCGCCCTCCCGACCAGGACGTACGGCTCTTCGTGGTCGCGCGGGACGCCGCGCACCTGTACGACCGCCCGCTCATCGACGCGTACGCCGACGCCTGCCCCTGGCTCGCCGTCACCTACATCACGCCGGCGCCCGGGCAGCACCGCAACGAGGCCACCGGCCGGCTGGCCACCGCGCTCGGCACCCGGGGGCTGTGGCCGGAGCAGGACGTCTACCTCAGCGGACCGCCGCTGTTCGTCGAGGAGACCGCCCTCCTGCTGGAGGAGCTGGGCGCCGACCCGGGCCGGATCTTCCACGACGAGGTACCCGCCGCCGGAAGGGGCCACGGCCCGAACGGCCGCCCGCTGGGCTTCGGCGAGTGGTTCCTGAACCGCCCCTCGCCGCACTGGCACAACCCCGCGGGCCGCTCGCCGCGGGACTGCTGAGCCCCCGCAGCGGATTCTCTACGGCCGGGGTCCGGGGTGCTGCCGGGGGTACCAGGGCCGCGCCCTAACCGCCGAGGCCCTCCGCGGCCCGGATCGCGTCCCGGTAGACGCGGGCCGCCGCACGCAGCGCGGTCTCGGGGTCGATCCCCGCCGCCTCGGCGCGTGCCGCCAGCTCCAGCAGCTCGTACCCGATGCCCTCGCCCCGGGGCAGTTCCACGGGCACACCGCCCGTACGGACCCGCCCGGCGAGCTTGGCCGCGAGCGCGAGCCCCGGCTGGCCCAGCGGAATCCCGTCCGTGACGGACTCCCGGCGCTTCTCGGCCGCCTTGGTGCGCTGCCAGTGCGCGCTGACCTCTTCCGGGGTCTCGGCCTTCTCGTCACCGAAGACGTGCGGGTGCCGGTGGATCAGCTTCTCGACGAGGGTCCCGGCCACGTCGTCGATGGAGAACGCCTCCTCGTGGTCCTCGGCGATCCGGGCGTGGAACACCACCTGGAGCAGGACGTCCCCGAGCTCCTCGCGCAGCTCCTCCCGGTCCCCGGCCTCGATGGCCTCGACCAGTTCGTACGCCTCCTCGATCGCGTACTTGGCCAGGCCCCGGTGGGTCTGCCGGGAGGTCCACGGGCACTCGCGCCGTACCCGGTCCATCACCTGGACCAGGTCGAGCAGGCGGGCGCCCGGCAGGTCGTAGGAGCCGGGCAGCAGTTCCAGGTCGGGCATGGCGACCCGGCCCGAGCCCGCCAGGCGGGCCAGCCCGTCGGTGAGCCGCTGGTCGCCCTCGCCGCTCAGAAGCACCACGACCGTGCCGCCGCCGGCGCAGGCCCCGACCAGCTCCTGTGCGTCCGGGCGCTCGTGGAGCACCTCGACGCCCGCCTCCCGCAGGTACGGGAGCTGCGGGTGGCCGGGGTCGGCGCACAGCACCCGGTCCGCGGCGTGCAGCGTCCGCCACGCGGGCCAGGACAGCACGCCGGGGGCGACCCGGTGGCTGGTGGTCAGCAGGACGATGCGGCCGGTCGCCTCGGCGGCGGGCTCGGCCGTGGTGGATTCGGAGGGGTCGTGGTCGGTCACCCTCCGAACCTACCTCCGCGGGCGGGCCTCAGGCTCCGGCGGGGGCCTGCTCGGGCCGGGTCCGCTGGGTGATCCAGGGGGTCTGCCCGACGCCGAGCTTGATCTGCTGGACGTCGAAGGACCCGTAGCGCGGGTTGACCTCGATGCGCAGGGCCTTCGCGGCGGTCCGGGCGGGCTCCTCCAGCTTCCCGTTGCCGTACTTGGCGGTCAGCTTGGTCAGCAGGACCCGGTCCCGCAGGAAGCGGTCGACCTGGCCGGGGGCCATGGCGCCCTTCTGCAGCAGCAGCGCCTCGAACTGCTCGGCCCCCTGGTTCTCCTCGACGTACGCCTTGCGCTCGTCCTGGATCTCCTTGGCGGAGACGGAGATCCCGGCGGTCGTGGCCATCTTGTCGATGATGCGGCTCTGGAGCATCGAGTCGAGCTTCTGACGCTCCAGGTTGGGGGTGCTCGCGATGAGCTCGGCGGCGGCCTGCCCGGTGCGGTTCTGGGCGGCGCGCACCTCGCTCACCTGGGCCTGGAGGGCGGAGGTGGTGATCCGTTCACCGCCGACGACGGCCGCGGTACCGGGGCGCGCCTGCCCCGAGCAGGCGGACAGCAGGGGAGCCGCCAGCAGCAGGGCGGTGGAGACGGAGAGCGCAGTGCGACGGTGCAAAGGAGCCTCCAGGGCCGGGAGATTGTGCGTCGGTGCACAAGGGCCGTGCGGTGATCGATGGTATGCAGTCAGGATGGTCCGAGCCACTGGTTCGACCAACGATTCCCGGGGTGTTGGGGTGCGCGTTCACCCTCCGGCCATCCCGCGGCCCCCCGGCGGTGCCACAGTCGGCGCACCATGTCGACACCGCACCGCTCGCCGCGACGCCTGAGCCTGACCGCCTCCGCGCTCGCCGCCGTGCTCACGGTGGTGGCCGTGGCCGCCGGGGACGCCGTCGCCCGCGTCTTCCCGTACGGCCCGCGCCACCGCAGCATCAACGACCTCGGCAACCAGTTCGTCCCCTTCCACGCGCACCTGTGGGACCTCCTGCACGGCCGCGCGGAGGGCGGGCTGCTGTTCAACTGGCAGTCCGGATACGGCACGAGCTTCCTGCCGGACCTGGGCACCTATCTGGCCAGCCCCTTCGCGGTGCTGGTCGCCCTGTTCCCGCGCGCGGACATAGACCTCGCGGTGTACGTGGTCACGGTGCTCAAGACGGCGGCCGCGGCGGCGGCCATGACCTGGCTGCTGCGCACGCAGCGCCCGGGGGCCTGGTGGGCGGCGGGGCTGCTCGGGGCCTCGTACGCGCTGTGCGGCTGGTCGGTGATCGAGGCCTCCTACAACCCGATGTGGCTCGACGGGCTGATCGCCTTCCCCCTGCTGTGCCTGACCGGCGAGTGGGCGCTGCGCGGGCGGCGGCTCCCGGCCGCCGCGCTGATCGCGGCCGTCTGCTGGACGGCGAACTTCTACACCGCCTACATGGCCACCCTCGGCGCGGCGCTGGTGCTGCTGGTCCGGGTGGTGCTGACCCGGGAGGGGGCCGGGGACCGGCTCGCCGTGATCGGCCGGGCAGCCGCCACGACCGTGCTGGGGATCGCGCTCGCGGCGCCGGTGCTGGCTCCCCTCTTCCTCAGCTCCGGGCAGGCCTACCCGGGCTGGGTCAAGGAGTTCCGGCCGGTGTCCTGGGCGGACTTCTTCGCCCGGCTGTTCCCGGCGACGTACTCCTTCTCCTCCCCCGCCGTCTTCCTGGCCGCCGGGACCCTGCTGCTGGTGGCCGCGCTGCCCTTCCACCGGGCGGCGCCGGCCCGTACCCGGCTGGCCTGGTGCGGGCTGACGGCGGCCGTGGCGCTCTCCCTCCAGTGGGCTCCGGCGCACCTGGCCTGGCACCTGTTCGCGACCCCGAACGGAAGCCCCTACCGGCAGACCTTCGTACTCGCCGGGATCGCCGTGATCGCCGCCTGGGCGGGGCTGTCGGCGGGACTTCCCGGTCCGCGCGCGCTGGCGGCGGGGGCGGGCCTGCCGGCGGCCGCCGCCCTGTGGGCGGGCGGCAGCACGCTGGTGACGGCCTGGGGGTACGTGCTGTTCTGCGGCGGGCTGCTGGCGGCGGCCGGGGCCTGGTGGGCGCTGCGCCACCGCCGCCTCGCGGTTCCGGCGGCCGCGCTGCTGGCGGCCGTACTCGTCGGGCAGGGGGCCGCGACGACGGCGTACGGCCACAAGGGCAAGCTGGGCGGCCTCGACGACTACCCGTCCTGGGGCCGTGCGCACACCGCCCGCGCCGAGGCCCTGGCGGGCGCCGGGGGCTGGCCGGCCTACCGCACCGACCCGGGCCGGCCGGCCCTGACGGGCAACGACCCGCTGCTGCTGGGCGGGGAGGGCGGCGCGTACTACAGCAGCCACACCCCCGAGGTGTTCACGCGCACGATGGCCGCCCTGGGGGCCGGCTGGACCTCGCGCGGGCGCAGCGTCCAGAGCATCGACAGCCCGGTGACGGACGCGGTCTTCGCGGTCGGCGCACGCCTGCGGCCGGACGGCACGGTCCGCCGCGCCGAGGTCCCCCCGCTGGTGACGACCCGGCCGCCGGGCCCACCCCTCGCCTACGGCGATTCGCCCTTCGCCAACCAGGAACTGCTGCTGGGCGCGCGGGTGTACGAGGAGCCGCTCGCGCCCGGCGTCTGCCGCGCGGGCACGGAGGCCTACCTGTGGGCGCCGGAGTACCACGCGACGGCCCGCCTCGCCGACGGCCCGGCCTTCCGGCTGAACGGCAACGCCCCGCGCAACCGGGCCGCCGTCCAGCCGATGGGCATCTCCCGGGGCCCCTCGTCGGCGCTGGTCTTCGACGGGCCCGCGCCCGCCCGGTGGACCCTGTCCTGCCTGGACCGGGACCGGCTGGACACCGCCGTGGCCCGGCTGCGCGCCACGGCCGCGACCTCGGTCGCGGTCGGCCCGGCGCAGGTCCGTGCCGAGCTCCCGCCGGGCAGCACCGGCACGGCCGTCCTCTCGGTCCCCGCGATCGCGGGCTGGAGGTGCAACGGCCGCCCCGCTTCGGCCCGCCTGGGCCTGGTGGCGGTCCCCCTGGACGGCCGGACCACCGAGGTGACCTGCACCTTCCGCCCGCCGGGCCTGCTGCCGGGCACGGCGGCCGGCGCGCTGGCCCTGGCGGTCGTCCTGGGCCTGGAGCTCGCGCGCAGGAGGCGTCAGCGGACCTGACCGAGCCAGTGGAGGGTGCGCCGGATCTCCCCCGGGAAGGGGTGGTTGGGACCGTGCAGGCGCTCCGCGTCGAACAGCAGGCGGGCCAGGGTGTCACGGGCCGAGGGCCGGTCGCCGAGGGAGAGCAGCAGGTGGGCTATCCGCCGGCGGACCTCCAGGGGGAGTCCGGGGTCCGGGTTGGCGTAGTGGTTCTCGAAGAGGGGCAGCAGCGAGCGGTACTCCGCCAGGGCCGCGGCCGGTTCGCCGAGTTGCTCCAGGCACTGCGCGGCGTCGTAGCGGAAGCGCAGCGACTGGGGGTCGCCGGCCGGGAACTCGTCGGCGAGGCGCCGCAGTTCGGGCAGGGCGCGGCGGTACTGGCCGTCGTCCATCAGCGTGGCGGCGTATTGCTTGCGCAGGGAGCGGACCACCGGCGAGTGCTCGCCGTGCTGGGCGGCCGCGGCCGGGAGGATGCCGCCGAGGATGTCCCCGGCCTGGGTCAGCCGGCCCTGGTCCAGCAGTGTGCGCGCCTCGTCCACGGCGCCGGGGATGTCGGGCTGCGCGGGCACCGGGCTCGGCGGGGAGGTCGGCTGCGGGGGGATCACGGTGGCCCGGTCGGGCCACGGGGCCTGCGGGCGCAGGAAGGGGCGGGTGGGGTCGAGCGGGCCGGCGGGGGCGCGGCTGCCCCGGGCGGGCAGCAGCGGAGCGAGGGCCTCGTAGACCGCCTGCGCGGAGGCCGGGCGGTCCTGCGGGTCCTTGGCGAGGAGGCGGAGCATGAGCGCCTCCAGTTCCGGCGGGATCTCCGGGCGCTGGGGGCGGACCGGCGCCGGGGGCTCGTACAGGTGGCGGTGGAGCACGCCCAGGGCGGTGGATCCCGCGAAGGGGACGTTGCCGCTGAGGAGTTCGTACAGCAGCACGCCCAGCGCGTAGAGGTCGGTGTAGGGGCCGACCGAGCCGCTCATGGCCTGTTCGGGCGCCATGTACGCTGGACTGCCGATCGGGGTGCCGGTGCTGGTGAGGCGGGTGGTGTCGGTGTCCATGACGGAGGCCACGCCGAGGTCGAGGACCAGGACGGTGCCGTCCGGCCGGACCATCACGTTGCGCGGCTTCAGGTCCCGGTGCACGATCGGCACCGCGTGCACGGCCGCGAGCACCGAGCACAGCTGCGCGACGACGGCGACCGCCCACTGCCAGGGGTAGGGGTCGTGCGCCGCGAGGTGGTCGGCGAGGTCGGAGCCCTCCACGTATCCCATGACGAGGAAGAGTTCGTCGGCGTCGCTGCCCGCGTCGTGCACGGTGACCAGGCCGGGGTGGTCGACCTGCGCCGTGACCCGGCACTCGCGCACGAAGCGGCGGCGCAGTTCCTCGGCGACGGTGCCGGGGCCGGCGACCTTGTCGGGGCGCAGCAGTTTGACGGCGACCCGCCGGTCCAGGCGCCGGTCGTACGCCGTCCAGACCTGGCCCATGCCTCCCTGGCCCAGGATGGACGACAGTTGGTAGCGGTCTCCGATGAGCCGGTCGGTCACTGGTTCGGGTCCTGGATCGCGGTCTGGTGGTTCGGGTCCTGGTGCGGGGCGCCGGGCGGCGGGGTCTGCTTGCGCAGCAGTTCGCTGAGCTCGTCGAGTTCGGCGCGGACCTGCCCGATGCGCGGGGGCGGGGTGGGCTGCGGGGGCTGCGGCGGGACCTGCGGGGGAACCTGCGGGGGAACCTGCGGGGACAGGTGCGCCGGGACGGTCGTCTGGGTGGACGGGTAGCCGTAGGCGGGCGTGGCGGCCTGCTGCGGGCGGGCGTACGGGGCGGGCTGCGCCGGGTACCAGTGCGCCCGGGGGCCAGCGGTCCGCAGGCGTTCGTGGTGGCGGATGTCGGCCACGAGGAAGTACACGCAGGTCGCGAAGCCGGTGAGGATGATGACGCCGGCCCCGGTGTTGCCCTGCCAGCCGTTGGTGTCCGGGGTCGGGTCCAGGCCGATCAGCACGACGGAGCCGACGGAGAGCGCGCAGCTCAGCGCGAGCAGCGTCCAGTCGCGGGCGGTGCGGGTCACGATCGCGAGCCGCAGCATCGAACCCCAGGCGAAGAAGCCGCAACTCAGGATCGGCAGCAGCGCGAAGACCACGCGCAGGGCCACCACGCCCCCGGTACTGGGCTGGTGACCGTGCTGCGGCGGGATGCCGGGGGCGTGCATCGGTGCTCCTGACGGGCCGTGCGGAAAAGGGTTTCGGGTATGAGCGTATACAGCGATTCCGGCCACGGTGAGGGGATGTGCCCAACCGTTGTACGGTCGCCGCGCGATCGCCGCCCAGGCGGTCTGAGCAGCGGGTTCCGGACCCCGGCGAGCGGATCACCCCAAACGGGCGTACCGTCGCAAACGGGATACGGAAGGAGCCCGCGACATGGGGATCTTCGACAGGTTCAGGGACCAGGCCAAGACCAAGGGCAAGGACATGTCCGACCGGGTCGAGCGAGAGGCCGACGAGCGGACCGGCGGCAAGCACACCGAAAAGATCGACCAGGCCCAGCAGCAGATGGAAACGAGGCTGGGCATCGACGAGGATCCGACGAAGTAGCCCGCCGTTCGGGCCGGGAGGCCGGCAGCCCCGGGAGGGCTGCCGGCCTCCCGGCGCGTCAGGAGCCGAGGACGGTCGTCAGGAACTCGCCGGTCCAGGCCAGCAGTTCCCGCCCGACCAGCGGCTTCCCGCCGACCCGGCCGGTCTTGGGGCGCGGGATGAGGACCTGCGAGGTGGCGGGCTTGAGCACCGCCCCCGGGTAGAGCCGCTTGAGGCGCAGCTCCTGCGACTCGCGCAACTCCACCGGCCCGAAGCGGATGTTGGGCCCCTGGAGGGTGATGTCGGCGACCCCGCAGGCCCGCGCGAGCATCCGCAGCCCGGCGACCAGCAGCAGGTTCTCCACCGGCTCGGGCAGCTTGCCGTAGCGGTCGGTGAGCTCCTCGCGCACGGCCTTGACGTCCGCCTCGGAGTTCGCCGACGCGATGGACCGGTACGCCTGGAGGCGCAGCCGCTCGCCAGGCGCGTAGTCGTGCGGGACGTGCGCGTCCACCGGCAGCTCGATCTTGACCTCGAGCGGCGGCTCCTCCTCCACCTGGCCCTCGACGGCGGCCCGGTAGTCGGCGACGGCCTCGCCGACCATGCGGATGTACAGGTCGAAGCCGACGCCCGCGATGTGGCCGGACTGTTCGCCGCCGAGCAGGTTGCCCGCGCCGCGGATCTCGAGGTCCTTCATCGCCACGTACATGCCGGCGCCCATCTCGGTGTGCTGGGCGATCGTCGCGAGCCGCTCGTGGGCGGTCTCGGTCAGCGGCTTCTCCGGCGGGTAGAGGAAGTACGCGTACCCGCGCTCGCGGCCGCGGCCCACGCGGCCGCGCAGCTGGTGCAGCTGGGAGAGGCCGAAGTTGTCGCCGCGCTCCACGATCAGGGTGTTCGCGTTGGAGATGTCGATGCCGGACTCGACGATCGTCGTCGACACGAGCACGTCGAACTTCTTCTCCCAGAAGTCCACCACGACCTGCTCCAGGGCCTGTTCGGACATCTGCCCGTGCGCGGTCGCGATCCGCGCCTCGGGCACGATCTCACGGAGCTTGGCCGCGGCCCGGTCGATGGACTCGACCCGGTTGTGGATGTAGAAGCACTGGCCCTCGCGCAGCAGTTCGCGGCGGATGGCCGCGCCGATCTGCTTCTCCTCGTACGGGCCGACGAAGGTGAGGACCGGGTGGCGCTCCTCGGGCGGGGTGGTGATCGTCGACATCTCGCGGATGCCGGTCACCGCCATCTCCAGGGTGCGCGGGATCGGGGTCGCGGACATCGTCAGGACGTCCACGTTGGCGCGCAGCTTCTTCAGCTGCTCCTTGTGCTCGACGCCGAACCGCTGCTCCTCGTCGACGATGACCAGGCCCAGGTCCTTGAACTTGGTCTCCTGCGAGAAGAGCCGGTGGGTGCCGATGACCACGTCCACCGAGCCGTCCTTCAGCCCCTCCAGGGTGGCCTTGGACTCGGCCTCGCCCTGGAAGCGGGACAGCGCCTTCGTGACGACCGGGAACTGCGCGTACCGCTCGGAGAAGGTTCCGAAGTGCTGCTGCACGAGCAGGGTGGTGGGGACGAGGACGGCGACCTGCTTGCCGTCCTGCACCGCCTTGAACGCCGCCCGGACCGCGATCTCGGTCTTGCCGTAGCCGACGTCGCCGCAGATCAGCCGGTCCATCGGGACCGACTTCTCCATGTCCTCCTTGACCTCGGCGATGGTCGTGAGCTGGTCGGGCGTCTCCGCGTACGGGAAGGCGTCCTCCAGCTCGCGCTGCCAGGGGGTGTCCGGGCCGAAGGTGTGGCCGGGCGCCGCCATGCGCGCGCTGTAGAGCTTGATGAGGTCGGCGGCGATCTCCTTGACCGCCTTCTTGGCGCGCGCCTTGGTCTTGGTCCAGTCGGCGCCGCCGAGCCGGTGCAGGGTGGGGGCCTCCCCGCCGACGTACTTGGTGACCTGCTCCAGCTGGTCGGTGGGGATGTAGAGCCGGTCGCCGGGCTGGCCGCGCTTGGCGGGGGCGTACTCGACGAGGAGGTACTCGCGGGTCGCTCCCTGGACGGTGCGCTGCACCATCTCGATGTAGCGGCCGACGCCGTGCTGCTCGTGGACGATGTAGTCGCCGGCCTCCAGGGTCAGCGGGTCGATCGTCTTGCGTCGGCGGGTCGGCATCCGGCCGAGGTCCTTGGTGGCGGTGCGCTGCCCGGTCAGGTCGGTCTCGGTCAGGACGGCGAGCTTCAGGGCCGGGTCGACGAAGCCGTTGTCGAGCGAGCCGCAGGCGACGTGGACGATCGACGGCTCCAGGGTGCCCAGCTCGGCCTCCAGCCGGGCGGGGATCCCCTCGCCGCCGAGCACCTCGACGGTGCGGGCGGCCGGGCCGTGGCCCTCGGTGAGGTAGACGGTGTGCCAGCCGTCGGCGATCCAGCCCTTGGTGTCGGCGAGGGCGCGGGCGGTGTCGCCGCGGTAGGCCTCGGGAGCGTGCATGCCGAGCTTGAGGACCGCCGGCTCGCCGGCTGATGTCACCGTGCTGCCCGGGTCCGCCTCGCCGGCGGCGAAGGGGGAGACGGACCACCACATCATGCCGAGCTCGCGGGCGTGGTCGCGTACGTCGGCGATGCCGCGCAGGGAGGCGGCGCCGACGTCGATGGGGGCCTCGCCGCCGCCCGCGGTGGCCGCCCAGGAGGCCATCAGGAACTCCTGGCTGGTGGCGACCAGGTCGGCGGCCCGGGTCCGGACCCGCTCGGGGTCGCAGACCACGGCCATCGCCCCGGCGGGCAGGACGTCGATGAGCAGTTCCATGTCGTCGACCAGGACCGGGGCCAGGGATTCCATGCCCTCGACCGCGATCCCCTCGGCGATCTTGTTCAGCAGCTCGCCGAGCTCGGGGTGGTCCTCGGCGAGGGCCGCGGCCCGCTCCCGCACCTCGTCGGTGAGCAGCAGCTCGCGGCAGGGCGGGGCCCACAGGCCGTGCTCGGCGATCTCCAGCGACCGCTGGTCGGCGACCTTGAAGTAGCGGATCTCCTCGACCTCGTCGCCCCAGAACTCGATGCGCAGCGGGTGTTCCTCGGTGGGCGGGAACACGTCGAGGATGCCCCCGCGCACGGCGAACTCGCCGCGCTTCTCCACGAGCTCCACGCGGGCGTACGCGGCGGCCGCCAGGGCCTGGGTCACGTCGCCGAGGTCGACGCTCTGGCCCTGCCGCAGGGCCACGGGAACCAGGTCCCCGAGCCCCTTGACCTGCGGCTGGAGCACGGAGCGGATCGGCGCGACGACCACGGAGACGGGCCCGGCGGCCGGGTCGTCCTGGCTCGGGTGCGCCAGGCGGCGCAGGACGGCGATGCGGCGGCCGACGGTGTCGCTGCGCGGGCTGAGCCGTTCGTGCGGGAGCGTCTCCCAGGACGGGTAGTCCACGACCTGGTCGGGCGAGGGCAGCAGTGAGCGCAGGGCCGCGGCCAGGTCCTCGGCCTCGCGACCGGTGGCCGTGACGGCGAGGATGGTCCGCTCGGTCTGCCGGGCCAGCGCGGCGATCGCGAAGGGCCGGGCGGCGGCGGGGCCGACCAGGTCCACATGCATGCGGTTGCCGTCCCCGGCCGCGGTGACCGCCTCGGCGAGGGCGGGGTCCCGGGTGACGGCGTCGAGCAGTCCGTGCAGGCTCATGTAGAGGCTTTCCATCCGGTGAGGGTCGTGAAAGGGCAACGCGAAGGACCCGACACGTCGCACGGGCCGGGGGTTCCCACCCTACGACGGGGCCCGCCGCCACGCGCGGGGGATTCGGGTCACCCGCGGGGGTGACGGAGCCGGCGCAGTCGGGTCCGCCGCGGTGAGACCGGAAAACCGACCCGTCAGCCCCGGCCCGCCCTTGGAGTGTCCAACCCGTTCACCGGGCAGCACCCGGTCCACGAGTGAGCCGGATCCGTGCCCCCGGGGGGCGGCGCCCGCTCTGCTCCCGGCGGGAGGTGGGGAGGATGTCAAGATGGTTCCGTGGTGACCGTGCCGTCTGAGCTCACCGGGTCGCTTCCACTGGAGTTCACGCCGACCGGCCGAGGGAGCAGCAGTTCGTGACGAGCGATGCGATAGCCCGGCCCGACGCCGCGGCCGGGCAGGGGGCGGCCAGGCCGGGCAGGGGCTGGTGGGCCGGGCCGTACGCGGTGGCCGGCGCGCTGTTCGCCGTGTACCTGGTGCTGTCCGTCGGGCGGTTCCGGCGGATGGAATGGGCCTCCTGGGACCTGGGGATCTTCGAGCAGGCCATCCGCGCCTACGCGCACCTCCAGGCGCCCATCGCCGATCTGAAGGGGCCCGGGGCGAACATCCTCGGGGACCACTTCTCCCCGATCATCGCGCTCATCGCCCCCGTCTACCGGATCTTCCCCGGCCCCCTCACCCTGCTGGTCGCGCAGGCCGCGCTCTTCGCCGTGTCCGCGGTCCCCGTCACCCGGGCGGCCGGACGGCTCCTCGGCCGGGCCCGCGGGCTCGCCGTCGGGATTGCGTACGGGCTGTCCTGGGGGATCCAGCGGGCCGTGGAGTTCGACTTCCACGAGATCGCCTTCGCCGTGCCGCTGCTCGCCTTCGCGCTGGAGGCGGTGCTCGACCGGCGCTGGCGGGCCGCCCTGCTGTGGGGACTGCCCCTGCTCCTCGTCAAGGAGGACCTGGGCTTCACGCTCGCCGCGCTGGCCGTGGTCGTCGCCTGGCGGGCCATGCCCACCGACCGGCGGGCCGGCCGGCTCGCGCTCGGGACCGCCGCCGGGGCCGCCGTCTTCGCCGTCCTGGTGTTCACCGTGTTCATACCCGCCTTCGCGACGGCCGGCTACGGCTACTGGGACAAGATCGGCGGCGCCGGCCCCTTCGCCGGCCTCGACACCAAGCTGACCACCCTGGCCTGGGTGCTGATCCCCACCTCCGGGCTGCTCGCCCTGCGCTCGCCGCTGCTGCTGGTCGCCGGCCCCACCCTCGGCTGGCGGTTCCTGTCCGGCGACGACCACTACTGGTCCACCGACTGGCACTACAGCGCCGTGCTCATGCCCGTCGTCGCCCTCGCCCTGGTCGACGCCATCGACACCGTCCGGCGCGGCGAGCGGCCCTGGCTGCGCGCGTACGCCCTCCAGCTGCCGACCGCCGTCCTGGCGGCGGGCCTCGCGCTGAGCGCGACCAGCCTGCCGACCGAGAAGCTCGCCCGGGCCGCCACGTACGAGAAGCCGGCCCGCGTCACCGCCATCGAACGGCTCCTCCGCACGATCCCGGACGGGGCCACGGTGGAGGCCGACACCGGCCCGCTGACCCGGCTGACCTCCCGCTGCCGGGTGCTGTGGATCGGCGGCAGCAAGGGCGTCGTCCCGGACTGGATCGCCCTCGACAACTCCTCCCGGTGGGCCGGCGAGGATCCGACCGGCTACGCGCACCAGCTGCACCCCGGCGCACGGTTCACCCTGGTGGGCGAAGCGGAGGGCGTCGTCCTGATGCGGCGGGTCTGAAGCGCCCCCTCCTGCCCTCCTGCCCTCCTGCACGACTGGACCCCGCGCCGGGGCCGGAAACGACGCCGGTCCGGAACCCTGAGGTCCCGGACCGGCGTACCCCCGTACGACCGCGGTCCCGCTACTCGCTCGCGATCGCGTTCAGGACGTTCATCCGCCCCGCCCGGAAGGCCGGGACCAGCGCGGCGAACAGGCCCACGAGCGCCGAGGCGGCGAACACCCCGAGGATCGTCGGCCACGGGATCTCCAGCACCTTCAGCCCCTCCAGGGCGAGGAGCTGCTGCGCGGTGGCGCCCCAGCCCATGCCCAGCCCCAGGCCCAGCAGGGCGCCGAAGAGGGCGATGACCACCGACTCCAGGCGGATCATGCGGCGCAGCTGGCGGCGGGAGAGGCCGATGGCGCGCATCAGGCCGATCTCGCGGGTCCGCTCGACCACCGACAGGGCCAGGGTGTTCACGACGCCCAGGACCGCGACGATGATGGCGAGGGCGAGCAGCCCGTAGACCATGTTCAGGAGCTGGCCGACCTGGTCCTTCAGGGACTGCTTGTAGTCGGTCTGGTTGCGCACCTTGTACTGCGGGTACTCCGCCAGCGCCGCCTTGACCGCCGTGTACGCGGTGTCCTGCTGCCCGTCCTTCGCACTGGCCAGCAGCATGAAGGGGCGCGGCATCCGGTCGGCCGGGACGTTCGCCTCGGCGAGCGCGGTGCTGACGTACTTCATGGACTTGTCGAGGTTGCCCTCGTCGCTGGTGATCGCCGCGACCTTCAGCCGGACGGTGTTGCCGCCGGTGAAGGCCACCGTCAGCTCGTCCCCGAGCGTGATGCCGTGCCGGGTCGCGTACTCGGAGCCCACCGACATGGAGTCCTTCCCGTACGCCGCCGCGTGCTCACCGGCGACCATCTTGCGCCGGATGTCCTTGGCGTAGGTGGGGTCGGTGGCACCCAGGCCCACCGTTTCGGTGGCGCCGCCGGGCGCGGTGACCTTGGCCTCCACCTCCCGGTAGGCGGTGACGTGGTCGAGTCCGGCGGTGGCGCGCAGCGCCTGCTCGGCCTGCGGCATGACGGGCTGGCCCGTCTCGGAGTTGACGATGTAGTCGGCGCCGACCGACTTGTCGAGCTCGTCGGTGGCGGAGGCCACCATCGAGGAGCCGACCACGGACAGGCAGGCGACCAGCGCCAGGCCGATCATCAGCGCGGCGGCGGTGGCCCCGGTGCGGCGCGGGTTGCGCAGCGCGTTGCGCTCGGCGAGCCGGCCCACGGAGCCGAAGGGCCGCAGCACCACACCGGAGAGCACCCGCACCACGCCCGCGGCGAGCAGCGGGCCGATCACGATGAACCCGATGAGGGTGAGGACGACGCCCAGGCCCAGCCAGAGCGAGCCGGGTCCGGCCTCGTCGGCCGCGGAGGCCAGGGAGAGGCCCGCGCCGCCCAGGCCGGTGAGGACCAGGCCGAGGACGGCACGGACGGCGCCGGCCCTCTTGTCGCCGGGAGTGCCCGACTCGCGCAGCGCGGCCATCGGGGAGACCTTGCCCGCCCGGCGGGCCGGGACGAAGGCGGCGATGACAGTGACCACCACGCCGAGGAACACGCCGACGACCGGGGTGGTCCAGGCGACCGTGAGGTCGTCGGTGGACAGGTGCATGCCCATCTGGCCCATGAGTTCCATGAGTCCGATGGCCAGCCCGATGCCCGCCCCGACACCCAGCAGCGAACCGACGACACCCAGCAGGAAGGCCTCGACGACCACGGACTTCAGCACCTGCCCGCTGTCGGCGCCGATGGCGCGCATCAGGCCGATCTCGCGGGTCCGCTGGGCGACCAGCATGGAGAAGGTGTTGAAGATCAGGAAGATGCCGACGAGGAAGGCGACCCCGGCGAAACCGAGCATCACGTACTTCATGACGTCGAGGAAGGAACCGACGTCCTTGCGGTTGGCGTCCGAGGCCTCCTTGGAGGTCTGGAGCTTGTAGGTGTCCGCGCCGACGGCCGCGGCGATGTTCGCCTTGAGCTGCGCGTCGCTCACCCCGTCCACGGCGGTGACGTTGACGTGCGTGAACACGCCCTGGGCGCCGAGCAGGTGCCGCTGGGCCGTGGGGGTGTCGAAGTAGACCATCGCCGCGCCCGGGTTGGTCACGGTGAAGGCGGCGATACCGCTGATCTTGGCGCGGAGGTCGCCGGTGACGGCGATGGTGCGCAGTTCGTCACCGAGCTTGAGGTGGTGCTTGTCCGCGGTGTCGGCGTCGACCATCACCTCGGTGGGGCCGCGCGGGGCGTGACCCGAGGTGATCTTCATGGACTTGAGCTCGTTGTCGTTCCAGTTGCCCGCGATGGTCGGGGCGCCGCTGGACGAGCCCATGTTCTCGTTCTCGGCGTTGACGACCGTGACGGACATCGACATGACCGCGCCCTCGGCCTTCGCCACGCCCTCGGCCTTGGCGACCTGCTGCACGGCGCTGCCGTCCAGCATCTCGGGCTTGCCGCGCTCCGAGATCTCCTCGCCGTCCTTCGCGGCCTTCGGGCTCACGGTCACGTCGGACGTGGTGATGGCGAACAGCTTCTCGAAGGTGGTGTTCATGGTGTCGGTGAACACCAGCGTGCCGCAGACGAAGGCGACGGAGAGCATGACCGCGACGGCGGACAGCGCCATCCGGCCCTTGTGCGCGACGAAGTTGCGCCGCGAGGTCTTCAGGACGGTATTGCTCATGACGTCCGCCCGCGTGCGTCGAAGTCCTTCATGCGGTCGAGGACCTGCTCGGCGGTGGGCCCGTACATCTCGTCGACGATCCGGCCGTCGGCGAGGAAGATGACGCGGTCCGCGTAGGAGGCGGCGACCGGGTCGTGGGTGACCATCACGATGGTCTGGCCGAGCTCGTCCACGGAGCGGCGCAGGAAGCCGAGGACCTCGGCGCCGGCCCGGGAGTCCAGGTTTCCGGTGGGCTCGTCCCCGAAGATGATCTGCGGGCGGGCGGCGAGGGCGCGGGCGACGGCCACGCGCTGCTGCTGGCCGCCGGAGAGCTGGGTGGGGCGGTGCTTGAGGCGGCCGGCGAGACCGACGGTCTCCACGACCCGGTTCAGCCACTGCGCGTCGGGCTTGCGGCCCGCGATGTCCATGGGGAGCGTGATGTTCTCCAGGGCGTTGAGCGTCGGCAGCAGGTTGAAGGCCTGGAAGATGAAACCGATCTTGTCCCGGCGCAGCTGCGTGAGCTTCTTGTCCTTCAGCCCGGTGATCTCGGTGTCGTCGAGGTGGATCTGCCCGCTGGTCACCGTGTCCAGGCCGGCGAGGCAGTGCATCAGCGTGGACTTGCCGGAGCCCGAGGGGCCCATGATCGCGGTGAACTGGCCGCGGTGGATGTCCACGTCCACGTCGTCGAGGGCGACGACCCGCGTCTCCCCGGAGCCGTAGGCCTTGACGACCTTCCGCGCCCGGGCCGCGACGGCAGCATGCCCTCCAGTACCCCCGTGCCTGGTTTCGGTCATAGCCGTTGTCACGGTCTTTCTCCTTCTCGATGTGCCGCTGTGTCCGTGCGTCGCCGCGCCCACAGTCTGTTGCGGACCGGGCCGCGGCGCGCTGGTGCCCATCGCCGTATCCACCCGGGGGTTAACCCCACCCCCCGGGGGCTCCGACCCATGTGAACCAGTTAAGGAGGCGCCGGATCCTTCCACCTCCTCCGCCGGGACGAGCGGTCCCTGGACCGTTGTGCGGAGCCTCCCCTAGGGGTCCTCCACCGTTCGGCGGAGCTGCCGTGGGGGATACCGCCGGATACGGCCGCGGTGAGAAGGTGTTCCCCGCGAGTACGTGCAGGGGGAAGGAATCTCGGTGGCGGCAGCGGAGAGCGCGGACGGAAGACCGGACGGCACACCCGGGGGCGCCGCCGCCGCGTCCGGCACGGCCGGTACGGGAGGCACGGGCGGTACGGGCGGTGCGCGCGGCCCGGGCGGTGCGCGCGGCATGGACAGTGCCCAAGGCACGGGCGGCACGGGCGCCGGATCCGGGACCAGGCCCGCGCCCGCGCAGGGTCGGCCGCCCGCCGCCGTGGTCGCGGCGCTGATGCTCGGCATGTCGCTCGTCGCCATCGACAGCACCATCGTCGCCACCGCCGTCCCCCAGATCGTGGGCGACCTCGGCGGGTTCTCCGTCTTCTCCTGGCTCTTCTCCGGCTACCTGCTCGCCGTCACCGTCACCCTGCCCGTCTACGGCAAGCTGTCCGACACCTTCGGCCGCAAGCCCGTACTGCTCTTCGGCATCGGCCTGTTCCTCGTCGGCTCGCTGCTGTGCGCGCTCGCCTGGAACATGGCCGCCCTCATCGCCTTCCGGATCGTCCAGGGCCTGGGCGGCGGCGCCCTCCAGGGCACGGTCCAGACGCTGGCCGCCGATCTCTACCCGCTCAAGGACCGGCCGAAGATCCAGGCGCGGATGTCCACCATATGGGCCCTGTCGGCGGTGGCCGGCCCGGCGCTCGGCGGCCTGCTCGCCTCGTACGCCCACTGGCGCTGGATCTTCCTGATCAACCTGCCGCTGGGCGCCTTCGCCCTGTGGATGACCACCCGTCACCTGAAGGAGCCCGTGCGGTCCCCCGGGCGCCGCGGCCCGGTCGACTGGGCGGGGGCCCTGTCGATCTTCGCCTGCGGCGGGCTGCTGCTCTTCGCGCTCGTCCAGGGCGGGGTCGCCTGGCCCTGGCTGTCCGCGCCCTCGCTGGGGCTGCTCGGTGCGAGCGCGCTGCTGGCCGCGGTGGTGGTACGGGTGGAACGCCGGGCCGAGGAACCGATCCTGCCGGGCTGGGTGTGGCGCCGGCGCACCATCGCCGCCGTCAACCTCGCCATGGGGGCGCTCGGCCTGCTGATGGTCGCCCCGATGGTGTTCATGCCGACGTACGCCCAGTCCGTGCTCGGCCTCGGGCCCGTCGGCGCGGGCCTGGTGATGTCCGTGATGACCCTGAGCTGGCCCATCACCGCCGCCGTCAGCCAGCACGTCTACCGGCGGATCGGCTTCCGCAACACCGCGGCCGTCGGCATCGGGCTCGCCGCGGTGATCCTGTACTCCTTCACCCTGCTCCCCCATCCCGCCCGCCCCTGGCAGCCCGCGCTGATCATGCTGCTGCTGGGCGGCGCCCTCGGCCTCTTCCAGCTCCCGCTGATCGTCGGGGTCCAGTCCACCGTCGGCTGGGCGGAACGCGGAACGGCGACCGCCTCCGTGCTGTTCTCCCGCCAGGTCGGCCAGAGCATCGGCGCGGCCCTGCTGGCGGCCGTCGCCAACGCCACCATCGCCGCCCGCCTGGTGGACGCCCCCGTGCCCGGACTGCCGGACGCCCTGGACGACGTGACGAAGGCCCTGGACCAGCCGGGACTGCTCGCCCCGGCAGCCGCCGACTACCTGCGCGAGGCCGTGGCCGCCGCCGTCGACCACATCTTCCTCGGCGCGACCGGCGCGGCCGTGGCCTCCCTGCTGGTGCTGCTGCTGGTGGCGCCGCGCAGGTTCCCGGTGCTGCCGGAGCACCTCGAGGAGTAACGGCCCCCGCCCCACGGCGACTTGTCATGCCTCCCATCAACGGGTTAAGTCGGAGCCAAGACCGTTTCCGGGGGGACGACGCATGGCTTCCGCATTGCTCGCACTGCTCCTGCTGGCCGCACTGGCCGGCCCGATCGCCCGGCGGCTGTACCGCAACCCCGCCTTCATCACCGGCCGCGACGGCCGGCTCTCCACCTCCACGGCCATGGCCCTCGCCTGGACGGTGATCCTGGTCTGGCTACTGCTCGCCACCCTCGGCTACGGGCTCACCGCGGGCGGCGGAGCCGCCTACTTCCAGGGCTCCCCCGGCCCGCTGTCCTCGCTGACGACCGTCTACCTGCCGCTGCTCGGCGGCCCGTACGTGGCCATGATCGCCGCGAAGACGGTGGTCGGCATGCGCGTCGAGAAGGGCAGCATGGCCAAGCCGGCCGCCAAGCCCACCGCGTCGGGACGGCGGCCGCTGCGGGAGCTCATCGCGAACGACGGCGGGCGCACCGACCTGGTCGACCTCCAGTACGTCGCCCTCAGCACGGTCACGATGCTCTACGTCGTCCTGTTCTTCCTCTCCGACACCGGCGCCGGACTCCCGCCCCTGCCCTCCGAGATCTGGGCCCTGACCGGCGCCCCGGCGGGGGCGTACCTGGTGAACAAAATGGCCGTCCGCCCCACCCCGGTCATCACCGACGTCAGCGTCTGCGAGGGCCGCCTCACGGTGCGGGGCGGCGGCCTCACCCCGCCCGGCCCCACCACGCCCGGCTCCGCCGCCCCCGGCTCCGCCACCGCGCCCTCCGCCGCTCCCGAACTCACCGTCAACGGCTCCCCCGTCCCCGCCGAACCCGACCCGCTGAGCGGCGCCCTGACCGCCCCGCTCCCCGCCTCGGCCACACCCCCCTTCACGGTGGTCGTCACCGCCCGCGGCCTGCGCAGCGACCCCTACCGCTACGAAGGCTGACCGGGGCCGCGCCGCGGCCGCCCCGGCCGCAGCGCAGCCCCCGTCCGCGCGCCCGGGTCAGCCCTCCGCGGGAGCGCGCCCCGTGAGGGCGGCCAGACTGGTGCGGACGTGGTCCATATGGGCCCGCATCTCCTCCTGCGCCTCCGCGTGCTCCCGCAGGATCCGCTCCGTTTCCCGGCCCACCCGCTCCTCCGCCACCCGCGCCTCCGCGATCAGCTCGGCGGCCAGCGCCTCCGCGTCCTCCTGACCGTGCCGCCCCGCCTCCTCCGCCTCCGCGAACCCCCGGCGCGCCTCCGCCAGACGGGCCTCCGCGTACCGTTCCAGCTCCGCGTGGCGCGCCTCCATCTCCGCCTCCCGCGCCCCCAGTTCCCGCTCCGCCGCCTCCCACCGCTCCCGCTGCTCGTGCTCCCGCTCCGCGAGCAGCGCCTCCGCCCTGCGCCGCGTCTGCGCCAGCCCCTCCTGGGCCTCCGCCCGCCACGCCTGCGCCTCCTCCCGCGCCTCCGCCCGCGCGTCGTCCGCCTCCCGCTGCGCCCGCAACAGCCCCTGCCGCGCCCGCACCTCGGTCTGCTCGCGCACCGCCTCCGCGTCCTGGCGCGCCAGCTCCGCCACCCGCTGCGCATACGCCTCCGCCGCGCCCAGCGCCTCCGCAGCGTCCACCCGCGCCTCGCCCCGCAGGGCCTCCGCCTCCTCCTGCGCCAGCAGCAGGATCCGGCGGGCACGCTCGCTCAGGTCCTCGTACGTCTGCGGAGCCAGCGCGGCCACCGCCTCGCGCAGCCGCCCCGCCTCCCCCTCCATCTGCTTCGCCAGGACGGTCAGCCGCGCCACCCGCTCCCAGGCCTCGTCACGGCTGCCGGACAGCCGGGCGAGGTACCGGTCGACCTGATCCGTCCGATAGCCACGGCCGCGCACAGTCGCAATGGGTGCACTCATCCTGGAAGCGCCTCTCTCGCGGGGATTCCTGTCAAGGATGCGTCATTTGCTCCCAGAAGCCGGAATGGCCGGGCCGAGACCCCGTTCGAGGGTCTCGGCCCGGCCATTCAACCGATCATCCGATCAGAGCAGTCCGTCCCACATCTGCTCCAGCAGCACCGACCACCAGCTCTCCGGCGAAGCCAGCGCCGCACTGTCGAGCCCGGCCAGATTCGCCTGGAAATCGACGGTCCAGCGCCCCGCCTGCTCCGGCGTCAGATGCTGCCGCAGCCGCCACATGTGACCCAGCATCGCCAGGGACCGTACGAACTGCGGCAAGCTCGAATTCACGAACTGCGGAGGCACCGGAGCACCGCCCGGACCGCCCTCCACCGGCACCGCCACGATGTTCGCCGTGCCGTACTGCACGCACAGCGCCTTGCCGAAGTCACTACCGATGACGAGGTACGAACCCGCGTCCGACGCCGGCTGCACCTGCCGCTGCGCCGCCATCTCGGCCAGCGTCGGCACCGGCTGGCCCGGCACCGCCTGCGCCCAGAAGAACGGCCCGAAGTCGACGGGCAGCCCCGCCCACATCAGCGTCTGCGCCACGATCTCCGGCACACCCTGACGGGACACGGCCCGCTGATCGAAGCGGAACACCCCCTGCGGGCCGAACGCGCCCGCCAGCTCGCTCCGGATCGCATCCAGCGGGATCGCCGGCTGCAACGGGACCTGCGGCAGCGGCGCCCGCACCGGCGCGGGGCGCGCCGGCCCGTCCGCCACTTGGTGCAGCTCGCCCTGATGGGTGAGCAGGTGCCGCATGCCCTGCTGACGGCCCGCATGGTCCTTGCCGTACGGAGCCACGCTCGTGATCCGCACCTGCGGCCACGTCTCCCGGATCATCCGGGCGCAGTAACCACCGGGCAGCTCACAGGACTCCAGCTCCGTGTGCAGCTCCAGCACCTGCTGCGGCGGCACGTTCATCGCCCGCAGCTCGTACAGGATCTGCCACTCGGGGTGCGGGGTACCGGGCGCCGAACGGCGGATGATCTGCTGCTCGGAGCCGTCGGGGGCGCGGTAGCGGAGCACGGCCTGGTAGCCCGGACCGACCGTGGGCGCCCCGGTGGGCGCCGGCTGCGGCACGGGCGCACCCGGCCCGACCGGTGCACCCGGTGCACCCGGCGGCGGGCCGGGGGGCGCGAGCGGCTGACCCGTCACGGCGGGACCGGCCAGCATCGTGGCGGCATGATCCAGCCCGCCACCGGGCACGCCGGGCGGACCGGGAGGCTGCGGCGCGCCGGCACCGGGCGCCCCCGGCGGGCCGGGGGGCGCGGGCGGCTGACCCGTCACCGCGGGACCCGCCAGCATCGTCGCCGCGTGATCCAGCCCACGACCCAGCGATCCGGGAGCACCCGGCGGACCGGGAGGACCAGGCGGACCGGGCGGACCGGGCGGCTGAGGTACGCCGGCCCCGGGCGCCCCGGGCGGACCGGGAGGCGCCGGCGGCTGACCCGTCACCGCAGGACCTGCCAGCATCGTCGCCGCGTGATCCAGCCCACGACCCAGCGACCCCGGAGCCCCGGGCGGACCGGGAGGACCAGGCGGACCGGGCGGCTGGGGTACGCCGGCACCCGGAGCCCCGGGCGGACCGGGAGGCGCCGGCGGCTGACCCGTCACCGCGGGACCCGCCAGCATCGTCGCCGCGTGATCCAGCCCACGACCCAGCGACCCCGGAGCCCCCGGCGGACCGGGAGGCGTCGGCGGACCGGGCGGAGTCGAGGGCCGGCCCGCACCGGGCGCCGGCTCGGCCGGCCGGGAGACCTGCGCCTTGCTCGTCGGCGCATCGGCGATGGAGCTCGCCTCGGGCGTCTCCAGCGCCGGTACGACCGCGGTCCGCGGCAGCCGGCTGCCGCCCGGCATCAGCGTGGTCTTCGCCTCCGGAGCCACCGCCGACGGCGGCGCCTCCTCCAGGTCCGAACCGGACAGCGGCGGCGCGAACACGGTCGCGGGCAGCGGCACGGACGCGTCGTCCGCACCGGGGTTCACATCGGTCCCGGCCCACGGCGTGGACCCGGCCGGAACCCCGTCGTTGGCGGTCGGCTCGTACGGGATCTCGCCCCCGCGCCGCAGCGGCACCGCGTCCACGGGCGCCGCAGCCGCAGCCGCAGCAGCCGCCGGAGCGGGCTCGGCCTCGACCGCCGCCACGGATGCCGGAGCCTCCACCGGAGCCGGAGACGCAGCCGGAGCCGGAGCAGCCGCAGCCGCAGCCGGGGCAGCCGGCGGAATCCCCGCACGGTCCGCCGCCTCCTGCAGCCACTCCGGCGGGCTCAGCATGAACGACGTCTGCTCGGAGTCGATCCGCGGCGGCGGAACCGAAGCCTCCGAAGCCGGAGCGGCAGCCGCCGCCCCGTACTCCTCCTCGTACCGGCGGATCACCTCACCCACCGGCAGCCCCGGCCACAGCGTCACCTCCCCGCTGTCCCGCGCGATGACCAGCCGCTGCCGGCCACCACCGGACACGGGACCGGCCGCACGGTCCTCGGCCCACACCACGAACCCCAGCCCGAACTCCCGCACCCGCACCTCCCGGTGCTGGTACGCGGGCACGTCGCCGTTGATCCATTCCTCGGCGCGCTCCTGCGCCTGCGCGAACGTCACCACCGCGCCATCACCCCTCATCCGAACCGGCACGGGGACCCGGCCCCGCCACGGGAACCGAGCGTGCGAATCCGCCGTCCACCATCAGACCGGCCACCGTCTCCAGTTCCGGCGGGTTGCCCGCCAACCGCTCCAGAAAGGCGTCGAAATCACCGCCGCACGGCAACAACAGCCGCTCCACGCGCTCCTGCACGGACCAGCCGTCACGGTCGCGCGCATCGTCGTACGGGGAGAACCACACCGAACCGATGCCCTCCCCCTTCACCTTCAGCGCGAGCAGCCCGCCCTGCACGAAGGCCACGCACAAGTAGTCCTTCGTCAGGTGGTCCCGCAGACACTTGTTGACGTAGACGAGGTCGTTGACCGCCGCCTCCTCACGCACCGTGAAGAACGGCTGGTCCACCAGCAGGCCCAGGTCCACGTCCAGCCCGGCACCCACCGGCGCGCAACCGCCCGCGGCCTTCAGGAACGAGCGGTACGCCTCCGGCAGCCGGTAGCCCAGGTCCTCCTCGACCCCCTGCACCTGCTCCTCGGACACCGACACCACGGACTTCGGCAGCCCCATGTGCACCGGACGCACCTCCTGCAACGGCCGCGTGCCGCGCTTCCCGTGGTCCACGGGCGCCGTCGCCAGCCCCGCGTGGTGCCGCAGCAGCGTCTTCACCTCGACCGGAACCAGCTCCATGCGCCGCGAACCCGCGACGTGGTGCCAAGTCCAGCCGTGCGGGGTCGCCACCGGACCGACCGTGTCCCACAGCTCGTGCCCCGCCGCCCGCATGGCCGCGTTCGCGGAGACGTAGTCCGTCAGCCGCAGCTCGTCCACGCCGAACCCCTCCGGCGGCTCTGCGATCTCCACCGCAGCACGCGCGTACGCGGAGAAGTCCGGATGCCCGTTGCCGTCCATCCGCACTCCGTGGGGATGCCGAGCGGCCCGGACCGGGTCCGGGAAATGCACGACCTGCCCCGAATAAGCGGCGTTGGGTGGCGCGGCCTGCTGCCCGAGCCGACCTGTCGTCATGGCGGTAGCCCCCTGCTGGATCTGGCTGGTTCACCACAGCCTATGCGCTGGGGCAAGGGGCTCACCCGCACGCGACCCCCACGCCCGGCCGACGGCCGGGAACATCCGAATTGATACGAATATTCGACCCCGCTTCCGCATGACAGGTGACATTTGGCAGGCTGTCCCCGCAGCACGGGGGCGTGCGCGACAGCGGCCACCACCGCCGCCACGGGAGGGAAAGCGCGACCATGCACAACACGGCAACACGCACGAATCCGGGCGGCTCCACCCCGGAATCCGCAGCTACCGCAGGTATCACGGCCATCGCGGGCACCCCGGCCACCCCGGGAAACCCCGCAGGCCCGCAAGCCGCCGGACCGTCAGGAACCGCCCCCGAAACGGGCGGCCCCGCCGGCATCCCCACCGGCATCCCCGCCGGCGACCCACGCCTGCGCTGGAGCAGCACCGACGGCCGCCCCACCGTGCCCGTCCTGCGCTTCCGCCGCGACGGCATCCTCCCCACCGTCGCCGCCGCCCTCTCCGTACGCGGCGAAACCCTCACCGGCACCGCCGGAAAGGCCGACCAGCCACCCGTACTCCACCCCCTCGTACAGGACTTCCTCGACACCCTCACCAGCGGCCAGCGCGAACGATTCACCGGCCGCTGCCCCGAAGCCATCCTGCTCTCCCGCCACCTCACCGCCGTCGAAAGCGCCCGCTCCCGACGCGCCTCACGCAAACCCCTCTCCCCCAGCGAAGCCCGCCGCTCCCTCAAACACGCGAAGATCACCGCCCGCCGCATCCGCGAAGACGGCGACCCCCTCCACGGCACCTACGCACCCCCCTGCCGGTCCTGCGACGCACTCCTCACCCACTTCGGCGTCCGCCCCGTCGACCTCACCCCCTCCGAGTAGCCATGACCACCGCCTCAGCCTCCTACGACCGCTCCTCCGCGACCCGCTTCCCGGTCCCCGTCGACTCCGCCCTGCGCACCGCCGGCTGGGAACCCGGCCGCTGGGACATCAAGCAGGCCGAGTACTGGGCCGACGCACTCCGCGACCACACCACCCCCGCCGGCCACCAGCACACCGTCTTCCCCGCCGCCGTCGAGGCCTGGGCCGAATTCGGCGGCCTCACCATCGCCGCCCCCGGCCCCGGCCGCCAGATAGCGCCCGTCACGGTCCGCCTCGACCCGCTCACCGGCCTGCACCTGGCCCGCACCTTCGCCGACCTGGGCCGCGCCCTCTCCACACAGCTCTGCCCCCTCGGCGTCGAGGCCGACGCAGGCTCCCACCTCGCCCTCGACCGCGAAGGCCGCGTCTACGGGATCGACCACACCGGCGACTGGTACCTCGGCGCGGGCATCGACGAAGCCCTGACCCTGCTCCTCACCGGCCTCCAGCCGACCCGCCTCACCACCGGCTGACCCCTAGCCCGCGGGAAGCACCGCCGACACCTTGAACCCGCCCTCGTCGGTCGGCCCCGACACGAACACCCCACCCAACCCCACAACGCGCTCCCGCATCCCCACCAGCCCGTTGCCCCCGCTCGGCAAACCGGGCTCCGCGGCCTTCCCGTCACACGGCCCGTTCTCCACCTGCATCGCCACCTCCCCCTCCCGGTGCGCGAGGCGCACGGTCACCCGCGCCCCGGGAGCATGCTTGTGGCAATTGGTGAGCGCCTCCTGCACCACCCGGTACGCCGTCTGCTCCACCTCCGCCGCGTACGCCACCCACTCCCCGTGCACCACCATCTCGACGGCCATCCCAGCCGCCCTCGACTGCCCGACCAGCACCTCCAGCTCATCGAGCGAGGGCCCCTCGTCGAAACTCCCCACCAACGCCACGGACACCGGCCGCGCCTGCGCCTGCGCCTGCACCTGCGGCTGCCGCACCGGCTTCTCGGCCGCCCGCAGCACGCCCAGCATCTCCCGCAGCTCGGTCAGCGCCTGCCGCCCCATGTCCCCCACCAACGCCGCGTTCCTCGCGGCACGCGCCGGATCCTTCGCCGCTATCGCCTCCAGCGCAGCCGCGTGCACCACCATCAGCGACACCCGGTGCGCCACCACGTCGTGCATCTCGCGCGCGATCCGGGTGCGCTCCTCCTTACGCGCCCACTCGGCCCGCTCCTCGGCCCGGTCCGCCAGAAGCGACAGCTCCCGCTCCAGCGAATCCGCCCGCTCCCGCAGGCTCTCCATCAACCGCCGCCGAGCCCCGATGTACAGCCCGAACAGCAGCGGCGGCACGGTCAGCGCCACCGCCACGAACCCGGACAGCGCGACCACGAGCAGCGGATCGGCCTCGACATCGGTCCGAGTCCGCAAATACATCACCACGAACGTCGCGGCCAGCGTCATCGAAGCCAGCGTGGCGATGATCCGCCGGGGCACCTCGGAGGAGGCCAGCGTGTACAGGCCCACCACCCCGAGCAGGAACCCCATCGCGGCAGGCGCCACGGCGATCCCCACCAGCACCACGGCGACCGGCCACCGCCGCCGCAGCAGCAGCGTCGCGCCCACCAGGAACCCGAACAGCACCCCGACCGCCGTCGGCACCCCCGCCTCACCGGCGAAGGCCACCCCCTCCGACGCGCACTCCACGACGGACACCCCGCCGAGCCCCACGTCCACCACGGCATCCCGCCGCCGCACCCACCACAACGGCGGCCCAGCGCGGCCTTCCACATCCCCCGTACTGGTCATGGCGACCAGCGTACGCAGCGCCCCCAGCACACGGTCGAACGAAAATCCCGAGAACCGCCAGTAATCGCACGTACGACGGAAACGTCCGCTGACCGAGACCTGAATCCCGCATTCCGGACGACATTGGCGTCATGACCGACATCCGACGTCGCCCCGGCGACGGCACCGGCGGCCTCCGCAGCGGAACCGCGACCTTCGAATCCCTCCGCGAGCAGGCGGTGGCCCTGCGCCGCGAGGGCCTCAGCCTGCGCCAGATCCGCGACCGCCTAGGGGTCCACAACAACAACATCCTCAACGCGCTGGTGAAGGGTGAGCCCCCACCCGAGTGGACGAAGCGCCCGAACGCCAAGGACGACCTCCGCGCGAAGGCCCGCGAGCTCCGCCTCCAAGGCATGACCTACGACGAAATCCAGGTCGAGCTGGGCTGCTCGAAGAGCTCGATCTCCCTCTGGGTCCGTGATCTCCCGAAGCCGGAACCCCGCTACACGGAGGAGGAACACAGGGCCCTCATGAACGCTGGCCTGAAGCGGCTGCGGCAGTCCCAGGCCGACACCCGCCAGGCAACCAGGACAGCCGCCGAGGCGGAAATCGGCACCCTCACCGAACGCGAACTGTTCCTCGTCGGCATCGGCCTCTATTGGGCGGAGGGTCAGAAGAGCAAGCCATACGCCCGTCGCGAGCGAGTGATCTTCGTCAACAGCGACCCCGGCATGGTCCAGGTCTTCTTGGCCTGGCTCGACCTCCTTGGAATCGAGCCGGAGCGCATCCGGTATCGCGTGATGATCCACGAGTCGGCCGATGTCGTGGGCGCCGAGCGCTACTGGGCTGACCAGGTACAAGTGGATCACGCCCACCTGCAACGGACGACCCTCAAGAAGCACAATCCGAAGACAGTCCGCAAGAACGTGGGCGAGAACTACAGGGGTTGCCTGGTCGTCGGCGTGCTGGACAGCGCCGAGCTCTACTGCCGCATCGAAGGGTGGTGGTCGAGCATGGCAGTGGAGGCGCGCGACAGAAACGCGTAGGCTGGCGGCGGCCATTCCCGGGTTGCTCTGTCGGCAGGGGCGACCAGACTTTGAATCTGGGTACGACGCAGGTTCGACTCCTGCCCCGGGAGCCAGCAGGTTCGGGTCCTGACCTCCACGGTCGGGACCCGGCCTCGTTTCGGGCCCTTAACGCCCCGGTATCCTTCACGGGTCCACCCCCGAAGCCGAAGGGCATCCCCGTGAGCGCCAACCGCCCGGCAGCCGTCGTCGTACTCGCAGCGGGTGAAGGCACCCGCATGAAGTCGGCCACTCCCAAGGTTCTGCACGAGATCTGCGGGCGCTCGCTCGTCGGTCACGTCGTCGCCGCCTCCCGTGAGCTGGACCCCGCCCACCTCGTCGTGGTCGTCGGGCACGCCCGGGAGCAGGTCACCGCGCACCTCGCCGGCATCGACGCCGGGGTCCGCACCGCCGTCCAGTACGAGCAGAACGGCACCGGGCATGCCGTCCGGATGGCCCTCGAAGAGCTCGGCGGGGTCGTCGACGGCACCGTGATCGTCGTCTGCGGCGACACCCCGCTGCTGACCGGGGAGACGCTCCGGCAGCTCGCGCGGACGCACGAGGCCGACGGCAACGCCGTCACCGTGCTCACCGCCGAGGTGCCGGACTCCACCGGCTACGGGCGGATCGTGCGGGACGCCGGCGGCGCCGTGACGGCCATCGTGGAGCACAAGGACGCGACCGACTCCCAGCGTGCCATCCGCGAGATCAACTCGGGTGTCTTCGCCTTCGACGGCGCCCTGCTCGCCGACGCGCTGGGCAAGGTCCGTACGGACAACAGCCAGGGCGAGGAGTACCTCACCGACGTGCTGGGGATCCTGCGCGAGGCGGGTCACCGGGTCGGCGCGGCCGTCGGCTCCGACCACCGGCAGATCCTCGGGATCAACAACCGGGTCCAGCTCGCCGAGGCCCGTGCCCTGCTGAACGCGCGGCTGCTGGAGCAGGCCATGCTGGCGGGTGTGACGGTCGTGGACCCCGCCGGGACGTTCGTGGACGTGACGGTCACGTTCGGGCAGGACGCGACGGTGCACCCGGGGACGCAGCTGCTCGGCGCCACCCACATCGCCGAGGGGGCCGAGGTCGGCCCGAACACCCGGCTGAAGGACACCCGGGTGGGTCAGGGGGCGCGGGTGGACAACACGGTGGCCGAGGGTGCGGTGATCGGCGACGGGGCGTCGGTGGGGCCGTTCGCGTACCTGCGTCCCGGTACGGTCCTGGGCGCGAAGGCGAAGGCGGGCACGTACGTCGAGATGAAGAACGCGACGATCGGTGAGGGCACGAAGGTGCCGCACCTGTCGTACGTGGGCGACGCGACGATCGGCGAGTACACGAACATCGGTGCTGCGAGCGTCTTCGTGAACTACGACGGTGAGCACAAGCACCACACCACCGTCGGCTCACACTGCAAGACGGGCTCGGACAACATGTTTGTGGCACCCGTCACGATCGGGGACGGTGCCTACACGGCTGCCGGGTCTGTGATCACGAAGGACGTGCCGCCCGGTGCGCTGGCCGTGGCCCGTGGCCAGCAGCGGAATATCGAGGGTTGGGTGGCCCGGAAGCGTCCGGGGAGTGCTGCCGCGACGGCGGCTCAGTCGGCGGTTGAGGTGGACTCCGACAGCCGTTGAGGTGAACCGGGCGGAAACGAGTGGGTCCGCGACGGCGTACCGTGATAGGTGCACGCAATTCGGCTGGCTCACCGTGTGCGGGACGGACGCACATGGGGGCGAGCAGCTTTCAACACGTCTGAGGAGACAGTGCTGTGACCGGGATCAAGACGACCGGCGAGAAGAAGCTGATGCTCTTCTCCGGCCGCGCCCACCCCGAGCTGGCCGAGGAGGTCGCGCACCAGCTGGGAGTCGGCCTCGTGCCGACCAAGGCTTTCGACTTCGCGAACGGTGAGATCTACGTCCGCTTCCAGGAGTCCGCTCGTGGTGCGGACTGCTTCTTGATCCAGAGCCACACGGCTCCGATCAACAAGTGGATCATGGAGCAGTTGATCATGATCGATGCGCTGAAGCGCGCATCGGCCCGTTCCATCACGGTGATCGTGCCGTCGTACGGGTATGCCCGTCAGGACAAGAAGCACAAGGGCCGTGAGCCGATTTCGGCCCGTCTGGTCGCCGATCTGCTGAAGACGGCGGGTGCTGACCGCATCCTGACGGTGGACCTGCACACGGACCAGATCCAGGGGTTCTTCGACGGTCCGGTGGACCACCTGTCGGCGCTGTCGGTGCTGGCGGATTACGTGGGTGCGAAGGTGGACCGCACCAAGCTGACGATCGTGTCGCCGGACGCCGGCCGTGTGCGGGTGGCGGACCGCTGGTGTGACCGTCTGGACGCGCCGCTGGCGATCGTGCACAAGCGTCGTGACAAGGACGTCGCCAACCAGGTGACCGTTCACGAGGTGGTCGGTGAGGTCCGGGGTCGTGTGTGTGTCCTGGTGGACGACATGATCGACACGGGTGGCACGATCTGTGCCGCGGCGGATGCGCTGTTCGCGCACGGTGCGGAGGATGTGATCGTGACGGCGACGCACGGCATCCTGTCGGGTCCTGCTGCCGATCGTCTGAAGAATTCCAAGGTCAGTGAGTTCGTGTTCACGAACACGCTGCCGGACCCGTCGGACCTGGAGCTGGACAAGATCACGGTGCTGTCGATCGCTCCGATGATCGCGCGTGCCGTGCGTGAGGTGTTCGAGGACGGTTCGGTCACGAGCCTGTTCGAAGAGCAGCAGTAGGCGTCACAGGAGATCCTTTTGGAGGCGGCCTCCCCGCCGGGTAGACTCATGAAGTTGCTCGGCGAGGGAGGCCGCACTTTCATGTGCGGGCACTCCGTTATCGACGCGCTCTTCGTAGCAGGCCGTTCCGGCCGGGTGACTGTTGTCCGTTTTCCGTCACCCCACGAGGAGTGAGCATGTCCGAGATCAAGCTTTCCGCCCAGTCCCGCACCGACTTCGGCAAGGGTGCTGCCCGTCAGGCCCGTCGTGACGCCCTGACGCCCGCGGTCATCTACGGCCACGGCACCGACCCGAAGCACGTCAACGTGGACGCCCACGCCCTTCAGCTGGCGCTGCGCACCCCGAACGTCCTGATCTCCCTGGACATCAAGGACGGCGGCACCGAGCTGGTCATCCCGAAGGCGGTGCAGAAGCACCCGCTGAAGCGTTCGGTTTCGCACGTGGACTTCCTGATCGTCAAGAAGGGCGAGAAGGTCACCGTCGACGTCGCGATCGTCACCGAGGGTGAGCTGGCTGCGGGCGGCAACATGCTGGAGACCCTGCAGAACACGGTCTCCGTCGAGGCCGAGGCCACCCACATCCCGACCGAGGTCACCGTCTCGATCGCGGGCCTGGAGGCCGGTGCGACCATCCACGCCAAGGACCTGGTCCTGCCGGCGGGCACCACCCTGGCCGTCGACGGCGACATCGCCGTCCTGCAGGTCGTCGCTCCGCAGGCCGAGGAGCCGGCCGCCGAGGGTGCCGAGGGTGCCGAGGCCTGAGCCTCGCCGCACTCCCTCAGCAGTTGCTGACCGACCGCCGTCCGGCTCCACTGGAGCGGGACGGCGGTCGTCTCGTTTAAGGAGCTTTTGATGTCGGACGATGCGGCGCCCTGGCTGATCGTGGGTCTTGGCAATCCGGGGCCTGAGTATGCGGGCAACCGCCACAACATCGGGTTCATGGTGGCCGACCTGCTGGCGGACCGGATCCGGGGGAAGTTCAAGGCGCACAAGGCGCGGGCGCAGGTGGTGGAGGGTCGCATCGGGCCGCCGGGGCCGGCGAACCGGCGGGTGGTGCTGGCCAAGCCCATGACGTACATGAATCTGTCCGGGGGGCCGGTGACGGCGCTGCGGGATTTCTACAAGGTTCCGCTGGAGCGGATCGTGGCGGTCCATGACGAGCTGGACATCGACTACCCGACGTTGCGGTTGAAGCTGGGTGGCGGGGACAACGGTCACAACGGGTTGAAGTCGATGACGAAGGCCATGGGTGCGGACTATCACCGGGTACGGTGCGGTATCGGGCGGCCGCCGGGGCGGATGCAGGTGGCGGACTTCGTGCTGAAGGACTTTTCGTCTGCTGAGCGCAAGGAGTTGGACTGGTTCGTGGACCGGGCTGCCGACTCGGTGGAGTGTCTGATCCAGGAGGGTCTGGAGCGGGCGCAGTCGGCGTACAACTCCTGACGTGGTGTGGGCGGCGCTCCGTCAGGGCGCCGCCGTGCAGGGATCGTTACACCGGACATATCGGTGGTGACGGGGCCAACTCCGCACGAATACTGACGAGTACCTCTTGACCGCAGTGGCTTCCTGTCAGGAAGCTGAGCGCCGCCCCCCACGGCTCTTCCTCCTCATCAGTGTCAGAGGTTTTTCATGGCCCTTTCCAGGATCCGCCGGGCGGCCTTCGCCGTCGCCGCGTCCTCGTTCCTCGTCGCCGCCGGTTCGGTCCCCGCCTTCGCGACCGACTCGTACACCATTCCGCTGCACCAGCCGGTGCCGATCACGGCGGGTTCGTTCGAGAAGACCGAGCCCAAGTGCGCCGACATCCCGGCGACTCAGGACGGCTGGCACTTCATCGCGCCGGGCAGCCCGAACGAGATCTCCTTCGTGAAGCTGACGGTGACGTTCGAGCCGGGCGGCCAGCAGGTGATCACGAGCTTCGGCCCGCCGAACGACAACCACGCGTACGTGGCCTCCGCGGCCGGCGCCAAGCTGACCTCGGCCGTGGCGGAGGTGAAGGGCGGGAAGCTGGAGTGGTTCAACCTGTCGCACACCTGCCCGGCCACCGTCACGCCGACCCCGACGAAGACGACGACCGTCTCGCCGTCCGCGTCGGTTTCCACGTCCGCGTCCGCGTCGGCCTCGGCGTCGGCCTCGGCGTCGACTTCGGCGTCGGCCGGCACGTCCGCTTCGGCTTCGTCGAGCGTGTCGCCGTCCGGGTCGGTCTCCTCCCCGGCTCCGTCGGGTTCGGCTGCCGCGACCGGTGGTTCCACCGGTGGGGGCGACCTGGCGAACACCGGTTCCGACGCGCCGGTCGGCCTGATCGCCACGATGGCGGCCGCGCTGATCGCCGCCGGTGCCGTGCTGGTGGTCCGCCGCCGCAAGGCCGGCGCCGCGAGCTGAGCCGCGTAGCCCGGTAACGACGGGGCCCCCGCACCAGATCGTGGTGCGGGGGCCTTGTCGTGCGGAGGTGTGCGGAGGTGTGCCGGTGCGTGTCAGCCGGTGTTGCGCAGGCCCGCGGCCACGCCGTTGACCGTGAGCAGCAGGGCGCGGGCGAGCAGCGGGTCCGCTTCTTCGCCGCGGGCGGCCGCCGCGCGCTGGCGGGCCAGCAGGGAGACCTGGAGGTAGGAGATGGGGTCCAGGTAGGCGTCGCGGACGGCGAAGGTCTGCTGGAGTACCGGGTGGGAGTCGAGGAGCTTTTCGCCGCCGGTGATGCGCAGGACTTCGCGGACGGTCAGCTCGTGTTCGGCTTCGATGCGGGTGAAGACGTGCTTGAGGTGGTCGGGTACGAGGGTGTCGACGTAGTGGCGGGCGATCCGCAGGTCGGTCTTGGCCAGGGTCATCTCGACGTTGGACAGGAAGTTGCGGAAGAAGTGCCAGCGTCCGCCCATTTCGGTGAGGACGTCTTCCTGTCCGGCTTCGCGCAGGGCCTTGAGGCCGGAGCCGACGCCGTACCAGCCGGGGACGATCTGGCGGGACTGGGTCCAGCCGAAGACCCAGGGGATGGCACGCAGGCCGTCGAGGCCGGCGCCGGAGTCGGGGCGGCGGGAGGGGCGTGAGCCGAGGTGCAGGTCGGCGAGCTGGTCGACGGGGGTGGCGGCGAAGAAGTACGCGGGGAGGTCCGGGTCTTCGACGAGCGCCCGGTACGCGGCGTGGGCGGCGTCCGAGACGGTGTCCATGGCCGCGTCCCAGCGGGCGAGGGCTTCGTCGGACTGGCGGGGCGCGGTGTGCAGGGCGGAGGCCTGCAGGGTGGCTGCGACGGTCAGTTCGAGGTTTTCCCGGGCCAGGGAGGGCACGAGGTACTTGTCGGAGATGACCTCGCCCTGTTCGGTGACCTTGATCTCGCCTTCCAGGGTGCCCCAGGGCTGGGCGAGGATCGCGTCGTGGGAGGGGCCGCCGCCGCGGCCGACGGTGCCGCCGCGGCCGTGGAAGAGGCGCAGCCGGACGCCGTAGCGGTGTGCGACGTCGCGCAGTCGGCGCTGGGCGCGGTGGATTTCCCACTGGGAGGTGGTGATGCCGCCGAACTTGGAGGAGTCGGAGTAGCCGAGCATGACCTCCTGGACGTCGCCGCGCAGGGAGACCAGGCGGCGGTAGGAGGGGTCGGCGAGCATGTCGTCGAGGATGACGTCGGCGGCGCGCAGCTCGTCGGTGGTCTCCAGGAGGGGCACGATGCCGATCTTGGCCCAGCCGCTGTGGAGGTCGATGAGGCCGGCTTCGCGGGCGAGGACGGCGGCGGCGAAGACGTCGTCGGCGCCCTGGCACATCGAGATGATGTAGGACTCGATGACTTCGGGGCCGAACTTCTCGAAGGCGTCCTTGATCGCGAAGAAGACGCCGAGGGTCTTGTGGCCGGCGGCGTCGAGGGGGGCCGGGGTGGGGGCGAGCGGGCGGCGTGAGCGCAGCTCCTTGGCGAGGAGCTTTTGCCGGTAGTCGCGCGGCATGTCGGCGTAGCGCCAGGATTCTTCGCCGAGGCGGTCGAAGAGCTGGCCCAGGGCGTGGTGGTGGGCGTCGGCGTGCTCGCGTACGTCCATGGTGGCGAGCTGGAGGCCGAAGGCGGCCAGGGTGCGGATGGTGCGGTCCATGCGGCCGTCGGCGAAGAGGGCGCCGCGGTGTTCGCGCAGGGAGGTCTGGATGAGGGTGAGGTCGGTGAGGAGCTCGGCGGTGCCGAGGTAGTCGCGGCCTTCCTCGTGGGGGGTGCCCTTGGCGAGGCGCTCGCGGGTGTTGACGAGCTTCTGCCGGATGCAGGTGGCCTTGAGGCGGTAGGGCTCTTCGGCGTTGAGCCGCTTGTAGCGGGGGCTGATCTCGGGGAGGCGTTCGAGGTCGGCCTGGAGGGAGGCGAGGAGTTCTTCGGTGGCGCCGGTGTAGCGGATGGAGTTGGAGAGCAGTCCGCGCAGGAAGTCGATGAGTTCGAGGGCGTCGGTGATGCCGTGCTCGTGCTGGAGGATCAGCACGTCCCGGGTGACGTCGGGGGTGACGTTGGGGTTGCCGTCGCGGTCGCCGCCGATCCAGGTTCCGAAGGTGAGCGGGCGGGTTCCGGCGGGGAGCTCGACGCCGACGCGCTGGAGCTCGGCGGCCAGGTCCTCGAGTACGTCGCCGACGGCGCCGGCGTGCAGTTCGTCGAGGTAGTAGATGGCGTTGCGGGCTTCGTCGGCGGGCTCGGGGCGGACGACGCGCAGTTCGTCGGTCTGCCAGACGAGGTCGATGTTCTCGGCGAGGCGCAGGTCGTGGCGGCGGCGGTCGCCGGCTCCGGTGACGGGCTCTTCGAGCAGGGCGGCGATGCGGCGCAGCTTGTTGAGGACGCTGCGGCGGGCCGCTTCGGTGGGGTGGGCGGTGAAGACGGGGCGGACGTTGAGGTTCCTGACCGTTTCGCGCAGGTGTTCGGGGTCGGCGTCCTTGAGCATGTCGGCGGTGCGGGCCAGGAGGCCGCCTTCGGCGGCGCGGTGGGCGCGCAGCTCCTTGCCGCGGTGCACCTGTTCGGTGACGTTGGCCAGGTGGAAGTAGGTGGAGAAGGCGCGCACCAGCTTGGCGGCGGTCTCCAGGTCGGTCTCGCCGAGGAGGGCGGCGGCGGCTTCGCCGTCGGTGCGCGTCAGTGCGCGCACTTGTTCGACGAGGTCGAGGAGGTCCTGGCCTTCCTGGCGTACGAGGGTCTCGCCGAGGAGGTCGCCGAGCCGGCGGATGTCCGCGCGCAACTCTGCGTTCGCGGTGGCGGCCGGGGTGGCGGGGGCGGCCGGCTGGGTGGCCAGGGGGGCCTGGTCAGCACTGCTCACAGGTGCGGCTCCTTGCAGTGTTCGAGCGCTACTGGGCGGTGGGCTCCCGACCGCGCACGGCGATGCCGGTCCTGCTGCGCAGCTCGGGCTGCCCGTGCGGACCGCGCTGTCCGACGACAACAGGATAGGTGTCCGAGGCGTGTGCCTGGGCAAATGTCTCATCAGGCGGCTCGTTGGGAGCACCTCCCAGCGGTGGCTGGGGGAGGCTGGGGCGTCCCGGTGGGGCCCTCGGCGGTGCTCCTGTTGCCGCGGGCCCCTGCTTTGCCATACTTACGTTGCCGTAGGTTACGGGTCCGTAGGGTCCGTGACCGGGAGCCTGCCGACATCTCTCACCCCCCAGGGGACACCCATGACCACCAGTCCCGATCTGATGGAGGGCGCTTCCGCGTCCTCCGGCACATCTGCGCCGTCCGCCACGCTCGGAGGCGAGAACAAGCGGTCCATCGAGCAGATCGCCCTTCTGCTGTTCATCACCGTTCCCTTCCTGGCGCTGCTGGCGGCGGTGCCGCTGGCGTGGGGCTGGGGGGTGAGCTGGCTCGACCTCGGCCTGATGGTCTTCATGTACTTCCTGGCGTGCCACGGGGTCACCATCGGTTTCCACCGCTACTTCACGCACGGTTCCTTCAAGGCGAAGCGGCCGCTGCGGATCGTCCTGGCCGTGATGGGTTCGATGGCGGTGGAGGGCCCCCTGGTGCGCTGGGTGGCGGACCACCGCAAGCACCACAAGTTCTCCGACCACGAGGGCGACCCGCATTCGCCGTGGCGGTTCGGGGAGACCGTGCCGGCCCTGATGAAGGGCCTGTGGTGGGCGCACATCGGCTGGCTCTTCGACGAGGAGCAGACCGATCAGCAGAAGTACGCCCCCGACCTGATCAAGGATCCGGCGATCCGGCGGATCTCGCGCGACTTCATCTACTGGACGATCTTCTCGCTGGCGATCCCGCCGCTGGTGGGCGGTCTGGTGACGATGTCCTGGTGGGGCGCGTTCACGGCGTTCTTCTGGGGCTCGCTGGTGCGTGTCGCGCTGCTGCACCACGTGACGTGGTCGATCAACTCGATCTGTCATGCGGTGGGCAAGCGGCCGTTCAAGTCGCGTGACCGCTCGGGCAACGTGTGGTGGCTGGCGGTGCTGTCGTGCGGGGAGTCCTGGCACAACCTGCACCACGCCGACCCGACCTCGGCCCGGCACGGGGTGCTGCGTGGCCAGGTCGACTCCAGTGCGCGGCTGATCCGCTGGTTCGAGCAGCTGGGCTGGGCCACGGACGTGCGCTGGCCCTCGGCGGAGCGCATCGAAGCCCGGCGCAGGGAATCCGAGCCGAACGCGGCATGATGGGAGGCGTGGCGATCGACGGCGGTAATTCCAGCAGCGACAAGCCCAGGCGTGGCCGCCGGGTGCGGATGACGGGCGCCGAGCGGCGCCAGCAACTGCTGGACATCGGCCGGGCCCTGTTCGCGGAGAAGGGCTTCGAAGGCACCTCGGTGGAGGAGATCGCGGCGAAGGCCGGGGTGTCCAAGCCGGTGGTGTACGAGCACTTCGGCGGCAAGGAGGGCCTGTACGCGGTCGTCGTCGACCGGGAGATGCGCCAGCTGCTGGACGGGGTGACGGGCGCGCTGACGGCCGGCCATCCCCGGGAGCTGCTGGAGCAGGCGGCGTTCGCGCTGCTGGACTACATCGAGTCCTATACGGACGGGTTCCGGATCCTCGTACGCGATTCCCCGGTCGCCCAGTCCACCGGCACGTTCGCCTCGCTGATCAGTGACATCGCCACGCAGGTCGAGGACATCCTGGGTCTGGAGTTCAAGGCGCGGGGCTTCGACCCGAAGCTGGCGCCGCTGTACGCGCAGGCGCTGGTCGGGATGGTGGCGCTGACCGGCCAGTGGTGGCTGGACGTCCGCCGTCCGAAGAAGGCGGAGGTCGCGGCGCACCTGGTGAACCTGGCCTGGCACGGTCTGGACGGCCTGGAGTCGAAGCCGCAGCTGGTGGGCCGCCGCAAGAGCTGAGCCCGCCGCGCGTGCACGCGGGTACGGCGGCGCCCCGTCACCGGCAGGTCCGGTGGCGGGGCGCCGTCGCGTGGGGGCGCGTCGCGTGGGGGCGCGCGTCAGGCCGCGGGGTGCGGGCCGTGCGGTTCGAGGAACTCGAGCCGGTTGCCCACGGGGTCTTCGGAGAAGAAGCGGCGGTGGCCGGGCAGGTCGTCGTCCCAGACGACCAGGGCACCGTGTTCCTCCAGTCTCTTCGCGTAGGCCGCGATGCCGGTCACCCGCAGCCCGGGGTGGGCCTTGCGGGCGGGCCGGAAGCCTTCCTCGACGCCGAGGTGCAGCTGCACCGGTCCGGCGGTGAACCAGCAGCCCCCGCGCGCGGCGAGGACGTCCGGTTTGGAGATCTCCGTCATGCCGAGGACGTCTGTGTAGTAGGCGCGCAGCCGGTCCTCCGACCCGGGCGGTGCGGCGAGTTGGACGTGGTCGACTGCGGTGAGCACGCTCAGGCCTCCTTGCGGGCGATGGCGAAGATCCGGCGGAAGGGGAACACGGTGCCGCGCGGGCCGGGCGGGTAGGCCTCGCGCAGCCGGTCGCGGTATTCGGTGAGGAAGGCGTCCACGGCGTCCTGGTCGTCTCCCAGGGCGGTGAGGACGGGCCGCAGCGCGGTGCCCTTGACCCAGTCGAGCACCGGATCGGGTCCGTGGAGCATCTGGTGGTAGGTGGTCTCCCAGACGTCCACGGCGCAGCCGAGCTCGGTGAAGCGGGCCAGGTATTCGGCGGGTTCGAGCAGGTGGGTGTAGCGGGCGCCGTGTCCGGCGAGCCGGCCCCGCCAGCGGGGGGCGTCGCAGAGTTCGGCGAGCAGCGCGTGGCTGGGGGCGTGGAAGTTGCCGGGGATCTGGAAGGCGAAGGTGCCGCCGGGGCGCAGGCCGTTGATCCAGGCGCCGAAGGAGCCGGGGTGGCTGGGGACCCACTGGAGGGCGGCGTTGGAGACGATCAGGTCGTAGGGCTCCTCGGGCAGCCAGGTGGCGAGGTCGCCGTGGCGGAACTCGAGGCTCCCGCCGGCCTTGGTGGGGCCGGCGTATTCCTGTGCGGCCCGGTGGAGCATCTCGGGCGAGAGGTCGAAGCCGGTGATGCGGGCCTCGGGCCACCGGTCGGCGAGCAGGGTGGTGACATTGCCGGGGCCGCAGCCGAGGTCGGCGATGCGGGCGGGCCGGGTGGGGAGTTCGGGTATGCGGGTCAGCAGGTCCAGGAAGGGGCGTGTGCGGTGTCCGGCGTGCCGGAGGTACTGCTGGGGGTCCCAGGTGGGCGCGGAGGGCGCGGTGGCGGTGGGGATCCCGGCCTGCGCGCTATCGGAATACATGTTCGAGCCTCCCTGCTGGCGGGGCGGTCGGAAGCGGAATCAGTTCCGGCCCCCTCCATGCCCCATGGTCGCCGCATTTATATCTTGATGTCAAGATACTTGATCACGAGAAGCATGACGTGAAGAGACTTCACATCGACAGACCCCTTACACTGATCGGCATGGAGGACGAGGTCGACCGACTGGTAGCGGCATGGCGGCGGGAGCGCCCTGACCTCGACGTGGAACCGCTCGAGGTGCTCAGCCGCGTCAGCAGGCTCGCCCGGCACCTCGACCGCGCCCGCCGGCTCGCCTTCTCCGAGCACGGCCTGGAGCCGTGGGAGTTCGACGTCCTCACCTCCCTGCGCCGCGCCGGCGCGCCGTACCAGCTCTCTCCCGGACAGTTGCTGACGCAGACCCTGGTCACCTCCGGGACCATGACCAACCGGATCGACCGGCTCGCCAAGAAGGGCCTCGTCGAGCGGCTGCCCGACCCCAGCGACCGCCGGGGGGTCCTGGTGCGGCTGACCCCCGAGGGCCGTGACCGCGCCGACCAGGCCCTCGCCGGGCTGCTGGCGCAGGAGCGGGCGATCCTGGCCCAGCTCTCGCGCATCCAGCGTGGCGACCTCGCCGCGCTGCTACGCCAGTTGACCGCTCCGTTCGACAACATCCCCGGCTAGGTCGGCCGGTCGTACCCCGGCCCGCCGGGCCAGCGCCACCGCCGCGAGCGTGGAGTGCACGCCGAGCTTGCCCAGCACGTTCTGCATGTGGGTGCGGACGGTGTGCGGGGACAGGAACAGCCGCGCCGCCACGTCCTTGCGGCCCAGCCCCGCCACCATGCAGCGCAGCACCTCGTGTTCGCGCGGGGTGAGCGACTCGACGAGCCGTTCGCTGTCCGTACGGTGCTTGCGGGCGGCGGTCAGTTCGCGGAGCACTCCCGTCAGCAGCGCGGGCGGAAGGTGGGTCTCCTCGCGCAGGACCCCCCGGATGACGGCAAGCAGCCGCTGCAGCGAGCAGTCCTTCGCCACCCATCCCGAAGCCCCGGCCTGCAGGGCCAGGGCCGCCCGCCGGGGGTCGTCCCGCTCGGCGAGGACGACGGTGCGCACCCCGGGGTGGGACACGCGCACGCCCGCGACCAGCGCGATCCCGTCCGAGGAGGGCGGCGGCGGCCCGGACCCGGAGCCGGGCTCCCGCTGGGCGGGCACGCCTGCGGCGACGGCGCCGAGATCGGCGTCGACCAGCATGACGTCGAAGCGGCGGCCCTCGGCCACCGCGCGTTCGAGGCAGCGCAGCGCGGCAGGGCCGCTGCCGGCTGCGGACACCTCCACGTCCGGCTCGGCCGCGAGTGCGGCGGCGAGCGATTCGGCGAAGATGCGGTGATCGTCGACCACGAGAACCCGGATACGAACCACAAAACCCCCAAGGGTCGGGGAACGGACGACGGCGGGTACGGCGCCCGGACCGGGTGATCCGCAGCTGCCCCGGCCGCCGCCGTGACATCTCTGCACTACCCCGGACCGGACGCCGTACCCGACTTGTCTCGACCCCTGAATCAACACCGGCCCCCACCGGTGTCACGCATCAGCGTAGGGCGCGCCGCGGCGCGCGGTTGGCCGAATAGCAGAAGTTTTTCCGGGGATTTTCCGGCGCGGGCGTCCTGAACGGCCGTGATGGTGGCTTGATTTCGCCTGCTCCGACGGTGCGCGGGGCGGCTTTCCGACCGGCGTGTGCCACGGGCAGTTGCACGGTGCGCAGTTCACCCGGCGTGTGCACGCCGGGCGCCCGCGCACAGCGCCCGCCCACAGCGCGCCGCGGACACGCGCGCGCCCCCCGCACCGGGATCGGTGCGGGGGGCGCGCGGGAAGAGCGTGTGCGGGACGGTGCGGCAGGTGCGCAGGGGTCAGGAGGTGTGCGTCCGCGCGAAGTTCCACGCGTCCGTGATGATGCCGGTGAGGTCCGAGCGGCTCGGCGTCCAGCCCAGCCGCTCGTGGGCCGTCCTGGCCGAGGCGACCAGTGCCGCCGGGTCGCCCGCCCGGCGCGGGGCGACGACCTCGGGGATCTCGTGGCCGGTCACCTTGCGGACCGTCTCGACGACCTCCCGGACCGAGAACCCGCTGCCGTTGCCCAGGTTGCAGATCAGGTGCTCGCCCGCGGTGGCGTGCTCCAGGGCAGCCAGGTGGGCCTCGGCCAGGTCCGCGACGTGGATGTAGTCGCGCACGCAGGTGCCGTCGGGCGTGGGGTAGTCCTCGCCGAACACCGAGATCGAGGCGCGCTCGCCCAGCGCCACCTGGAGGACCAGCGGGATCAGGTGGGTCTCGGGGCTGTGCCGCTCGCCGAACTCGCGGTAGGCGCCCGCCACGTTGAAGTAGCGCAGGGACACCGCGGCCAGGCCGTGCGCCACGCACTCCCCCGCGATCATGTGGTCCACGGCCAGCTTCGAGGCCCCGTACGGGTTGGTCGGCGCGGTCACCGAGGCCTCGGTGAGCAGTCCCTCCGACGGCTCCCCGTACGTGGCGGCGGTGGAGGAGAACACCAGCTTGCCCACGCCCGCCCCGCGCATCGCCGCCAGCAGGGCGAGGGTGCCGCCGACGTTGTTCTCCCAGTACTTGCCCGGGTTCGCCACGGACTCGCCGACCTGCGAGGAGGCCGCGAAGTGCAGTACCGCGTCGTAGGAGGGGTCCAGGTAGCGGGCGGCGTCCTGGATCCGCCCCTCGATGAAGGCGGCGCCCGCCGGCACCCCCTCGCGGAAGCCGGTGCTGAGGTCGTCGAGGACGGTGACCTCGTGGCCCGCCTCCAGCAGATGGGCCGCGACCACACTGCCGACGTAGCCGGCGCCGCCGGTCACCAGGTATTTGTGCATCGCCGTCTCGCTCACTCGCCTACTGCCTCTCGCGGGGGACACGCGCGGCTGCGCGCGCGTGCTGGGTCTCCCCGTCAAACTACCGTCTGCCCGGCCCCCGCCGGAGCCGCCCGGTCCAGCAGGCCGGTACGGGCGGCCAGCGCGGCCGCCTCCAGCCGCGAGCCCACGCCCAGCTTCATCAGCACCCGCTGGACGTGCGTACGGGCGGTGCTCGGCGCGATGGCCATGCCCGCGGCGATGAGCCGGGTGTCCTCGCCCTCGGCGACCCGCACCAGCACCTCCACCTCGCGCGGGGTGAGCAGCCGCAGCAGCCTGCTGCCCTCGTCGTCGGGCTGGGCGGCGGGGTTGAGCAGTTCGGCGAAGGCGCCTTGCAGCAGCTGCGGGGCGATCGCCACCTCGCCCGCCCGTGCCTTGGCCAGCGCCCGCTCCACGCCTTCGATCCGCTCGTCGTGGCGTACGTAGCCCGAGGCGCCCGCGGCGAAGGCGGCCGCGATCCCGCGGGGGCTGGGCACCGGGCCGAGGACGACGACGGCGATCTGCGGGCGCTCCCGCTTGATCCGGACGACGGGTTCGAACACGCCCGGCTCGGCGGGGACGGCGGTACCGAGCAGGCAGACCTCCGGGGCGCGGCCGATGACCAGTTCGGCGGCTCCCGCGGCCGGTGCGGCGGCGGCGAGCACCCGGTGACCCCGCAGTTTCAGGGCCGAGGCGAGCGCCTCGGCCAGCAGCCGGTGCTCGTCGACCACCACGACCCGTACGCCCATTGCGGCACCCACCCCCGACCCTTCTGACCCGGCAAGCTACACGCTTGTTCGACGGTGCGCCGGGGTTACCGCGCAGAAGCCCCCGGAAGGCGGACCTTCCGGGGGCTTCGTGGACGCGGGCCGGTCAGCTCGCGGTGAACGAGGAGAAGATGTACTCCGGGTCCGAGGTGGCCGAGTACGGCTTCTTCACCGCCGTACGGGCGAGGAACAGCTTGCCGTTGTGGTAGCGGTACTCGTGGTGGCCGGGCGAGAAGGACGTCTCGATGCGCTGGGTCGTCTTGTCCGACGGGTTCTCCATCAGGACGGTTTCCTTCATCGTCGTGCCGTCGATGCTGACGATCTGGCCGCCCTTGTCGTACGGGGGCTCCTTGTAGGCGATGATGTTGGACCCGTCCATGCGCAGCGGGAACAGCTTGTACCGCTCGCCCGCCGGGGCGGCGTCGTTGGTCTGCTTGCCGGTCTCCAGGTCGAAGGACAGCAGCTCGTTGGTCTTGCCGTAGGGGTCCTTGCCCTGGTGCTCGTACGAGGGCACGTAGAGCTTGCCGTTGCCGACGACCATGCCGGAGCACCGCTCGACCTCGGTCTCGCACTCACCGCCGAAGTTGCCGGAGGAGAGCGAGATGCGCGACTTCAGCTGGCCCGCGGCGTCGATGACGAAGAGGTCGCTGACGCCGCTCGCGTTCTTGGCGGTCTTGCCGACGTCGGCGGCGACGATGAGGGGCTTGGTGGAGAGGATGCTGGCGTAGTCGATGCCCGCGGAGAGCTTGTACGAGGACTGCGGCGCGCCGGTGGCCGGGTCGAGGACCTGCGCGAAGAGGGTCGGGCTGGAGCTGGAGCCGCACTTGCGCAGGGCGGCGAGGGCCTCGCCGCCCGCGTAGCCGGCGTCGCGGCAGCCTTCGCCGTCGGTCTTGGGCAGCCACAGCGACTTGCCGTCGGCGAGGTTCCAGGCGGCGCCGCCCGAGGTGCCGCCCGCGGCGACCGTCTGCCCGCTGATGGTGATCTCGTCGTAGGAGACGGGCTTGTCACCGCTGGTGGCGCTCTTGGCGTTGCCGGTCCACACCAGCTTGCCGGCTTCCAGGTCGATGACGGCGACCTCGGTGCACGGCGGGTACTTGGCCTCCGGCGTGGGCTTCGCGGGCCGGAAGAGCACCGCCGACTTCTTGTCGGTGACGTGCGGGGTGGCGCCGCAGAGTTCACCCGGGAGGGGAACTTCCCACTTCTTGCCGCCGTCGACGAGGTTGTAGCCGACGATCTTGTATACGTCGGACTTGACGTAGGTGGAGTCGGTCAGCCAGGAGCCGGGGACCTGGACCATCTCCTCCGGCGTCGGGCTCGGCTGGTTGAGCAGCACCTTCGACTTGGTGTTGGCGGGCACCTTCTCGGTGCCGCCCGCGCCGGGCTTGGCCTTGTCGTCGCCCGGCTTGGCGGGACCGCTGTCCGCGGTGTCGTTCGTGCCGTCGCCGTCGCCGGAGACGTACCAGAAGCCGCCGCCGACGATGAGGACGATGGCCAGCAGGGCCGCGCCGACGATCATCAGCTGGTTGCGCACGTCGTTGGCGCCGCCGCCCGTGGCTCCGCCCGTGCCGCCGGCCGGGGGCTGGGCGGTGTACATGGGCGTGGTGGGCGGGCCGAAGGGCGGTGGCGTACCGGGCTGCTGGGGGTAGCCGTATCCCGGCTCGGGCTGCTGCGGGTAGCCGTACGCGGGCTGCGTGGGCGGCTGCTGGGGCGCTGCCGGCGGCATCTGCGGGGCGGTCGGCGGCATCTGCGGCGTGGGCGGGAGGTCCTTCGGCGCCCCGAAACCGCCGGACGGCGGCTGTTGGGGATCCTGCGGCGCTCCGAAGCCGCCGGACGGCGGCTGGCTGGGGGGCGGCGGGGTACTCATGGGTTGCTACTGCCTCTCGCTGGGCGGCTCGGGGGGCGCGTTCACTTTCCGAAGACCATCAGGAACTTCTCGTCCTTGCCCTGGGCGAGCAGACGGACGGTGGAGATGAAGAACCGCCCGTCCACGTAGTCGACCTCCGGGGCGTAGAAGGTGCTCTCCACCTCGGCGGCCGGGCCGGACGGGTGGCGCAGCACCGCGGTGGGGGTGCCGCCGCCGGCCGGGATCGTGAGGACCTCGCCGCCCGTGGAGTCCAGCGCCTGGCGGTAGGCGACGAGCTGGCCGTTGGCGGCCTTGAGCGGCACGATGGTGCGCTTGTCCCCTGCGGGAACACGCCACTTGACCTTGCCCGTGCCCAGGTCGAAGGCGACGATCTCGTTGGCGGTGAGGAGGCCGGTCGACGTGGGCATGTAGAGGGTGCCGGAGTCGACGACGGTGGTGGCGCAGCTCTGCAGGGAGTCGTCGTGCCTCGTCCCGCACTCGGTCGAGAAGCTGCCCTCGCCGGTGAGGGTGGCGCGCTGCTTGCCGTCGGGGCCGAGGACGACGATGGAGCGTTCCTTGGAGTTGTTCCTGTTGACGAGGTCGAGGACGATCGGGTCGAGCGAGAAGACCCGGTTGACCTTCCAGCCCTTGGGGAGCCGGTAGGACCAGGTGCTCTTGCCGGTGGCCGGGTCGGCGTCGCGCACCTCGACGGTGCTGTCGGCGTCGTGGCAGGTGGCGATCGCGAGCATCTTGCCGTTGCCCGCGGGGTAGGCGCCGGGCATGCAGCCCTCGGCCGGGCTGGCGAAGAGCTTGTCGCCGGTGGAGAGCTTGAAGGCGGTGGCGCGGGTGAGGCGGCTGACGGAGAAGGTATCGCCGGTGATGGCCAGGCTGGGGTCGACGAAGAGGTCGAACGCGCCCTCCTTGGGCACCTCCTTCGACCAGCCCTCCTTGCCCGCCTTCAGGTCGATCAGCCGCATCTGGTTGCAGTTGGCGGAGTCCGACTCGCCGTCGCGGTACATGACGACGGTCGTGCCGTCGGCGCTGGTCTGGCGCGTGACGGCGCAGACCTTGGCGGGAAGGGTGATCGTCCACTTCTGCTTGCCGTCGGCGACCGCGTAGCCGGTGACGGCCTTGTCGACGGTCTTGACGACGGTGTCGCCGACGACCCACTGGCCGTCGGCGTCCACTCCGGCGCCGGGGCCGTCGATCTTGACGGTCTTGAGCCAGAGGACCTTGTCCTCGCCCTGCTTGCGGCCGGAGTTGAGGTCGGCGTCGGCGCCGCCGTTGCCGCTGCCGTCCCCCTTGTCGACGGACGGGGAGCCGGAGGGCTTGGCGTCGGGCGAGGAGGACTCCTGCGCGACGGGCGGCTTGGGGTCCTTGTCGTCGCCCCGGAAGAAGGCGAAGTACGTGCCGGCGCCCAGGACGAGGGCGCCCGCGACCGCCGCGGCGATCAGCACGGTGGTCTTCTTCCTGGCGGGCGGCGGCGTGCCGGGGGCGCCCATCGGCATCGTGGGCGCGCCCGGGGGCGGCGGCGGGTATCCGGCGGCCGGCTGCTGCGGGACGGTCGGCGGCTGCTGGGCGTAGGGGTTCGCGCCCTGCGGCGGCTGGCCGTAACCGGAGGTCGGCGGGCCGGGCAGGTGCCCGTAACCCGAAGGGGTAGGCGGGCCGGGCAGGTGCCCGTAACCCGAAGGGGTAGGCGGCTGGTTCGGCGGCTGGGGCGGCTCGGTCATCAGCGCGTACCTTCGAAGTCAGGGGGCGGGGAGGATGACCTTTCTATCACTCGCGCAGGCCGTGTGCCGGGCCGGTCCGCCCCCTGTTCCCAAGGGCGGACCGGGCCGTGATGACGTCGTTATCCGGCCAGTTGGCCGCGCGGGCGGAGCGCGGGTCAGGCGTCCTCGGCCAGCTCCAGCCAGCGCATCTCCAAGTCGTCGCGCTCGGAGAGCAGTTCCCGCAGCTCGGCGTCGAGCTTGGCGACCTTGTCGTAGTCGGTGGAGTTCTCGGCGATCTGCGCGTGCAGGTTGCTCTCGCGGTCGGAGAGCTTGTTCAGCTGCCGCTCGATCTTCTGGAGCTCCTTCTTCGCGGCGCGGGAGTCGCCGGAGGAGGTGGTGGTCTTCGCGGCGGCCGCGGCGGCCGGGGCGGGCGCCGGGGCGGCCTCCTCGATCATCCGCTGACGGCGTTCGAGGTACTCGTCCAGGCCGCGCGGCAGCATCCGCAGGCTGGCGTCGCCGAGCAGCGCCATCACCGTGTCGGTGGTGCGCTCGATGAAGAACCGGTCGTGGGAGATCACGATCATCGAGCCCGGCCAGCCGTCGAGGAGGTCCTCGAGCTGGGTCAGGGTTTCGATGTCGAGGTCGTTGGTGGGCTCGTCGAGGAAGAGGACGTTGGGCTCGTCCATCAGCAGGCGCAGGATCTGCAGCCGGCGGCGCTCGCCGCCGGAGAGGTCGCCGACCGGCGTCCACTGCTTCTCCTTGGTGAAGCCGAACTGCTCGCACAGCTGGCCCGCCGTCATCTCGCGGCCCTTGCCGAGGTCGACGCGGTCGCGGACGCGCTGGACGGCCTCCAGGACGCGCAGGGACGGGTCGAGTTCGCCGACTTCCTGGGAGAGGTAGGCCAGCTTGACGGTCTTGCCGACGGAGACCTTGCCCGCGGCGGGCTGGACCTCTCCCTGGGTGCGGGCGGCCTCGGCGAGGGCGCGCAGCAGGGAGGTCTTGCCGGCGCCGTTGACGCCGACGAGGCCGATGCGGTCGCCGGGGCCCAGGTGCCAGGTGAGGTGCTTGAGGAGGGTCTTGGGACCGGCCTGGACGGTCACGTCCTCCAGCTCGAACACGGTCTTGCCGAGACGGGCGTTGGCGAAGCGCATCAGCTCGGAGCGGTCGCGCGGGGGCGGCACGTCGGCGATGAGCTCGTTGGCGGCCTCGATGCGGTAGCGGGGCTTGGAGGTGCGCGCGGGGGCGCCGCGGCGCAGCCAGGCCAGCTCCTTGCGCATGAGGTTCTGCCGCTTCTGCTCCTCGGTGGCGGCGATGCGCTCGCGTTCGGCGCGGGCGAAGACGTAGTCGCTGTAGCCGCCCTCGTACTCGTGCACCTCGCCGCGCTGCACGTCCCACATGCGGGTGCAGACCTGGTCGAGGAACCAGCGGTCGTGGGTGACGCAGACCAGGGCGGAGCGGCGCTCCTGGAGGTGGCGGGCCAGCCAGGAGATGCCCTCGACGTCGAGGTGGTTGGTGGGCTCGTCGAGGACGAGGAGGTCCTGGTCGGCGATGAGCAGCTTGGCGAGTGCGATGCGGCGGCGCTCGCCGCCGGAGAGCGGGCCGATGACGGTGTCGAGGCCCTGTCCGAAGCCGGGCAGGTCGAGGCCGCCGAACAGGCCGGTCAGCACGTCGCGGATCTTGGCGTTGCCGGCCCACTCGTGGTCGGCCATGTCGCGGATGATCTCGTGGCGGATGGTGGCCGCGGGGTCGAGGGAGTCGTGCTGGGTGAGCACGCCCATGCGCAGGCCGCCGGACTGGGTGACCCGTCCGCTGTCGGGTTCCTCCAGCTTGGCGAGCATCCGGATGAGGGTGGTCTTGCCGTCGCCGTTGCGGCCGACGACACCGATCCGGTCTCCCTCGGACACGCCGAGGGAGATGCCGTCGAGCAGGGTACGTGTGCCGTACACCTTGCTGACTGCCTCGACATTGACCAGATTGACGGCCATCAGACGCGCTCCAGAGAAAGGGTGTGGATCAGCCCCTCAGCCTAACCCTCCGGGCGGGGCCGGACCGTTCCACGAGGAGCCAGCCGCCCAGGGCCATGCCGATGGCGGCCGGGGCGGTGACCGGGAGGGCGATCAGGGTGGCGCTGTGCCCTTCGAGCAGGCCCCCGAGGCCGGTCATCGACAGGCCGAGGATGCCGAGCAGGCACAGGGTGATGCCGAGGGCGGCGCGGGGGCCGCTGCCGGGGGGTGCGGCGGCGGGGCCGCTGTCGGGGGGCGCGGTGGCGGGGCCGCCGCGGCGGCCGCCGGGGGCCTCGAAGCGCCGGAAGAGGGCGACGAGTACGCCGGTCAGCGCGGCGGCGAGCAGGATTCGTACGGGCACCTGCGCCCACCAGGCGGCGCTCGCGGGCTCGGGGAGCGGGACGCCGAGGGCGAGCTGCGCCCCGTACACGCCGAGCATCGCGGTGAGGTGCCAGAGGAAGGCGGTCATGGCGATCCCGTTGGCGGCGACCACGCCCCGCCAGACGCGGGGGCGGGCCAGCCAGGCGCCGGCGGGCCGGGCGAGCAGCTGGACGGCGCCGACGAGCCACAGGCCGTGCGCGAGCAGCGCGAGGGTCGGCGGAGCCATGTTGGACACCTTCTCGCCCGGCATCCCGACCATGGACAGCGGGTACGGGCCGTAGGCGACGAGCAGGGCCGCCGAGGCGAGTCCGGCGGCGGCCGGCACGGCGGGCCGGCGGATGCGGCCGTCGGCGCGCAGGAAGCCCAGCTGGTGGACGGCGAGCCAGACGAAGGCGAAGTTGAGGAACTCCACGTACGGGACTCCGAGCGCGAAGCGCAGCACGTCGACGGCGGCGGCCGCGCCGGCCAGCCCGGCGAAGGCGGCCCATCCGTGGCGCTCGTGCAGCCTGAGCAGCGCCGGGGTGAACGCGACCATCGCGAGGTAGATCCCGATGAACCAGAGCGGCTGGGTCACCAGCCGCAGCGCGGCCCCGCCCAGCCCGCCCGCGCCCCGCCCGGCGAGCTGCACGGCGAGCGCGGCGGCGGCCCAGACGAGGACGAAGACCAGCGTGGGCCGCAGCAGCCTGCGGAGCCGGGCCCGCAGGAACGCGGCGTAGACGGGCCCCTCGGAGCGGCGGGCCAGGGAGCGGTAGGACAGGGCGTGCGAGAACCCGCCGACGAAGAAGAACACGGGCATGACCTGCAGCCCCCAGGTGACCACCTGGAGCCCGGGCACGAGCGCGAGCAGGTTCCCTATGCCGTCCCCGCTGACGGCGGCCATCAGCCAGTGCCCCAGCACGACGGTCCCCAGCGAGGCGACCCTGAGCAGGTCGACGTACCGGTCCCGCGTGGCGGGGGTGGCTGCGGCCATGTCACGTGCGCTGGCTGTCATGGCCTTGAGGCTCGCCGCCGCCCGCCTCCCCCGACAGGGTGCAGGTACTCAACTCCCGCCTGAGTACGGCGACAGAAGGCGTCGGGTCAGGTGGAGAGGACCGTGGCTCCCGGGGCCGGGCTGGAGGCCACGCGGGTGGTGCGGCACGTGCCCGAGGCCTCGAGCCCGGCGGCGACCTTGGCGGCGGCTTCCGCGTCGCGGACCAGGAAGGCCGTCGTCGGGCCGGAGCCCGAGACGAGTGCGGCCAGCGCCCCGGCCTCGGTCCCGGCCGCCAGCGTCGCGGCCAGCGCGGGCCGCAGCGACACCGCGGCCGGCTGGAGGTCGTTGGCCAGGACGGGCGCCAGTACGTCCGGGTCCCCCGAGGCCAGGGCCGCCAGCAGGGCCGGCGAGGCCACGGGCTCCGGGATCGGCGTGCCGGCCGTCAGCCGGTCGAACTCCCGGAAGACGGCCGGGGTGGACAGGCCGCCGTCGGCGACCGCGAACACCCAGTGGAACGCCCCCGCGGCCACCGGGGTCAGCAGTTCGCCCCGGCCCGTCCCGAGCGCCGCCCCGCCGACCAGGCTGAACGGCACGTCGCTGCCCAGTTCCGCGCAGATGTCGAGCAGTTCGGCGCGCGGCGTGTCCAGCCCCCACAGGGTGTCGCAGGCCAGCAGCGCCGCCGCCCCGTCCGCGCTGCCGCCGGCCATGCCGCCCGCGACCGGGATGTTCTTCGTGATGTGGAGGTGCACCGAGGGGGAGATGCCGCCCCGCGCCGCGAGGATCTCGGCCGCGCGCGCCGCGAGGTTGGTGCGGTCCAGCGGCACCTGGTCGGCGTCCGGACCGGCGCAGGTCACGGTCAGCTCGTCCGCCGCCGTCGCCGTGACCTCGTCGAACAGCGAGACGGCGAGGAAGACGTTCGCCAGGTCGTGGAAGCCGTCGGGGCGCGCCGCGCCCACCGCCAGCTGGACGTTGACCTTGGCGGGGACGCGTACGGTCACGCGCGTACGGGGGCTCACAGCGCCGGCCTCTGCGCCTCGGGCTTGTGCTCGGCGATCGCGGCGAACTCCTCGACCGTCAGCGATTCACCGCGCGCCTGCGGCGAGACCCCGGCGGCGACCAGCGCCGCCTCGGCGCCCGCCGCCGACCCGGCCCAGCCGGCCAGGGCGGCGCGCAGCGTCTTGCGGCGCTGCGCGAAGGCCGCGTCCACGACCGCGAAGACCTCCGCCTTCGAGGCGGTGGTCTTGATCGGCTCCGCCCGCCGCACCAGCGAGACCAGCCCGGAGTCGACGTTGGGCGCGGGCCAGAACACCTTGCGGCCGATAGCCCCGGCGCGTTTGACGTGCGCGTACCAGTTGGCCTTGACGGAGGGCACCCCGTAGACCTTGTTGCCGGGTTCGGCGGCGAGCCGGTCGGCGACCTCCGCCTGCACCATCACCAGGGTCCGCTCGATGGTCGGGAACCGGTCGAGCATGGTCAGCAGCACCGGCACGGCCACGTTGTACGGGAGGTTCGCCACGAGCGCGGTCGGCGCCGGGCCGGGCAGCTCGGTGACCAGCATCGCGTCGGAGTGGACCAGCGCGAAGCGGTCCTTGCGGCCGGGCATCCGGGCCTCGATGGTGGCGGGCAGCGCCGCGGCGAGGATGTCGTCGATCTCGACGGCGGTGACCCGGTCGGCGGCCTCCAGCAGTGCGAGGGTCAGCGAGCCCAGGCCGGGGCCGACCTCGACGACCACGTCATCGGGCCGCACCTCGGCGGTGCGCACGATCCGGCGCACCGTGTTGGCGTCGATGACGAAGTTCTGGCCCTTCTGCTTGGTCGGGCGCACCCCGAGCGCTGCGGCCAGTTCCCGGATGTCGGCCGGCCCGAGGAGGGCGTCGGAAGGGGTCTCGTTGGGCTGCTGCTCTGCGGTGCTCACCCGCTAAGCGTCTCAGATCGGCGGAGTGATCCCGCGCCGGGCACTGGGTCGTCTCTTTCGGCCTAGGTGAGCCTGCGGCCGCAGTGCGGCCACGGACTCGCGCCCCGCTGCACGTAGAGCTTCTTCGCCCGGTACGTCTGTTCCGCGGCGGGCGCGTCCTGGGGGCGGCCGCTGCCCCCGAGGCTCTGCCAGGTCCGTACGTCGAACTGGTAGAGGCCGCCGTACGTGCCCGAGGGGTCGGTGGCCGAGGGGCGGCCGCCCGACTCGCACTGGGCGAGGGCCCCCCAGTTGAGGCCGTCCGCGCCGGAGACGGAGGTCGGCAGCGGCTTCGTACCGACCTTGACGAGTTGGGTGACGGGCTCGCGGACGGTCTCCTCCGCGATGCGGCGGGGCTTCTGCCGGACCCCGTTGACGGTGCGCAGGCTGTAGGTGACCCGGCGGGCCCCGGGCCGGCCGGCCCGCTCGACGACCTCGGTGCCGGCGAAGAGGGTGTCGTCCCTGACCTTCTCCGTCGCGTACGGGATGCGCTCCTCGCGGACCTCGCGGGTGCCGGTGATGCGCAGCACGGTGATGGTCTGGCCGTCGCGGGGGAAGTCGGTGGGCGGTACGGAGGTGGTGTCCTGGCCGTGCAGGGCGATGCCGGCCTGGTCGAGGGCCTCCTGGACGGTGGCGGCGTTGGTGCGGATGGTGCGTTCGCGGCCGTCGGCCATGAAGGTGACGCTGCGCTCGGTGCGGACGCTGAGGGCGAGTCCGGCGCGCGGGACGGGCGCGGTGCGCGGTGCGGAGAGGTAGGCGCCTTCGGCGCGGATGCCGAACTGGCGCAGCGCGCCCTCGACGGTGCGGGCGGTGGTCCACACCTGGCGCTGCTGTCCGTCGAGGGTCAGGCGCAGGGGGCGGCCGTAGCGGACGACGATCTGTTCCCCGTCGTCGAGGGCTTCGCCGGGGGCGGGGGCGACGAGGTCGTGGGGGCCGACATCAAGGCCTTCGGAGGCGAGCAGTTCGTCGACGTCGTCGGCGAAGGTGTGCAGGGTGCGCGGGACCCCGTCGACGGTGAGCCGTACCGACTTGTCGGCGGCGACGAACGCGGTGGTGCCGCCGGCGAGGAAGGCGACGACCAGGGCCTGGGGGACCATCCGCCGCCAGTTCCCTCCGGGGGCGGGCTCGGGTGCGGCTGCGGCCCGCCGGCGGCCGGTGCCCGGTCCGGCGGGGGTCAGCAGGGCGGCGGGCGCCCCGCTGCGGCGGCGGCCGGTCCCCGGCGGGGCCGCGGTGCCCGCCGTCTCGGCCGGCGCGCCGCGCCGCCGCCCGGACCCCGGCGGGGGCTGCCCGGGGGCCGGGCTGCGGCCGGGACCGTTCGGGTCGTCCTCCGGCGCGGGTCCCGCGGCGGCCTGGCCGCGGGCCCGGCGGCGGGAGGGGCGGTGGTCGGCGCGCGGGGCGGGGACGCCGGGCCCGGGGTCCGCGGCGGCGGCGCCGGCGCCGGCGGGCCAGCCCGGGAGGGTGGGTTCGTACGCCCCCGGAACGGGACCGCCACGGCGGTGACTGCCCTGTGTATCGCTCACGACGCTCGCTCCACTGGTGTTCCGCCGCCCGCTGGTTCGGGCACGGCACCTTAGCGGAGGAGTCGTCACACACCAAAGCCGGACCGCTACACAGCGTGTCGTCGGCCGGGGGTGGCCGTCAGGCGGTCAGTAGGCGAAGGCGCGCGCCGTGTTGGCCGCCAGCGCGGTGGCCATCGCGTCCTCGCCGATGCCGCGGACCGCCGCCATCGCCCGGACCGTCAGCGGAATGAGGTACGGGGCGTTGGGCCGTCCGCGGTACGGCGCCGGGGTCAGGTACGGGGCGTCCGTCTCGACGAGCACCAGCTCCAGCGGGGCCACGGCCAGGGCCTCGCGCAGCGGGGCCGCGTTCTTGAAGGTGACCGTTCCGGCGAAGGACAGGTAGTAGCCGGCGGCGGCGCACTCCCGGGCCATGTCGGCGTCCCCGGAGTAGCAGTGGAAGACGGTGCGCTCGGGCGCGCCTTCCTCCCGCAGGATGCGCAGCACGTCCGCGTGGGCGTCGCGGTCGTGGATCACCAGGGCCTTGCCCTGGCGCTTGGCGATCTCGATGTGGGCGCGGAAGGAACGCTCCTGCGCGGCCATTCCCTCCGGCCCGGTGCGGAAGTAGTCCAGTCCGGTCTCGCCGACCGCCTTGACGTGGTCCAGCGCGGCCAGGGCCTCGATCTCGGCCAGGGCCTCGTCGAGCGCGGCCTGCCCGCCGCCGGTCCTGGCGCCCTGGCGGGACCAGCCGTCGGGGTCTCCGTGGACGATCCGGGGGGCCTCGTTCGGGTGCAGGGCCACGGCCGCGTGGACGTTCGCGTACACGGCGGCCGTCTCGGCGGCCCAGCGGGAGCCCTTCACGTCGCAGCCGACCTGGACGACCGTGGTCACGCCCACCGACGCGGCCTTCGCGAGGCCTTCCTCGACGGTGCCGGACTGCATGTCCAGGTGGGTGTGCGAGTCCGCCACCGGCACCCGGAGCGGTTCGGGCAGCGGCGGCGGCGCGTCCTTGGAGGCTTTGGAGGACGAGGCTGGCGGAGTGCTCATACGGCCGATCTTATGACCGGCGAAGGATCCCCAGCAGGCGGGAGAGGAGGCCCGGGTTCTTCTCGGCCTCGTCGATGGCGACGGGCCCGGGGGCGTCGTGCGTAGGGGGCGTCTTGTGCGGCTTGGGCGGCCGGGGGACGTTCGCGCCGGCCGGGACGGGTCCGGCGATCCCCGGGGCGATGCGGTGGTGGTAGAGCTGGTCGAGCATGCCGAGGACCGAGGAGACCTGTCCGGCGCGCATGATCCGGACCACGTGGCCGCCGCAGTTGTGGCAGGTCGGGTTGGACAGCGGGGACGGCACCCGCTCGCCGGCGACCTTGTACATGATGAACGGCTCGCCCTTGCCGTCCACGTGGTGCTCTATGGCGTAGGCCTGCTCCCAGGCGTACGCGCACCTCATGCAGGCGAAGGAGTACGCCTCGTGCACCGTCTGCACCGGGGCGCCGACGGGGGTGCCGGGCGCCCCGGGCGCGGTGACGGTTGCCGGGGTGTCAGCGATCTCACTCATGCCAGCTCCTCTTGTTCCACTGGTGCCATGGCCAGTGGACGCCTCTTCGGGCGGGAGCGCATCAGTCCCTGTCCAGTGTTGGACGGACCTTGGGCGACTCATGCCCAAAGCGCCCGGCGCGCGGTCTGAGCTTTGCTTTTCAGGTTAGCCCTTTACCGATTTACGGCACCTTTTGTGCCGCGTTCTTTGCCGCCACGACGGCATCGAACACCTCGCGCTTGGGTACTCCGGCCTCGGCGGCGACCGCGGCGATGGCCTCCTTGCGCCGCTCCCCCGCCTCCTCGCGCACCCGCACCCTGCGCACCAGCTCCTCGTCGTCCACGTCGCCGGGCGCTGCCGCCGGGGCACCTTCCACGACGATGGTGATCTCCCCTCGGACGCCCTCGGCGGCCCAGGCCGCCAGCTCGCCGAGCCCGCCGCGCTTGACCTCCTCGTACGTCTTGGTCAGCTCCCGGCACACGGCGGCGCGGCGCTCGGCGCCGAAGACCTCGGCCATGGCCGCCAGGGTGTCGTCGAGCCGGTGCGGGGCCTCGAAGTAGACGAGCGTGCGCCGCTCGGCCTCGACCTCGCGGAGCCGGCCGAGGCGCTCGCCCGCCTTGCGCGGCAGGAACCCCTCGAAGCAGAAGCGGTCCACCGGCAGTCCGGACATGGCCAGCGCGGTGAGCACCGCGGACGGCCCGGGGACGGCGGTCACCTTGATGTCCTTCTCCACGGCGGCGGCGACCAGCCGGTAGCCGGGGTCGGACACCGAGGGCATGCCGGCGTCGGTGACCAGCAGGACCCGCTTGCCGTCCTGGAGGGCCTCGACCAGCTCGGGGGTGCGCGCGGACTCGTTGCCCTCGAAGTACGACAGGACGCGCCCGGTGGTGTGCACGCCCAGGCCCTGGGTCAGCCGGCGCAGCCGCCGGGTGTCCTCGGCGGCGATCACGTCGGCCCGCTCCAGCTCGGCCGCGAGCCGCGGCGGGGCGTCCGTGAGGTCGCCGATGGGGGTGCCGGCGAGTACGAGGACTCCCGGCGCGGAGGTGGGCTGGGGGCCGGGCTCGGTACCGCGGGGCTGGTCAGTGGTCACCGGCCCATCCTCTCAGTCCCGCCCGGTCGCGCGCCCGTACGCCCCCGCTGCTGGGGTTCCCACAGATCCGTTCCCTACGATGTGCCGGTGACCAAGACCGCGATGCCGCCGCCCAGCCCCGCGGGGGCCCCGCCCGCCCCGCCGGCGGGACGCGAAGAAGAGCCGTCCACCTGGCTGCGCCGGCTGCGCGCCTTCGGCTATGCGCCGCGCGGCGCCGGCGGGGCGGGGCGCGGTGACGTGCGCAGCCGCCTGGTGCCCCCGTACGCCCAGCCGTCCCCCCAGCTGTGGATGACCTTCGGGCTGCCGCAGCAGGTGTGGGGGACCTGGCAGCGGATCCTGTCGTGGGTGGGGCCGCTGCTGGTGGCGCTCGTCGCCGGGGCGCTGCGGTTCGTGCACCTGGGCAGCCCGAAGGCGGTGATATTCGACGAGACGTACTACGCCAAGGACGCCTGGGCCACGATCAAGCAGGGCTACGAGGCGAGCTGGCCCAAGGACGTCGACAAGTCGATCCTGGCCGACCCCGGGTCGGTGCCCCTCCCGCTGGACCCGGGCTACGTCGTGCACCCGCCCGTCGGCAAGTGGGTCATCGGGCTCGGCGAGTGGATGTTCGGGCTCACCCCCTTCGGCTGGCGGTTCATGACCGCCGTGCTCGGCACCCTGTCCGTGTTCATGCTGTGCCGGATCGGGCGGCGCCTGTTCCGCTCGACGTTCCTGGGCTGCCTGGCGGGGGCGCTGCTCGCGGTGGACGGCCTGCACCTGGTGATGAGCCGTACCGCGCTGCTCGACCTGGTGCTGATGTTCTTCGTGCTCGCCGCGTTCGGGGCGCTGCTCATCGACCGGGACAAGGCCCGGGCCCGGCTCGCGGACGCGCTGCCGGTGGACGACGAGGGCCGGACCCGGCCCGACGTGAAGATCGCTGAGAGGCTGCGGCTGGGCCGGCGCCCGTACCGGATCCTGGCGGGGGTCTGTCTGGGTCTGGCCGCGGGCACGAAGTGGAACGGCTTCGTCGTCCTGGCGTTCTTCGGCATCCTCACCGTGCTGTGGGACGCCGCCGCGCGGCGCACGGCGGGCGCGGGCGCTCCGTACGCGGCGATGCTGCGCCGCGACGCGCTGCCCGGGTTCCTGTCGACGGTGCCGGTCGCCGTGGTGACGTACGTGGCTTCGTGGTCGGGCTGGATCTTCAGCCCGGACAACGGCAAGGGCGGCTACCTGCGCGACTGGGCCGCCAAGCACGACCAGGGCAGCGCGCTGTCGTTCCTCCCGGAGTGGCTGCGCAGCCTGTGGCACTACGAGACCGAGGTGTACAAGTTTCACGTCGGCCTGACCTCGGGGCACACCTACGAGTCGAACCCGTGGAGCTGGCTGGTGCTGGGCCGGCCCGTCTCGTACTTCTACGAGTCCCCGGAGCCCGGCACCGACGGCTGCCCGGCGACGGAGGCCGGCAAGTGCGCCCGCGAGGTGCTGGCGCTGGGCACTCCGCTGCTGTGGTGGGCGGGCTGCTTCGCGCTGCTGTACGTGCTGTGGCGGTGGTTCTTCCGCCGCGACTGGCGTGCGGGCGCGATCGCGTGCGCGCTGGGCGCGGGTCTGCTGCCCTGGTTCAACTACCAGGAGCGGACCATCTTCTTCTTCTACGCCGTGGTCTTCGTCCCGTACCTGTGCCTGGCGGTGGCGATGATGATCGGGGCCCTGCTGGGCCCGGCCGGATCGAGCGAACGGCGGCGGACGCTGGGCGCGATCGGGGCGGGGGTGCTGGTCCTGCTGATCGTGTGGAACTTCATCTACTTCTGGCCGATCTTCACGGGCCAGACCCTGCCGATGGACGCGTGGCGGGCCAGGATGTGGCTGGACACCTGGGTGTAGCGGGCCCGGAACGACGGCCCCGGCGCGTGCGCGCCGGGGCCGTCGTCATGCGGTGGGCATGCGGAGGTCATGCGGAGATCAGGAGGTCCAGGATCTGGTCCGCGCTCCAGTGGCCGGCCGCGCCCGGGCACCGTACGAGGTACTCGGCGATGGACCGCTCGTCCCAGGCCGCGGCTTCCAGCAGGCCCGCCGCCAGGTACTTCACGTACGCGGCGGACGGTGTGACCCAGTCCACGTCGTGCATGACCCAGGGTGCGGTGAAGGTCAGCACCGGGATGCCGTCCAGGACGCCGGAGCAGATCAGCGTCTCGTACCGGCCCGGCCCCCACTCGTCGCGTCCCGACCGCAGGACCTCGGTCAGGTCGAAGTCGGTCCCGGGCTCCCGGTACATCTCCTGGGCGGCGATGTCGGAGAACTGCTGGGCCGTCACCAGGTGGGCGCGGGCCCGGGTGCGGCCCGGCGCCGCCGGGTCGTAGAAGCCGCGGCCGCCCGTCCAGACGGGGGACTCCGTGGCGAAGTACAGGCGCCCCGGCAGCTCGACCGGCACCGACCGCGCCGGCGCGCGGCGGTCGCGGCAGCCGGGGTAGCGGCGTGCGGCGCCCGGCGGGGTGCCTCCGGCGAGGTAGCAGGCGAGCCGGTCCCGGTGCATGTTCGAGGCGTAGGACGTGTACCAGACCAGTTCGGGCGCGGCCGCGTCGATGCGGGCCGCTTCCACCGTGCGAACGATGTTCATCGGGCGATCTATACCGCCTGGCCGCCGTCCGGCCGCCGTCCGGCCGCCTTTCACCCCTCCTTTTCAGCCATCGATGTTCCGGTCCGGTAACAAACGAGTGGGGAGAGAGTGGCGCAGCGTAATGTCTGCGCCACAGGTTCTTTGAACACGTTCAGAGAACGGGGTTCCGGGGGAGGGACTGAAGAAGTGAACGGGGCAGCGAAGGGCGCCATCGTCGGCGGGGTATTCCTCGCATTGGTCGGCGGCGCCGGATACGGGGTGTACGCCCTGGTCGGGGACGCCGGCGAGGACGGAACGGCGGGCTCCAAGAGCGACACCGGCGTCCAGTCGCAGAAGGGCAGCGGCCCCGTCACCGACAAGGAGACCGCCGCGACCGCGAAGGCGTTCCTGGCCGCGTGGGCCGCCGGGGACGATCGGGCGGCCGCGGACCTGACGAACAACGCGCAGGCCGCGCAGACCGCCGTGGCCGATTACAAGGCCAGGGCGCACGTGTCCAAGGCGGTGATCACGCCGGGTACGCCGAACGGCACGACCGTGCCGTTCACGGTCCAGGCGGAGATCACGTACGAGGGCACGACCAAGCCCCTCGCGTACGACTCCCAGCTGACCGTGGTGCGCGGCCTGAGCAGCGGAAAGCCGCTGGTCGACTGGCAGGCCTCGGTGATCCACCCGCAGCTGCAGAAGGACGAGAAGCTGCGCGCGGGCACCCCGGCGAACCCGCCGGTCAAGGCCGTCGACCGCAACGGTGTGGAGCTGACCGCGGAGAAGTACCCCTCGCTGCGCCCCGTCCTGGACCAGCTGCGCGAGACGTACGGGGCCAAGACGGGCGGCAAGGCGGGCGCCGAGGTCTGGATCGAGCCGGCGGTGCAGGGCGCTCCGAAGCGGACGCTGCTGACCCTGGTCGAGGGGGAGCCGAGCGTCCTCAAGACGTACCTGGACGCGAAGGTCCAGGCGGCGGCCGAGCAGGCGGTCGCCACGTTCCCCGAGGCCTCGGTGGTCGCCGTCAAACCGAGCAACGGGCACATCCTGGCCGTCGCGAACCACCGCAAGGACGGCTTCAACGCGGCGATGGCGGGCAACCGGGCGCCCGGCTCCACGATGAAGATCGTGACGGGGGCGATGCTGCTGGACCGCGGCCTGGTCGCCGCCGACAAGCCGGCGGAGTGCCCGAAGGAGGTGTCCTGGGGCGGCCGGCCCTTCCACAACCTGAAGAACTTCGATCTGCCGGCGGGCACCAGCTTCGCGACCTCGTTCGCCAAATCCTGCAACACCGCCTTCATCAAGCAGATCAAGCCCGTCGACGACGACTCCGCGCTGCCGAAGGAGGCCACGGAGGTCTTCGGCATCGGGCTGGACTGGAAGACGGGTATCAAGTCCACCGACGGCAAGGTCCCGCCCGCGACGGGTGCGGCCGCGGCCGCCGCGTACATCGGGCAGGGCCAGATCACCATGAACCCGCTCAACGTCGCGTCCATCACGGCGACCGCCCGCACGGGCGTCTTCCGCCAGCCGCTGCTGGTCTCCCCGGAGCTCGACGGCCGCACCATCGCGACGGCGCAGCGCCGCATGAAGCCCTCGGTGCAGCAGCAGCTGGTCTCGATGATGAAGCTGACGGCGGCCAGCGGCACGGGCCGTGAGGCGATGTCCTCGGTCCGCGGCTCGGACAAGGGCGCGAAGACCGGCTCCGCGGAGGTCGACGGCGCGGGCAGCCCCGACAGCTGGTTCACGGGCTTCAGCGGCGACCTCGCCGCGGCGGCCATGGTCGAAGCCGGCGGCCACGGCGGCGACGCGGCGGGCCCGATCGTGGCGTCGGTCCTGAACGCGGGCTGAGGCCGGGGCCGGCCGCGCCGTAGCGGGCGCGTGGCCCCGCCGACCGCTCTTTTCCCGGCAGGCGGACCGCTCTTCGGCGTGTCTGCGGGGTTCCGTTTCCGGCGGGCGGTACGGGTGGCCGGGGGCTGGTGCCGAGGGTCGAGAGCGGGAGTCGGTTGTGGCGATGGTCGGGCTGTTCTGGGTCACTCCGGACGCGGTGTACGTCGGTTCGCCGCCCGCCGCCGGCGGGAGCTGCGTGCGGCTGGGCGCGGACGGGCTGGAGGCCTTCGACCTCGACGGCTCCCGCATGTGGGCGTGGGAAGGGCTGCGTTCCGCGGTCGTGGACGACGTGCCCATCGAGGGTCCGGCGGGCCGCGCACCCAAGTTCCTCGGGGCGGTGCTCTCGGCCGCGGTCGGCACCTTCCTCGGGGAGGGGCCGCCCGAGATGACGCTGCGGCTGGAGACGGAGTACGGGCCGGAGGCGGTGACGGTGTACTCGGCGGCGGCCGGCGGGTACGGCGCGGAGGAGGCAGCGCTCTCGCAGGACCTGCTCGCCCGCTTCGTGGCCGGAACCGCCGATCCGCGGGCGGTCGAGGCGTGGGGTCGCGAGCACGCCCCCGAGGGCACCCCGAAGCCGCACGTGCGGGAGTCCTTGCTGCGTGGCTGGGCGGCGGCGTGAGCCGCAAACCGCTCCCTGGCCGTGCCGCGCGGCGATAGCGTCGCCGTATGACGACCTCCACGCACCCCCTGTTCGCCGAGGCCCTGGCCGGGCTGGGGCTCGAGCTCTCCGTCCGGGCCTTTCCCGAAGGGACCCGTACCGCGGCCGACGCGGCCGCCGCGATCGGCTGCGAGCTCAGCCAGATCGTGAAGTCGCTGGTCTTCGCCGCGGACGGGGTCCCGGTGCTGGTCCTGATGGACGGGGCCTCGCGGGTCGACGCGGAGGCCGTGCGCCGGGAGCTCGGGGCGGAGGAGGTCACCCGGGCGGATGCCGCACTGGTGCGCGAAACGACGGGCTACGCCATCGGCGGGGTCCCGCCCTTCGGGCACCGCACCCGCACCCGGGTGCTCGCCGACCGGCGGCTGCTCGGCCACGACGTGGTCTGGGCCGCCGCCGGCACCCCGCACACCGTGTTCCCCATGCGGCCGGAGGAGCTCGTCGAATACGCCGGGGCCACCCTCGCCGACGTACGGGAGACCGCCCACTGACCCCACCGCACCCGCCCCCGACGGACGGAGTCCGGCGCAGCGACGCGAAGCCGGAGAGGCCCGCCAGGGCCGAGCCGTGCGAGCGGCACGTCGGGAAAGGGGCCGCCGGGGCCACCCTCGCCGACGTACGGGACGAGCCTCAGGCCAGGGACGCGCGCAGGGCCCGTACCAGGGCCTGGGCACGGGGGTCGGCGGTGACCGACTTGGCGTGGGCGTTGGTGACGTAGCCGAAGCCGATGCCCGCCTCCGGGTCCGCGAAGGCCAGGGAGCCGCCGCGGCCCGGGTGGCCGAAGGAGGCGGGCGAGAGCAGCGGCGAGGCCGGGCCGTGCAGCATGTAGCCGGGGCCGAAGCGGGTGTTGACCACCAGGACCCGGTCCGGGCCGGCCGAGAGTTCCTGGCCGGCGAGGGCGGTGGTGGCCGGGGTGAAGATCCGCGCCCCGTCCTCCACCACGCCGACGGTGGCCGCGTAGAAGCGGGCCAGGGCGCGGGCCGTGCCGATACCGTTCGAGGCCGGCAGCTCGGCCGCCCGGTAGGCGGGGTCGTTCTCGTCCGGCAGGGGGTCGATGGCGGCGAAGGCGCGGCGGGTGAGGGAGTCCGGGTCGGCGTAGGCCTCGGAAACGTTTCGCCTCGGCCGGGTCTTGAGCATGCCCGCGCTCTCCGGCGGGTCGACCGGCGCCACCCGGCCCACCCGGTGGACCTCGTCCTCCGGCAGGCCGATCCAGAAGTCCAGGCCCAGCGGCTCGGCGATCTCCTCCGCCAGGATCCCGCCGACGGTGCGCCCCGTGGCCCGCAGCACCAGCTCGGACAGCAGCCAGCTGTAGGTCTGCGCGTGGTAGCCGTGCGCGGTGCCGGGCTCCCAGAACGGCTGCTGCGCGGCGACCGCGCGCGGTCCGGTGACCCCGTCCGCGGCCTGGGCCGCGGTCAGCCCGCGATCCAGCGCGGGAACGCCCGCCCGGTGCGCGAGCAGGTCGCGGACCAGGACCCGGTCCTTGCCGCCCGCCTTGAACTCCGGCCAGTACGAGCCCACCGGCGCGTCCAGGTCCAGCAGGCCCCGCTGGTGCAGCAGCAGGGGTACGGCGGCGGCCACCCCCTTGGTGGCGGAGCGGACGATCTGCGCGGTGCCGGCGGTCCACGGCTCTGTGCCGTTCGCGTCCCTGGTGCCGCCCCACAGGTCCACGACCTTGCGGCCGTCCCGGTACACGGCCACGGCCGCGCCCCGGTCCCCGAGCACCTCGAAATTGCGTACGAACGCGTCTCTGACGGGCTCGAAGCCCTCCGTCACCACACCCTGGATGTCCACGCGCAGTCCAACAACCTCCGACCGGTGCTTATGCCACCGATACGGAACGCGGGTCGAAGCCGAAGGGCAGCTCCAGGCGGTGGGCCCGCATGAGCTCCTCGTCGCACAGCAGGTCCTGGGTCCGGCCGTCGGCGGCGATCACGCCCTCGCTCAGGATGACCGAGCGCGGGCACAGCTCCAGCGCGTACGGGAGGTCGTGGGTCACCATCAGCACCGTCACGTCGAGCGCGCGCAGGATGTCCGCGAGTTCGCGCCGCGAGGCCGGGTCCAGGTTGGAGGAGGGCTCGTCGAGGACCAGGATCTCGGGCCGCATGGCCAGTACGGTCGCCACCGCGACCCGGCGGCGCTGCCCGAAGGACAGGTGGTGCGGGGGCCGGTCGGCGAAGCCGGCCATGCCGACCTGCTCCAGCGCGTCCCGGACGCGTTCCTCCAGCTCGGCGCCGCGCATCCCGGCCGCGGCCGGGCCGAAGGCCACGTCCTCCCGGACGGTCGGCATGAAGAGCTGGTCGTCGGGGTCCTGGAAGACGATCCCGACCCGGCGCCGGATCTCGGCGAAGTTGCCCTTCTCCACCGGCATCCCGGCCACCCGCACGGAGCCGGCCCCGCCGGCCAGGATGCCGTTGAGGTGCAGGACGAGGGTGGTCTTGCCGGCGCCGTTCGGCCCGAGGAGGGCCACCCGCTCACCCTGCCCGACGGTCAGGTCGACCCCGAAGAGGGCCTGGTGCCCGTCGGGGTAGGCGTAGGCGAGGCCGGAGACCTCGAGGGAGGGGGAGGGAAGGGCGTTCACAGGGTCCATCCCATCAGACAGACGGCGAGGGCCGTCACCGGGAGCGCGGCCGCGTACGCCCACTGCGTGCGCGAGGCCGCCGCTTCGTCGATCACCGGCATGGAACCGGCGTAGCCGCGGCTGACCATCGCCAGGTAGACCCGCTCGCCGCGCTCGTAGGAGCGGATGAACAGCGCGCCCGCCGTCTTGGCCAGCACCCCCCAGTGCCGGATCCCGCGCGCCTCGAACCCGCGCGAGCGCCGTGCGATGGACATCCGCCGCAGCTCGCCGGTGATCACGTCCCCGTACCGGATCATGAACGAGGCGATCTGTACCAGCAGCGGCGGCAGCTTCAGCCGCTGGAGGCCCAGCAGCAGTGCCCGCAGCTCCGTCGTGGAGGCGAGGAGTACGGAGGCGGCGACGCCAAGGGTGCCCTTGGCGAGCACGTTCCAGGCGCCCCACAGTCCGGAGACGCTGAGCGAGAGGCCCAGTACGTCCACCCGCTCGCCCTCGGCCACGAAGGGCATCAGCACGGCGAAGGCCACGAACGGGATCTCGATCAGCAGCCGCTTCAGCAGGAAGCCGGCCGGGACCCGGGCGGCGGCCGTGACGGCGGCGAGCAGGACGGCGTAGGCGCCGAAGGCCCACACCGCCTCGCGCGGGGTGGAGACCACGACCACCACGAAGGCGAAGGTCGCCGCGAGCTTGCAGTGCGGCGGCAGCGCGTGCACCAGTGAGTGCCCGTGCCGGTAGAGCCGGTGGGCGTGGCCCGCACCCATCTCAGGCCGCCGGGGCCTGGGCGGGGGCGGCCTGCTCGTCCGTACGGCGGCGGCGGACCACCCAGAAGACGCCCGTGCCGACGGCGACGGTCGCCCCGACGCCGAGGGCGCCCGCGAGGCCGCCGGAGAGGCGGGCGTCGGCGACGTCCTTGACGGCGTAGTCGGCGAGCGGGGAGCCGGCGGCCGCGTGCTCCTCGACCGTGGCGTCGATGCCCTGGTCGGCGGCGACCTTCTCCAGGCCGTCGGGGCTGGCGGAGGCGTAGAAGGAGACGAACCCGGCCAGGGCCAGGGCGGTGACGAGGCCGGTGGCCCACACCTTGGTGGTGGAGCGGGCCGCGGCCGGAGCGGGGGCGGGGGCGGCGGCCGGGGCGTCGACGAGCACGCCGCCGACGCGCAGCTTCAGCGGGGCGGCCAGTCCGCGCGCCCCGTGCACCAGGTCGGGCCGTACGGCGATCACGGCGCCGACGGTGGCCGCGGTGATGGCGGCCTCGCCGATGCCGATGAGCACGTGCACGCCGACCATCGCGGTGAGCACCTTGCCGAGGGAGACGTCGGTGGTGCCGCCGATCGCGTAGAGCGCGGTGAAGGCGGCGGCCGCGCCGGGCACCGAGAGCAGGGCTCCGGCGAAGGCGGCGACGGTCACCGAGCGGCGGGTCGCGGGCAGCACCTTGAGGAGCCCGCGGAAGACCGCGTAGGAGAGGACGACGGTGACGACGCCCATGACGGTGATGTTGACGCCGAGGGCGGTCAGGCCGCCGTCGGCGAAGAGGATGCCCTGCATGAGCAGGACCACGGACACGCACAGCACGCCCGTATAGGGGCCGACGAGTATCGCCGCGAGGGCGCCGCCCAGCAGGTGCCCGCTGGTGCCGGCGGCGACGGGGAAGTTCAGCATCTGCACGGCGAAGATGAAGGCGGCGACGAGGCCGGCCAGCGGCGCCGTCCGCTCTCCCCCTGGGCCTCCGGCCTGGGAGGTGCCCCCAAGCTCCCGCCGGGCTCCGCGGAGGCACACGGCGACGGCGGCGGCTGCCGCCACTCCGGCGGCCACCGATACGGGTGCATTGATGAATCCGTCGGGCACATGCATGGAGTGGCTCCGCTTCTCACACCGTCTTCTTACACCGTCTTTAACCGTTCAAGAATAGTGCCCAGTTGCAAACGATTGGCAAGAGCGTCTGCATCACAAATAGATCCGTGCGGATTCGTGTGAGTATGCGAGGCTTGAGGACAACGGACGCATATGGCCCGAATAAGAGGAGCCTTGTCGTGTCAGCCACCGCCGAGAATCCCCCCGCGAGCGCCACCGCGAGCGCCACCGCCACCGCGACCGCCACCGCCACCGCGATCGCCGTCGAGGAGCGCGTCACCGCGCGCGTGATCAGCGACGATCCGCTCTACCGGAAGGTCCCGGTGGCCCTGCGCTTCGCCGCGTCCGAGCCGCTGGCCGTGCGGATCGTCTTCCCCGCGGGCCTGTCCCCCGAGGGCACCGACAACGAGTGGGTCTTCCCCCGCGCCCTCCTCGAGGCGGGCCTCCAGGCCCCGACCGGCACCGGGGACGTACGCATTTGGCCGTGCGGCCGCGTCCAGGCCGTCGTGGAGTTCCACTCCCCCGACGGCGTCGCCGTGGTCCAGTTCGACATCGCCGCCCTGCGCCGCTTCCTGCGCCGTACGTACACCGCCGCCACCCGTTAGGCGCAACGCGACGGGCCCCGTACCGCCTGGTGTTCAGGCGGTACGGGGCCGGGGTGTTCAGCCGTACGGAGAACCCGTACGCGCCGGGGTCAGGCGCTGACCAGCTCGCGGTCCTTGTCCGGGCCCTCCGAGGTGTCCGACGCGCCCGCGAGGTGCTTGCGCAGGCTCTCGCCCTCCACGTCGACGTTCGGCAGCAGCCGGTCCAGCCAGCGCGGCAGCCACCAGGCCTTGTGGCCGAGCAGCGCCAGCACCGCCGGGACGATGGCCATCCGGACCACGAAGGCGTCGAAGAAGACGGCGACGGCCAGGCCGAAGCCGATCATCTTGACCATCTGCTCGCTGGCCCCGATGAAGCCCGCGAACACCGCGATCATGATGACGGCGGCGGCCACCACCACCCGCGCGCTGTACTGGAAGCCGGTCACCACCGCCTGGCCCGGGCGCTCGCCGTGGACGTACGCCTCCCGCATCCGGGTGACGAGGAAGACCTCGTAGTCCATGGCCAGACCGAAGACCACGCCCACCATGAAGATCGGCATCATCGACATGATCGGGCCGGTCTGCTCCACGCCGAAGAGCGAGCCGAGCCAGCCCCACTGGAAGACCGCGACGACCGCGCCGAGGGCGGCGACCACCGAGAGCAGGAAGCCGAGGGCCGCCTTGAGCGGGACGAGGATCGAGCGGAACACCAGCATCAGCAGCAGGAACGCGAGGCCGACCACGAGCGCCAGGTAGGGCAGCAGCGCGTCGTTCATCTTCTGCGAGAAGTCGATGTTCATCGCGGTGGCGCCGGTGACCATGACGTCGTCCCCGCTGCCGTCGCGGATGGTGTGGACCAGGTCCTCCGTCTGCGTGGAGGACGGGCGGTCCTTCGGGACGACCGTGATCACCGAGGCGTCCCCGGCCTCGTTGGGCATCGGCGGCATGACCGCGGCCACGCCCTCCAGGCCCTTGATCCGGTCCACGGTCTTGTCGGCGAGCGCCTTGTCGCCGTCGACGACGACCATCAGCGGGCCGTTGAAGCCCGGGCCGAACCCGTCGGACAGCAGGTCGTACGCCTGGCGCTGGGTGGTGGAGACCGGCTGGGCGCCGTCGTCCGGCAGGCCCATCTCCAGCTTGCTCGCCGGGATGGCGATGATGCCGAGGCCGATCACACCGGCCAGCAGGACCATGACCGGGCGGCGCAGGACGAAGCGGGCCCAGCGGGTGCCGCCGTTGGGCTTCTTCTCGAGGTCCGCGGCGGAGGACGCGTTGCGCGCGCCCTTGCCGAACAGCTTGCTCTTCTCGCCCGCCGGCAGGACCTTCTTGCCCGCGAAGCCCAGGATGGCCGGGACGAGCGTGAGGGCGACCAGCACCGCGATGACCACGGTTCCGGCGGCCGCGAAGCCCATCTTGGTCAGCATCGGGATGTTGACGACGGCCAGGCCCACCAGGGCGATGACCACGGTCAGACCGGCGAAGACGACGGCGGAGCCGGCGGTTCCGGCGGCCCGGCCGGCGGCCTCGTCCCGCTCGCGGCCCTCGGCGAGCTCCGCGCGGTAGCGGGAGACGATGAAGAGGGCGTAGTCGATGCCGACCGCGAGGCCGATCATCATCGCGAGGGTGGAGGTGGTGTTGCCGAGGTCCAGCACGTTGGCGAGCGCGGTGATGGAGGAGACGCCGATGCCCACGCCGATCAGCGCGGTCAGCAGCGGCAGCCCGGCCGCGATCAGCGAGCCGAAGGTGATGACGAGGACGACCGCGGCGACCGCGATGCCGATGATCTCACCGGAACCGGTCTCGGGGGCCGCCATCAGCGCGTCGCCGCCGATCTCGACGGTGAGGCCCTTCGCCTGGGCGTCCTTGCCGGACTCCTTCAGCGCGTCGCGGGTCGCGTCGGTCAGCTCCATGCCGCTGACCTTGTACTTGGCGCTGATGTAGGCGATGGAGCCGTCCTGGCTCACGGCCTGGCTCTGGTACGGGTCGGCGACCGAGGAGATCTGGTCCTTGCCCGGACCGGACTTCAGGTCCTCGACGATCTTCTCGACCTGGGCCTTGGGCTCCGGGTCGGTGACCTTGGCGCCGGCCGGGGCCTTGATGACGATCCGGGCGGTGGCGCCGTCGGCGGCCATTCCGGGGAACTTCTCGTCCAGCACGTCGAAGGCCTTCTGGGCCTCCGTGCCGGGTATCGAGAACGAGCCTGAGGTGGGTGCGGACGCCGATGCCGCGCCGAATCCGGCGGCGAACAGCAGCGCCACCCAGATGAGGGCGACGAGGCCGCGGCGCCGGAAGGCGCCCCGGCCGAGGCGGTAGAGGAAGGTGGCCACGTCGGTGGTTCTCCCGTTCGGGTCGTGGGATGGATCCGGTGCGGATCAGGGCATGGGGAGCCGGCCCGACGACGAGAGCGGCGTGTCAGGAACAGCAGGCGGTGCAGCGGGGACGGGGCGTGGCGGGGCGGGGCGGGGAGTTCAGACGCCGAGGGCGGGGAAGACCACGGCGTCGATGAAGTGGCCGAGGAAGTCCCGGTCCACCGGGCGGTCCTCGATCAGCGGGAGCGCGATGAACGCCCCGATGAGCATGTGCGGTACGAAGTCCAGTGCCGGGCAGTCCGGGCGGATCTCGCCCCGGTCCACCGCGCGCCGGAGCATCGCCTGGAGGCCGTTGATCTCGGGGTCGACCAGCAGGTCCCGCAGGGCCTTGTGGAGCTCCGGGCTCTCGTGGACGGCATGGGCCAGACCCCGCATCAGGGCGGTGTCCTTGGCCATCTGCGCGTCGTCGGAGCACTCGACCATGCGCGCGAAGTCCGTGCGCAGGCTGCCCGTGTCGATTTCCCGCAGCGAGACGGGCTGCGTGCATCGCAGGGCCTTGGCGACCAGCTCGGGCTTGCTCCCCCACTGGCGGTAGAGGGTGGCCTTGCTGGACTTGGTGCGGGCGGCGACCGCGTCCATGGTCAGCGCCTCGTAGCCCACTTCGCGGAGCAGGTCCAGGACCGCTCCGTGGAGTTCGGCTTCCCGCTCGGGGGTGATCCGGCTGCGCCGGGCCGCCATCGCCTCGGTCATCTCCGTGCCTCCCGTCCGAGCGCGCCTCTTATCGAAACGAACGTGTTCCGTACGTGTACGACGATACCCCGGCCCCCAACGAAACGAAACCGTTCCGTTTCGATCCGGGGGGTGGCATGGATCACCTGTACGAGTTGCCGGTGCCCCCCTGCGCGGAAAGCATTGGGGGGTGAGTCACGACGTCGCGTACCTCCGCTTCCCGCACCTGCACGACGACCTCCTGTGCTTCGCCACCGAGGACGATCTTTGGGTGGCGCCCTTGGTTCCCCCTGGAGCTCCGGTCGGCCGCGCCTGGCGGATCACCGTCGACCGGACCCGGGTCAGCCACCCGCGCTTCTCCCCGGACGGACGGCACATCGCCTTCACCACCTGGCGCACGCTCGACCCCGAAATCCACCTCGTCCCCGTCGACGGGGGCCCGGCCCGCCAGCTCAGCCACTGGGGGTCCATCGACACCCGGGTCTGCGGCTGGGACCCGGACGGCAACGTCCTGGCGGTCTCCTCGCACGGCCAGCCGTTCTCCTACTTCGCCTGGGCCTACAAGCTGCCCACGGACGGCAGCCCCGGCGGCCGCCTGCCCTGGGGCCCCTGCTCCGACATCCAGGTCGCCGACATCGGCGGAGAGCACCGCACCCTCCTGCTGACCGGCAAGCCGCCCCACGAGCCCGCCGCGTGGAAGCGCTACCGCGGCGGCGCCACCGGCCGGCTGTGGCTGCACGGCGAGCAGTTGCTGGAGGACGTCGAGGGGCACCTCGACTCCCCGATGTTCGTCGGCGGCCGGATCGCCTTCCTCTCCGACCACGAGGGCATCGGCAACCTCTACTCCTGCCTGCCCGACGGCACCGACCTGCGCCGGCACACCGACCACGAGGAGTTCTACGCCCGGCACGCCTCCAGCGACGGCACCCGGATCGTCTACCAGTGCGCCGGGGACATCTGGCTCGTGGAGTCCCTGGCTCCCGACGCCCTCCCGCGCCGGCTCGACGTCCGGCTCGGCGGGCCGCGCGCCGGCCGCCGCAGCTACCAGGTACCGGCCGCCAGCCACGTCGACTCGCTGTCCGTCGACACCACCGGCCGGGCCAGCGCGGTCGTCGTACGCGGCAGCCTGTACTGGCTGACCCACCGCGACGGCCCGGCCCGCACCATCGCCGACACCCCGGGCGTACGGGTGCGGCTGCCCGAGATGCTCGGCAGCAGCGGGCAGGTCGCGTACGTGACCGACGCCGAGGGCGAGGACGCCATCGAGATCGCCTACCTGCCGCGGGCCTCCGGGGACCGGGAGCCGCGCCGGCTGGCCTCGGGCGAGCTGGGGCGCGTGACCGAGCTCCTGTCGGACCCGGACGGGGACCGGCTCGCCATCGCCTCCCACGACGGGCGGCTGCTCCTGATCAACGTGTCCGAACAAGCGGCCGACGCCGCGGATACGGAGGAGTCCGAAGGCGAGGTCACCGAGCTGATCCGGTCCATCAACGGGCCCGTCACCGACCTGGCGTTCTCTCCCGACGGGGCCTGGCTGACCTGGTCGCACCCGGGCATCGGCCGGTCGCTGCGGCAGATCAAGATGGCCCGGATCGCCGGCCCGGGCGCGCGGATCGTCGTGGACGTCACCAACGGCCGCTTCGAGGACGAGAATCCGGTCTTCACCCGGGACGGCCGCTACCTGGCCTTCCTGTCGTGGCGCGGCTTCGACCCGGTGTACGACGTGCACACCGGAGACCTGTCCTTCCCGCTGGGCTGCCGCCCCTACCTGGTGCCGCTCTCCTCCGCGACCCCCTCGCCGTTCGCCCTGTCCGCCGAAGGGCGCCCGGCGGCCGGCGGGCTCGACCCCGGCGAGGGCGAGCCGGACACCGGCGACGGCGCGGTGACCGTGGAGGTGGAGGGCCTGGAGAGCCGGGTCACGCCCTTCCCGGTGACCGCGTCGAAGTACTCGGCCCTCTACCCCGTGCACGGCGGCGGACTGGTGTGGCTGCGCTGGCCGATCTCGGGCGCGCTCGGCGAGACCTTCGCCAACCCGGCCGACATCAGCGGCAAGCCGACGCTGGAGCACTTCGACCTCACCAAGGCCCGCAAGACCGAACTCGCCTCGGGGCTGGACTGGTTCGCGGTCAGCGGCGACGGCACCCGGCTCGTGATCAACGACGACGGCGACCTGCGGGCGGTCCCGGCCACCGAGTCGGGCGACAGCGACTCGACCGTCTACCTGGACCTGCGGCGCATCCTGCACGAGGTGGACCCGGCGGCGGAGTGGCGCCAGGCCTTCGAGGAGGCCGGGCGGATCATCCGCGCGTACTTCTGGGAGCCCAAGATGTGCGGCATCGACTGGGACGGCGTCCTGCGCCAGTACCGCCCCCTGGTCGAACGGGTCGCCTCACCGGACGAGTTCGGCGACCTGCTGCGCGAGGTCCTCGGTGAACTGGGCACCTCCCACGCGTACGTCGCCGCCTCGCGCCGCAACGAGGGCCCCCCGCACTACCAGCGGGCGATCGGACTGCTCGGCGCCAACTTCGTGCCCCGGGACGGCGGATGGGTGCTCAGCCGGATCCTGCCCGGCGAGTCCTCCGACTCCAAGGCTCGCTCCCCGCTGGCCGGCACCGGCATCCGGGAGGGCGCCCTGCTCACCCACGTGGACGGGCGCCCGGTGGACCCGGTCAGCGGCCCCTACCCGCTGCTGGCGGGGGCCGGCGGCACCACCGTGGAGCTGACCTTCCAGCCCGCGGAGGGCGAGGGCCCCTCCCGCCGGGTGGCCGTCGTACCGCTGATCGACGAGCGGCCGCTGCGCTACCAGGACTGGGTGTCCAAGCGGCGCGCGGTGGTGCGCGAGCTCAGCGGCGGCCGGTGCGGCTACCTGCACATCCCCGACATGGGCGGGTCGGGCTGGGCCCAGTTCAACCGCGATCTGCGGATGGAGATGTCCCGGCCCGCGCTCATCGTGGACGTACGCGGCAACGCGGGCGGGCACATCAGCGAGCTGGTGGTGGAGAAGCTGACCCGCTCCATCCTCGGCTGGGACCTCACGCGCAACGCCCAGCCGGTCTCGTACGCCTCCAACGCGCCCCGCGGTCCGATCGTGGCGCTCGCCGACGAGGCGACCTCCTCGGACGGGGACATGATCACCGCGGCCATCAAACTGCTCGGGCTGGGCCCGGTGGTGGGCCAGCGCACCTGGGGCGGGGTGGTCGGCATGACCGGCCGGCACACCCTCGGCGACGGCACGGTGATCACGGTGCCGATGAACGCCGCCTGGTTCCCGGAGTACGGCTGGTCGGTGGAGAACCACGGGGTGGAACCGGACCTCGCGATCCTGCGCACCCCCCTCGACTGGGCGGAGGGTCGGCACGCGCAGCTGGACGACGCCGTGCACCTGGCGCTGGAACTGCTGGAGCAGGACCCGGCCGCGGTGCCGCCCGGCTACACGGACGTACCGGACCTGCGGCGTCCGAAGCTGCCGCCGCGGCCGTAGGCAGCCGGCGCAACCGCCGCCGGCGAGGGCATGCGGAAGGGGCGCGACCGGATGGTCGCGCCCCTTCGGCCGATCGGATCAGGCGTCCCAGTTCTCGTCGAACTCGTCGCGGGCCCTGTCGGCGGGCGGCCGCTTGGCCTGCGGCTGCTGCGGCTGCTGCGGCTGCCTGGCCTGCGGCTGCTGCGGCTGCTTCTTCTCCCTCAGCTGCCGGGAGCGCTCGGACGCCTCGTCCTGCACGCCCTTCGCGGCCTGGGAGGCCTTGCCCTTGAGTTCCTGCGCCTTTTCGTTGAACTGGTCCTTGATGCCCATGCTTTTCACTCCATGAGGGGTGTTGGTGGTGGGGCCTCGACCAGATTGGCATGGGCGGACAAAGGACGCATTTCGATCAGTTACTCTGCGTGCGCTCCCGCTCGTCCGCGGCCCCGCCGGCCCCCACCAGCCCCTTCGACACACCGGCCAGCCGCGGCTCGAACCGCTTCATCTCCCGCGCGCCGACCGTCGCGATGATGCCCGGCAGGTAGCCGCGGGTGCCCTGCATGCCGCGCAGCCACCACTGCGCGTACACGTGCGCCGAGCGCCGCTCGATGCCCGCGACGATCCGGTCGACGGCCGGGCCCAGCGGGTACGTGCGGTTCGAGGGCCACGGCAGCCGCCGGCGCAGCTCCCGCATGACCTCGTCCTGGTCGGCCCCGCGCACCATGTCGGTGTCGGTCCAGGAGAGGTAGCCGACGCCCACCTTGACGCCCTTGTGGCCGACCTCGGCGCGCAGGCAGTGGGCGAAGGCCTCGACACCGGACTTGGAGGCGCAGTAGGCGCTCATCATCGGCGCCGGGGTGATCGCCGCGAGCGAGGCGATCTGGAGGAAGTAGCCGCGGCTCTCGGTCAGCACCGGCAGGAAGGCGCGGGCGGTGACGGCCCCGCCGATGAGGTTGACCTCGATCACCCGGCGCCAGGCGTCGGGGTCGGAGTCGGCGAACGGCCCGCCGGAGGCCACGCCCGCGTTGGCCACGACGATGTCGACCTTGCCGAAGCGCTGCTTGACCTCCTGGGCGACCCGGGCCATGGCCTCGTGGTCGGTGACGTCGGCGTGCCAGTGGTCGCTGTCGGTGTGCAGCCGCTCGGAGACCTCCTTGAGGGCCGCCGGCTCCAGGCCGACGAGCGCGATCTTCGCGCCGCGCGCGGAGAGTTTGCGGGCGAGCAGCTCGCCGACCCCGCGGGCGGCGCCGGTGACGACGGCGACCTGGCCTTCCAGACTCCTGCGTGCGCTCACAGCGACTTCTCCTTCTGGTCGAGGCCGCGCTGTTCCAAGAACTGCGAGGCCAGCTCGCGCACGGCGTTGGCGACGGCCTCCGGGGCCTCGATCGGGGTCATGTGCCCCATGCCGGTGAGCTCGGTGAGGCCCACGCAGTTCGGCAGCGCGGCCGCGAGTCCCCGGGCGTGCACGACGGGCGTGAGCCGGTCGTCCTTGCCCCCGATGACGGCGGTGGGCACCGTCAGCCGGGCCACGTCGGCGTCCAGGTCCAGGCCGGCCAGCACCTCGGACCAGGCGTGCCGGACCCGGGTGGGGCAGGCGTGCACGATACGGGCGCACGCCTCGACCTTCTCGGGAGCCGAACCGGCGCCCATGGTGGCGTACTTGAGGATCCTCCTGGCGACGGGCGTGACCGGGCCGAGCGGGGCCCGGGAGCCGAGGACCGCGCCGGTGAGACGGGTCCGCGCCCGCCCGGGGCGCAGCGGCAGGACCTGCGCCTCCGCGACCAGCCGGGCGCTGCCGGTGCTGCACAGCAGCGCGGCCGCGGCGTGCTCGGCGAACTCCGGCCGGGCGGCCGCCGCCATGATCGTCATGCCGCCCATGGAGTGCCCGGCGACGACCGCCCGCTCCCCGGGGGCCAGGGCGGCCTTGAACACGGCCACCAGGTCGTCGGCGAGGGCGGTGGTGCTGTGGGTCAGGGCGGCGGGGCTGCGGCCGTGGCCGCGCTGGTCGTAGGCGATGACCCTGTGGTCCTCGGCCAGGTCCCGTATCTGCGCGGCCCAGAAGGCGGTGGAGCAGGTCCAGCCGTGCGCCAGCACCACGGCCGGCGCGCCCTCGTCCCCGTGCACCTCGACGTGCAGCCGGGCGCCGTCGGCGGATTCGGCGACGAGCTCGCGCCGCGCGGCGGGCGGAGCGTACGGCCCGGCGGTGACGTGCGTCAGCCGGCTCACGCGGCGTCCTCCACCTTGTCAGCCGCGCCAGTGGCAACTTCGGCTCCGTCTCCAGCCCCGCCGGCGTTTGAGGCGCGGGGGTCCGGGGGCAGCGCCCCCGCGGCGGCCGGGACCGGCTCGCGCTCACGCTCACGCACCCGCACGACCTCGTACTCGGCCAGGTCGACCTGCCGGGTCTCGCGGCGGAACTCACCCGTGGTGCCGGGCCAGACGGTGGTGTTGCGCCCCTGGGCATCGAGGTACCAGCTGGTGCAGCCCCCGGTGTTCCACACCGTCCGCTCCATCCGTGCCTGGACCTGCCGGTTCCACTTGTTCACGGCCGAGGGCCGGGCCGCCAGCGCGACCTTCCCGCCCAGCATGCCCAGCTGCCGCAGGTAATCCGCCATGTAGTTGAGCTGCGACTCGATCATCAGGATCATCGAGCTGTTCCCGAGTCCGGTGTTCGGGCCGATGATCGTCATCCAGTTGGGGAAGCCGGCCGCGGTGGCCCCGCGCAGCGACTGCATCCCGTCCTTCCACTCCTCCGCGAGGGTCTTGCCCTCCGCGCCCACCACCCGGTCGGCGATCGGCATGTCCGTGACGTGGAAGCCGGTGCCGAAGACGATCGCGTCGGCCTCGGTCTGCGTCCCGTCGGCGGCGACCAGGACCGAGCCCCGGATCTCCTTCAGCCCGGAGGCGACGAGGTCCACGTTGGGCCGCGCCAGCGCCGGGTAGTACTCGCTGGAGAGCAGGATCCGCTTGCAGCCGATCCGGTAGGAGGGCGTCAGCTTGGCGCGCAGTGCCGGGTCCTTGATCGAGCGGGCCATGTTGGCCTTGGCGAGCGATTCGATGAGCCCGAGCTGGTTCGGCCGCTTGGTGAAGGCGCTGACCTGCAGTTCCCGGATGCCCCACAGCAGGCCGCGGCGCGCCGCCCGGGTGAAGGGCAGCTGGCGGTGCAGCCAGCGCTCCACGGCGGTGATGGCCCGGTCCGTGCGCGGCATCACCCACGGCGGGGTCCGCTGGAAGAGGGTCAGCCGCTCCACGTCGGGCGCGATGGCGGGCACGATCTGGATGGCGGAGGCGCCGGTGCCGATCATGGCGACGCGCTTGCCGGCGAGGTCGTAGTCGTGGTCCCAGCGCGCGGAGTGGAAGACCTTGCCGGGGAACCCGGAGAGCCCCGGGACCTCCGGCATCTTCGGGTCGGACAGCGGCCCGGTCGCCGAGACCACGACGTCGGCGGTGAGCGTTCCGGCCGAGGTCTCGATCTCCCAGCGCAGCTCGTCCGCGTCCCAGCGCATCATCAGGACCTCGTGGCCGAGCCGGATGTGGCGGCGCAGCCCGAAGGTGTCGGCGACGTGCTCGAGGTACGCGCGGATGGCGGGCTGCCCGGAGAAGGTCCGGGGCCAGTCCGGATTGGGCGCGAAGGAGAAGGAGTACAGGTGCGAGGGGACGTCGCACGCGCACCCCGGATAGCTGTTGTCGCGCCAGGTCCCGCCGACCGAGTCCGCGCGCTCCAGCACGACGAAGTCCGTGATCCCCTCGCGCCGCAGCCGCACGGCCGCGCCGAGCCCGCCGAATCCCGACCCGATCACCGCCACGCGTACGTGCTCACGTTTCGTGATGTCGCCGCCGCCCATGCCGCCCATGCCCGCCGCCTTCCCATCCACATCCGCATCCACAACGCTGCCAGCAATCACTGGCACAATCGGGAGAGTAGAGCAGCCCCGTACTCATGGGTAGGGGTCGCGCTCGGAAAGTTACCGCCAGTACGCCATAGGCTTCGGACGTGGCGGAGAGGGAAGCAGGAGCGACAGTGCGCGAATACCGTACGGAGGAACTGGCCGAGGCGGCCGGCATCCCGGTCCGCACCCTGCGCTTCTACCGCGAGCGCAAACTGCTCCCGCCGCCGCGCCGCGAGGGCCGCATCGCCTGGTACGACGACCACCACCTGGCCCGGCTGCGGACCATCGCCGCCCTGCTGGAGCGCGGCCACACCCTCGGCGGCATCGCCGAGCTGACCGCCGCCTTCGAGAGCGGCCGCGACGTCAGCCAGCTCGGCGAGCTGCTCGGCATCGGCTGGTCGGAGGAGACCCCCGTCCGGCTGACCCCCGAGGCGCTGGCCGACTACTTCGAGGGCGAGGTCACCCCCGAGAACCTGGCGGCCTCGCTCGCCCTCGGCTACCTCGCCACCGACGGCGACGAGATCGTGCACGTCAGCCGCCGCCTGCTGGACGTCTCCTCGGCCCTGGTCCGCGAGGGTGTACCCCTGGCGGCCGTCCTGGAGACGGGCCGCCGCGTCCGCGAGCACGCGGACGCGATGGCGGCCCTGTTCACCGAGCTGATCTCGGCCCACCTCACCGAGGACGCCCTGCCCCGCCTGCGCCCGCTGGCCAAGAGCGTGGTCGAGGCCGAACTGACGATGGCGATGGACCGCCTGCTGGCGTCCGGCTCCGGTCATACCCCGAGTTCGTAGACCACCGTCACCGGCGCGTGGTCGGACCAGCGCTCCGGGTGCGTCTCGGCCCGCTCCACGAACGCCTTCACGGCCTTCGCCGCCAGGCCCGGAGTGGCGACCTGGAGGTCGATCCGCCAGCCGGCGTCGTTGTCGAAGGCCCGCCCGCGGTAGGACCACCAGGAGTACGGGCCCTCGGTGTCGGGGTGCAGCTCGCGCACCACGTCCACGTACCCGGCCTCGTCGTAGACCTTGCCGAGCCACTCCCGCTCCTCGGGCAGGAAGCCGGCGTTCTTCCGGTTCGTCTTCCAGTTCTTGAGGTCGGCTTCCCGGTGGCAGATGTTCCAGTCCCCGCAGACCACGACCTCGCGCCCGTCCGCGGCGGCCCGCGCCCGCAGGGCCTGGAGGTAGACGTGGAACTCCGCCATGAAGCGGTACTTCTCCTCCTGCTTCTGCGTCCCGGCCTCACCGGAGGGCAGGTAGAGGCTGGCGACGGTCACACCGGGCAGGTCGATCTCGAGGTACCGCCCGCTGGCGTCGAACTCGTCACTCCCGAACCCCACCTGCACGCGCTCGGGCGCGCGCCGCGTGTACAGCGCGACCCCGGCCCGCCCCTTGACGGCGGCGGGCGCGAACACGGTGTGCCAGCCCGCGGGACTGCGCACCTCGTCCGGGATCTGCCCCTCCTCGGCCCGTACCTCCTGAAGGCACACCACGTCGGCGTCGGATCCCTCGAGCCACGCCCCGAAGCCCTTCTTGGCGGCAGCGCGGATCCCATTCACATTCACGGAGGTCACGATGAGCATCCCCGCACCATAGCGGCACGGTTCCGTACGATGTTCTGATGTCTCACGGGATCCAGCTCCAGCCAGTGCCGTACGACCACCCGGACGCGGTCAAACTCAGTGACCAGGTCCAGCTGGAGTACCAGGCGCGGTACAACGACGACGAGGGCGACGCCACCTTCCTCGACCCGGCCATGTTCACCCCGCCGCAGGGCCTCTACCTGCTGGCGTACGACGCCGCGGGCGCGCCGGTCGCCAGCGGCGGGTGGCGCAGCCAGGACCGGAACGAGGAGGGCTACGCGGACGGCGACGCCGAGCTGAAGCGCATGTACGTCATCCCGGAAGCCCGCGGCCTGGGCCTGGCCCGCCGGATCCTGGCCGCCCTGGAGGACGACGCCCGCGCCGCGGGCCGCACCCGGATGGTCCTGGAGACGGGCGACCAGCAGCCGGAGGCGATAGCCCTCTACCTGTCCTCGGGCTACACCCTGTCCGCCAAGTTCGGCCACTACCGCTTCCACGACTCCAGCCGCTGCATGACAAAACCCCTCCACTCCCCTTCTTGACACACCCCCCGCACCGCTCGCCCCTAAAAACCCCGACCCCCATCCAGCCCCGCCGGCGCTCGAGGCACGGGGCCTGGGGCGGAACCCGAGCCCCATCCAGCCCCGCCGGCGCTTGAGGCGCGGGGCCTGGGGCGGAGCCCCAGCAACCGACCCGCACACACCCCACCAGCCCGAGCCCCC